>CALXFK010000059.1 GCA_944387575.1 uncultured Clostridia bacterium
CATGACCTTTGGTGGCGCTACTTACACTCAGTCCGGTAAGTGGATTGTTGCTGACAAGACCATTGCGGATATTGCTTTCAACACCGATGCTACCATCTACCTTGACGCTGGTGGATACGTTATAAGCTACAAGGAGACCGTGGCTGCTCTCAACTATGCGGTTCTTGACGAGGCCGTTGTTGTTGGTAAGACTGGTATAACCGGCAGCGGTTATATTGAGGCTCGTATTGCCCTCACCGATGGCACTACTCCGATAGTCAAGGTTTCCAGCATCAAGATTGGCAACACCACCTACACCGCCGCAGATTACATCAACAATCGTGGTATCGGTGCGTGGTACACCTATGTTGTCGACGCAACCGGCAACTATATGCTGACCGAGGTTACTAGTGTCACAAACAATAACAATGTTGCTATTGACAACACCAAGGCTCAGTTTGACGGCAATAACATCGCTAACTCGAACACCGTGTTTGTGGTGAAGTATATGATTAGCGATGCTCCTGCTGCTTATGGTTATGCTGTTTACACCGGATATGCGGCTCTGCCGAAGACTGCAGTTGGTCAGGACGTTAATGTTTCTGCTATAGTTGCGCCTAACGGCATCACCACTTATGCGTACATCGACGCGAGCGACTTTGTTGGATACGGCGCAACCACCAGCTATGCTTTCATAAGCAGCGCTACTCCGACTCTCTACGCGGCTGGCGCTATCAAGTATAACGCTTTCCGGGCAGTGGTCAATGGTGCAGCTGGCTCAGTTAACGTTCTTGAAGGCAACACTGAGGCTTATACCGTCGGTATCTACACCGTGACCTACGACACCAACGGTTACGCAACGCTTACGGCGGCTCCGGTCAATGTGAAGAACATTGTTGGCGCTCCGGCAATTGCTGCTAATGGCGTCATCGCGTTCACGGATGCGGATAAGAACATTACTGCTTCCTACGCTTACAATGCCTCCACCGTGGCTTACATGGTCAACGGCATCACCGGCGCTGTGACCGTGGGCACTGTTGAGAACATTGCAATCGGCGCAGTTAAGAACACTTCGCTTGTTCTTGATACCAACGGCGCTGTCAAGGAGATCTACGTCGTTTATTAATTGGTAGCGACGCGAGATCAAATTTAAGTCCAAGTGACTAAGATACCGGGGACCTTCGGGTCCCCGGTATTTTTGCGCCCACATGATATACGGCTCCGGGCAAAACTGAAAAACGAGCGGGAACCGGTTGGTTCCCGCTCGTTGGCGTTCTTTTTATTTCCGGGGATATATTTAGTACGCGAAGCCCCAATAGACCATGTGCTTTGCCGGTCTGCCACACACCGGGCAGACATCGGAGATGTGCTCCTGCTCAAACGGTATGCAGCGCGAGCCGAGCCCGGTGACCTCCTTGACCTTCTCCTCGCATGCGGCATCTCCGCACCACATCATTTTAACGAGTCCGGCGTGAGCGGATACCTTTTCGCGCGCCTCCTCGAGGGTGGTAGCGGTGTAGGTGTGCGCCAGGCGGTTTGCAAGAGCCTTCTCGTACAGACCCTGCTGGACCTCGTCGAGCAGCGCGCCGATGCGACCGGCGAGCGCGTCGAGCGAGATGGTCTCCTTTTCGCGGTTGTCGCGGCGGACTGCAACGCAGACGCCGTTCTCTATGTCGCGCGGACCTATCTCAATGCGGAGCGGGACGCCCTTCATCTCGTACTCGCTGAACTTCCAACCGGCAGAGTTGTCGGTGAAGTCACCCTTTGCACGGACGCCGGCGGCTTTCAGTGTGTCCACAAGCTCAGCCGCCTTTTCATTCACGCCCGGCTTATGAGAGGCTATCGGTATGACGATCACCTGAACCGGAGCAATGCGCGGCGGCAGGACGAGACCCGAATCATCACCGTGTGTCATTATGAGACCACCAATGAGGCGGGTGGAGACCCCCCATGAGGTCTGGTACGGGACGTGGAGCTGGTTGTCGCGACCGGTATACTGAATGTCGAACGCGCGGGCAAAGCCGTCGCCGAAGAAGTGACTGGTGCCTGCCTGTAGCCCCTTGCCGTCGTGCATCATGCACTCTATCGCGTATGTGTCCTCTGCACCTGCAAACCGTTCGCTCTCGGTCTTGGGACCCTTGATGACCGGCATTGCGAGAACTTCCTCAGCAAGTCGCGCATAAATGTTCAGCATCTGGATGGTCTCTTCGCGTGCCTCCTGCTCGGTTTCGTGGAGGGTGTGACCCTCCTGCCAGTGGAACTCACGACCGCGGAGGAACGGTCGGGTGGTTTTTTCCCAGCGCATGACTGAGCACCACTGATTGTAGAGCTTGGGCAGGTCGCGGTAGCTATGGACGATGTGGCTGTAATGCTCACAGAAGAGGGTCTCGGAGGTGGGGCGGACGCAGAGGCGCTCCTGGAGCTTCTCCGAGCCGCCGTACGTCACCCATGCGACCTCGGGCGCAAAGCCCTCGACGTGGTCCTTCTCCTTCTGAAGGAGACTCTCGGGGATGAGGAGTGGCATGGAGACGTTTTCATGCCCGGTGCGCTTAAACTCCGCGTCCAGCCACGCCTGTATATTCTCCCATATGGCAAAGCCGTACGGTCGCAGCACGGTAAGCCCCTTTACCGAAGAATAGTCGATGAGCTCCGCTTTTAGCACCACATCGGTGAACCACTGGGCGAAGTCCTGCTCCATCGGCGTGATAGCCTCAACGAGCTTCTTTTCCTTTGCCATGCTGGAAAACTTCCTTTCTAAAATACATATACGGGTAAAAAAACCATGTTACGCTTAATAATAGCCCAAAAAAACCGGCTTGTCAACCGTGTGCAGTTCACCTTGACGTTGCGCCGTAGCGTAGACGCTGCGCAGCGTAGAGTGGCGTTGGAGAGCCGGGATATTTGTGCTTTTTCCCGAAAAACAGTTTGCATGAACTTTCAAATTATGCAAAAAAGCAGCTTGAAAAGTGAGCGGAATTCCGCTACACTATCAATTGTTACATATCCCGGCAAACTTTTACCGGCGGAGGATCTTGCTTTGAAACTTCTTGAAGAGCGTATCCGGCGCGACGGAAAGGTGCGCGCGGGAGGTATACTAAAAGTCGATTCATTTCTTAACCATCAGATGGACATAGCGTTGTTCGAGGCGATGGCCGATGAGTGGCGGCGTCTGTTTGAGGGTGAGCGTGTTACCCGGGTCCTCACTATTGAAGCCTCGGGTATCGGCATTGCAAGCATCGTAGCCCAGAAGTTCGGCTGCCCTGCTCTCTTCGCAAAGAAGACCGAGACGGTCAATATCGCGGGAGACGTTCTCTCCACCACAGTACATAGTTATACGCATGGGCGCGACTATAACGTGTTTGTCTCCCGTGAGTTTCTCAAACCTGGAGATAGGGTGCTTATAGTAGATGACTTTCTCGCGAACGGCGCGGCGCTTGAGGGACTTATCCGGATTGTTGAGCTTGCGGGTGCTGAGGTCGTGGGCGCGGCGATCGCTATAGAAAAGGCGTTTCAGCCGGGCGGAGATACTATTCGCAAGAGCGGAGTGCGTGTGGAGTCGCTTGCGCGTATTCGTTCGATGGACGACGGCGGACACATAGAATTCTGCTGAACATCGGGCGGAAGCACCGAATTAAATAGAGGTCGATATATGCCGGATGTCATGGTTCCGGCGTCTCTACCCGGCTCCGTTTGATTGCCGGACTATCGGCGAGGTCGTGCACCGCTGTTTGGCGGTCACTCGCTGCGGGACGTTTTGAGGCGTTCCGTTTTTTGGTTCCTCTGCCGCACATATGGCGGCTGTGGATACATGTTCAATCAACCATTGAAATTTCAGGAGGACAAAATGAAGAAATTTATTGCGATTCTTCTTGCGGTTGCGATGCTCGTGTGCTTTGCGGCGTGCACCGACAACGACGCGAACAATAGCGCGTCCCCGAGCGCTTCGCCGAGCGCGAGCGACGAGTCCACCGCCACCCCGGCAGAGGGCGAGAACGAAGGCGACGACACGAACGAGGGCGGCGATGTCGCCACGGTCGACAAGTCCGAGCTGAAGGTGGGATTCATATTCCTGCACGATGAGAACTCCACCTACGACCTCAACTTCATCAACGCTGCTCGCCAGGCTTGCGAGGACATGGGCTTTGATGAGGCTCAGTTCATCTTCCGCACTAACGTCCCCGAGGGACAGGAGTGCTATGAGGCTGCTGCCGACCTCGCCGACGCGGGCTGCTCGATAGTTTTCGCAGACAGCTTTGGTCATGAGGACTACATGATAGCCGCCGCCAAGGAGTTCCCGGAGGTTCAGTTCTGCCACGCCACCGGTACCCGCGCGCACACCGAGGGTCTTGACAACTACCACAACGCATTCGCTTCCATCTATGAGGGTCGTTACCTCGCCGGCATCGCCGCAGGTATGAAGCTCAACGAGATGATCGAGGCTGGCGAGTTCACCGCCGATGAGGCGAAGATCGGTTACGTCGGCGCTTACACCTACGCTGAGGTTATTTCTGGTTATACCTCCTTCTTCCTTGGCGCGCGTTCGGTTTGCCCGAGCGTGACCATGGAAGTTACCTTCACCGGTAGCTGGTACGATGAGACCGCCGAGAAGGAAGCTGCAAACAAGCTCATATCCAACGGCTGCAAGCTTATAAGCCAGCACGCCGACTCGATGGGCGCTCCGACCGCCTGCGAGACCGCCGGTGTTCCGAACGTCTCCTACAACGGCAGCACCATTTCTGCTTGCCCGAACACCTTTATCGTGTCCTCCCGCATCGACTGGGCTCCGTACTTTGAGTACATGATCAACTGCGTGCTCAACGGCGAGGAGATAGCCGCCGACTGGACCGGCACTCTCGAGACCGGATCGGTCGTTCTTACCGAGGTCAATGAGGCTGCCGCCGCCGAGGGCACTGCCGACGCTATTGCTGCGGCTGAGGAAGCTCTCATCGCCGGCACCACCCACGTCTTTGACGTGAGCACCTTCACCGTTGGTGGCGAGACTCTCGACAGCTACATGGCTGACGTTGATACCGACGCAAGCTTCACCCCCGACACCGAGGCTATTTCCGACGGTTATTTCCATGAGTCCGAGTACCGCTCCGCGCCGTACTTCGACCTCAGAATAGACGGCATTACCCTGCTCGACGAGGCAATGTAACAGTCTAACCAAATGCGCAACGTGTGTGGCAATAGCCGTGCATGATATCCTGAATGACAAAAGGACGGAGGCGACCACAGGGTCGCACCGTCCTATTGTCGTTTTTGAACATTTTTCGAGTGTTTTTGAGCTTTTTACGCGGTTTATGCTTGCGCAGAGCGGCGGATTGATGTTATAATAACATGTAATAGCGGCTTGCCCGCGTACCCTACTCGCGCTGTTTTAGAGAATGTGCGTTTGGAATAGGTACAAGAGGGACGGAGTCTCGAGGAGAAGTGGGGAGGGAAATCTTTGGAGCACAAGATACCTGCGGTAAAGATGAGGGACATCACCAAGACCTTTGGTCAGGTGGTGGCAAACGATAAGGTGTGGCTGGATATTTACCGCGGAGAGATTCTCGCGCTGCTCGGCGAGAACGGCAGTGGAAAGACTACGCTGATGAATATGCTGAGCGGTATATACTTCCCGGACAGCGGGACGATAACCATTGACGGGCGGGACGTGGTGATACGCTCGCCGAAGGACGCCTTTGATCTGGGGATAGGAATGATACACCAGCACTTCAAGTTAGTTGACGTGTTGAGTGCCGCCGAGAATATCATCCTCGGTCTAAAAGAGGAGGGCGGCTTCGACATTCAGGCTGCGACTAAGCGTATACGTGAGATCTGCGATACATACGGCTTTGAAGTGGATCCGGATCAGAAGATATATAACATGTCGGTCTCGCAGAAGCAGACGGTCGAGATAGTGAAGGTGCTCTACCGGGGCGCGGACATCCTTATTCTCGACGAGCCGACCGCAGTGCTCACCCCGCAGGAGACTGACCGCCTGTTTGCAATACTCCGTAACATGCGGGATGCGGGCAAAGCGATAGTGATAATAACTCACAAGATGCACGAGGTCGAGGAACTGTCAGACCGAGTGGCGATATTGCGTCAAGGGCAGTTCGTCGGGGACATGCTCACCAGCACCACCAATGCGCAGGAGATGACAAATCTCATGGTCGGGCATCCGGTGGAGCTGAATATCGAGCGACCCGAGCCGGTGGACCCAAAGCCGCGAATAGAGGTTAAGGGACTCACGGTGCGCGATATGGACGGAGTGCTGAAGCTCCAGGATGTGAGCTTCACCGCGCGCAGCGGCGAAATTCTTGGTATTGCAGGAATTTCAGGGAGTGGTCAGAAGGAGCTTCTCGAGGCTATTGCAGGATTGCAGACTGTCGAAGCGGGCAGTATACAGTATATTGAGGACGACGGAAGCGGAGAAGAGCTTATAGGAAAGGATCCGCTCAGCATTGCAGAGCTCGGAGTTTCGCTCTCGTTTGTGCCGGAGGACCGGCTGGGAATGGGTCTTGTCGGGAACATGGACCTCGCGGAGAATATGATGCTCCGCTCGTTCAGACGTGGACGCTCGCCGTTTACCGACCGGAAGAGCCCGAGAAAGCTTGCAGAGCAGGTCGTGCGCGAGCTCGAAGTGAGTACGCCGGGTATAGGTACGCCGGTGCGCAGACTCTCGGGCGGAAACGTGCAGAAAGTACTTGTCGGGCGGGAGATATCCTCCGCGCCGACGGTACTGCTCACCGCGTATGCGGTGCGTGGGTTGGATATAAACTCTTCCTACACCATTTACGACCTGATAAACCGGCAGAAGGAGCGCGGTGTTGCGGTGATATACGTCGGTGAGGATCTTGACGTGCTGCTACAGCTTGCCGACCGTATTCTTGTCCTCTGTGGGGGCAAGGTCAGCGGTATTGTTGATGGACGCGGCGCAAAGAAGCGAGAAGTGGGTATGCTGATGACTCGACTTGGAGGTGGCAATGCTGATGAATAAGCCGAACCGTGTTCCGCTCGTGCACATTTCGAAGCGGGGCGCGATCAAGTGGTACGCGGTGCTTGCGGTGCGTATCGCCGCAATACTGCTCGCGCTGATAGTGTGCGCGGTGGTGACGATGGCGCTCACCGGTGAAAACCCGCTTAGCATTTACGCCACGATGTTTAAAGGTGCATTTGGGACATCGAGAAAGATATGGAATTTGTGCCAGAACCTTGCCCTACTGCTCTGCGTGTCGCTTGCGGTGACGCCGGCGTTTAAGATGAAGTTCTGGAACATCGGCGCAGAGGGACAGGTGCTAATAGGCGGTCTTGCGACCGCAGCCTGCATGATCTGCCTTGCGGACAAGCTCCCCAACTGGCTTGTGATAATCCTGATGATTGTGTCGAGTATTGTCGCGGGAGCCATCTGGGGCGGGATCCCGGCGCTGTTTAAGGCAAAGTGGAATACTAATGAGACGCTGTTCACGCTGATGATGAACTACGTCGCAACGCAGCTTGTCGCATACTTTGTCATTGTCTGGGAGATGCCGAAGGGCTCGGGCAAGATAGGGATAATCAACCAGTCTACCGAGTTTGGATGGCTTCCGCAGATAGGCGATTACAAGTATCTGCTTAATATCATCGTGGTTGCGGTGATAGTCATTGCGATGTACGTGTACCTGAACTACACGAAGCACGGCTACGAGATATCCGTCGTCGGTGAGAGCGAGCGTACCGCGCGGTACGTCGGAATAAAGGTCGAGCGCGTGATAATACGAACCATGCTTCTCAGCGGAGCGGTCTGCGGCATCGCGGGACTGCTGCTCGTCGGAGGTACAGACCATACGATAACCACCACCATAGCGGGCGGTCGTGGTTTTACCGCTGTCATGGTCTCGTGGATGGCGAAGTTCAACCCGGTCGTGATGATACTGACGAGTTTCCTGCTCGTGTTTCTCGACCGTGGCGCGAGTGAAATTTCGACGGTGTTCGGTCTTAACCAGTCATTTTCCGATATTCTGACCGGTATAATCCTGTTCTTTATAATCGGCAGCGAGTTCTTTATAAGCTACAAGATAAACTTCCGCAGCCGCAGTGAACGTGAGGCGGAAAAGGAGGCGGCACAGAATGTTTGAGATAACTTCTTTCTTCCCTCGCGCAGTAATGCAGGGGGTGCCGCTGTTGTTCGGCAGCACCGGCGAGACGCTCACCGAGAAGTCGGGCAATCTGAACCTTGGTATTCCCGGCGTGATGTATGTCGGTGCAATAAGCGGTGTTATAGGCGCTTTCCTGTATGAGCAGTCTCTCCCCTCCCCCGATGCTATAAATGGATTTCTTGCGATAGCGACGCCGCTTGTATGTTCGCTTGCCGGGTCTCTTCTCATGGGGCTGCTGTACTGCTTCCTCACCGTCACCCTCCGCGCTAACCAGAACGTGACCGGTCTTGCGATGACCACGTTTGGCGTCGGATTTGGAAACTTTTTTGGAGGCTCGCTCATAAAGCTCACCGGAAGCGAGGTCCCGTCTATCGCGCTGTCTGCGACGAGCAGTTGGTTCAGCCGTTCACTGCCGTTCGCGGACAAGCTCGGCTGGTTCGGCGAGATGTTCCTGTCCTACGGATTTCTTGCATATCTCTCGATCATCACTGCGTTCATCGCCTCGTTTATTATTAAGCGGACGCGCATTGGTCTGAATCTGCGCGCAGTCGGCGAGAATCCGAACACCGCCGACGCCGCCGGAATAAACGTGGTGCGGTACAAGTATGTTGCAACCTGCGTCGGCAGCATGATAGCGGGACTCGGCGGTCTGTACTACGTTATGGACTACGCGAGCGGCGTCTGGTCGAACAATGCGTTTGGTGACCGCGGATGGCTTGCAATTGCGCTCGTCATATTCACGATATGGCGTCCGAATATCGGTGTTTTTGCGTCGATACTCTTCGGCGGTCTGTATATCCTCTACCTGTTTATGCAGACCGGAGAGAACCTTGCGCTGAAGGAACTCTACAAGATGCTTCCGTATGTCGTCACTATTATAGTGCTCATCATAACCAGTATGCGCAACAAGCGCGAAAATCAACCGCCTGCAAGCCTCGGGCTGTCATACTTCCGAGAAGAGCGGTAGCATACCAAAACTTAACGGGAAGCCGTATGGCTTCCCGTTTTTGTGTAATGACATCCTGCTTCTGTTAAAGCTACCGCTGCCGCCTGCTCCCGAATATTGAAAGGAGCACCGCTGTCAGTATTGCTGCCGCAACTCCAAAGACTATCGCCGTGCCAACGGCACGGGCGCGCGGCTTCGAGGCAATGAGCAGACCGCGGTTACCGCTGTCATATGCGTAGCGACCGTCCGAAAGCAATATCCTCACTGTTGAAAACCTCCTTCCCGTTCAACCTTTTTTATCGAGCGTTCAACCGTTGTGCGGGGACGCATTACCTCCCGCCCGCAGCCGCAGCAGCGAATACGGAAATCCGCCCCTATACGCAGAACTGTCCATCTTGCGCACCCGCAGGGGTGCGCTTTTTTCATTTCAATGGTGTCACCTACTCTTATGTCCATACTTTTCACCTGCGCATTTACATATATTTTACGCCACCTGTGCAAAAACTATTGCTGCTTCGTATACGCACGGAGCAAAACAGGCTGAATAATCAAAGCTGGGAAATACGGAGAGTAATATGAAAAAGAAAATTACGGCACATTTTCAGGACCCGGACTCGGCGGATCTCGCAAGTGCGCGGCTGCGCTCGAGCGGGATAAATGTGAGCGCGGTGAGCATCGGGCGCGCGCTTGAAGGGGTGAACGTGGGAGGAATGCGGCTCACCGGGAGTGCTCCGGAAATCGTGATAAACCCGTATGACGCGGGGTATTCCAACTCGATAGATGAGAATTGGAACTCGCTTGCGGGTGCAAATATGCAGAACTACGGTGGGTTTCTCTGGAGTTTTGAGGACAACCCTCTCAGGACGCTTCCGCGCAGCGACATGGCGGCGGAGGGAGCGCTTGCCGGAGGAGTGACCTTCACGGCGGAGATACCCGAGGAACAGGCTCGCGACGCTGAGGGGATAATCATAAGCTGCCACGGTACACAGGTGTACTACGAGTGACCCGTCGGAATTGGGGACACATGCGCATTTGTGCGACCCGGAGCGCATATTCTTAAAGCGTGGCGGTGCTCCGGCGCGCCAGTTGCCGGCGCGCCGGAGGCGTGCCCGGATATATTGTATCACGTCTGCACGCCAAGTACAAGCGTGTGACGGATGTGGTGAAGGGAATGATACATATAGAACTGAGACGTTATCTGCCGGAAGGACTTAGAGCCGGCGTAAGGGAGAGTGCGGTTTCTACGCGGGAGGCGCTGCGCCGTGCCGCTGAGACCGGCAAAATTCTCGAGGGGCGCGCGGTGCGCTGCGACGCGGAGAAGAATATTCTTGTCGAACTTGGCGGTGGTCTGCGGGGCGTGATACCGCGGGCGGAGGCTGCGGCGGGCGAGAATGTGCGGGACATAGCGGTAATAACCCTTGTTGGCAAACAGGTGTGCTTCAAGGTGCTGGACGCGCTGGCGCCGCTGCCGGTGTTGAGCCGGAGACTTGCGCAGCAGGAGGCGAGGGATGCGCTGATGGGCGGTCTGCGCCCGGGCGACGTCATCCCGGTGCGCGTGACGCACCTTGAACCGTTCGGGGCATTCGTGGATATGGGGTGCGGGCTTGCATCGCTAATAGGTATTGAAAACATCTCGGTGTCCAGAATTTCCCATCCGGCTGAGCGGTTCTGTCCAGGTCAGCAAGCGTATGCAGCGGTGTTGTCGATAGACGAGGAACTTGGACGGGTCAACCTCACGCACCGTGAACTGCTCGGAACCTGGGAAGAGAACGCGGCGCGGTTCGAGCCGGGGGACACGGTGGAAGGGATTGTACGCGGGGTCGAGGAGTACGGTTCGTTTATCGAGCTTGCGCCGAATCTCTCGGGGCTTACCGAGCGCCGGGAGGGTTTGGAGGAGGGCGACCGCGTATCGGTATTCATAAAGTCGATAATACCGGAGCGAATGAAGGTGAAGCTCACCGTCGTGGAGAAGCTCGGGCGCGCGGAGCCGACGCCGGTCGACTACTTCATCTGCGGAGGACACATATCGCGGTGGCGTTACTCCCCCGAGTGTTGCAATACGAAACTGGTGGAGCGGGTGTTCGACAGGGCGGACTGAGCGAATATGGCGCGGGGGCAGGGAGCCCAAGGGCTCCTCCCCCATTTGCGCGATGCCCGGTCGCGCAAAGAGTTAGGCAATCTGCAGCCACTGTGTGCCGAGGTATAATAATGATTTGCGGAGAAACTGCGGAAAATGCGTTGACAGGGCGGGGCATTTATGCTATTCTGATTTGAGGGTCAAAAGACGGCGCACCGCCGGGTTCGCCCCCCCTTGAAACGGAGGAAAGAATGGAGCTGCTTATCACAGGAGGCCGCGTTTTCACCGGCGGCGGATTTGAACAGAAGAATATACTTGTCAGCGGCGGAAAGATCTCCGCCATCACCTCCGGCTTCCCCACTGGGACGGCGGAGGCTGAAGTGCTTTCGTTAAATGGTCAATATGTATTTCCCGGTTTTGTCGATGTACATGTACATCTGAGAGAACCGGGATTTTCTTATAAAGAGACGATTGCCGGCGGCACCGAAGCTGCGGCTCGCGGAGGGTACACCGCGGTCTGCCCGATGCCAAACCTCTCCCCTGCGCCCGACTGCGCCGAGAATCTGCGGGTCGAGCTGGACGCCATTGCGCGCGGGGCGAAGGTGCGCGTGTTCCCGTACGGGACGCTCACGCGGGGCGAGCGCGGCGAGGAGCTCTCGGACATGGCGGAAATGTTGGAGGCGATCGCATTTTCGGACGACGGGAAGGGCGTTCAGAGCCGGGATATGATGCGCAGGGCGATGCTTGAGGCGAAGCGATGCGGGAAGATGGTCGTGGCGCACTGCGAGGATGAGAGCCTGCTGCACGGCGGGGTGGTACACGCCGGGAAGTGGGCGGAGGAGACCGGGTTTCCGGGGATATCGTCGGAGAGCGAGTGGAAACAGGTCGAGCGCGACATCGAGCTCGTGCGCGAGACCGGGTGCCGGTACCACGTGTGCCATGTCTCGACGGCGGAGACGGTGGCGCTCGTACGCGCGGCGCAGGCGGAGGGTCTCGACGTGAGCTGCGAGACCGCGCCGCACTATCTCCTGCTCTGCGACGAGGACATGCCCCTTCCGCCGAACCACGACGATGCGCGTTTCAAGATGAATCCCCCGCTCCGCTCGTCACGTGACCGCGCTGCGCTTGTGGAGGGAGTGCTCGACCGGACGGTGGGCATGATAGCGACCGACCACGCGCCGCATACGCCGGAGGAGAAATCGCGCGGGATGCTCGCGGCGCCGATGGGGATAGTCGGGCTCGAGTGCGCGTTTGCGGCGCTGTATACCGGGCTTGTTCTGCCGGGTACGCTGAGTCTCGAGAGGCTCGTGGAACTTATGACGAGCGCCCCGGCGCGCCGGTTCGGAATAGACGGCGGAGAACTGAAGGAGGGCGCGAGGGCGGACCTCACGGTGTTCGACCTCGGGCGCAGGTGGACGGTAGACCCCGCGAAGTTTGCCGGTCACGGACGCGCAACGCCGTTCGAGGGAAAGGAACTCAGCGGCGTGTGTACGCTCACGGTGTGCGGCGGCGAAATAGTCTGGAGAGAGGGGTGTCAGCTGTGAAGCAGGGTCTTTTTGAGCTGATTTCAAACGAAAAGATAGCGAAGGACGTGTACCGCATGGTCCTTTGCGGAGACGTGTCCGCGATCACCGCTCCAGGACAGTTTGTAAATATCAAACTTGAGGGCAGGTTCCTGCGCCGCCCAATATCGGTCTGCGACCTGGACGGGAGCGCGGACAGGCTCACGCTCGTGTACAAGACGGTGGGCGGGGGCACGCGGCAGATGGCGGAGATGACGCCGGGCGCGGTGCTCGACCTGCTGAGCGGGCTTGGGAACGGATTTGATGTTGAACGCTCGGGTGCGCGTCCGCTGCTTGTGGGCGGCGGGGTTGGAACTCCGCCGATGCTCCTGCTCTGCCGCAGGCTTGTCGCGCGCGGAGCGAGACCGATAGCGGTGACCGGGTTCGGGAGCGCGGACGAGGTGTTCCTGTCCGACGAACTGCGCGACGCGGGAGCGGAAGTGATAGTCGCGACGATGGACGGCAGCGCGGGGGTGAAGGGTCTTGTCACCGACGCGATGACCGGGCTTGAGTACACATATTTTTACGCCTGCGGTCCTGAGGCAATGCTGCGCGCGGTGGATGCGGCGGCGCCGGAGAGCGTGGCGGGAGAGTTGAGTTTTGAGGAGCGGATGGGCTGCGGTTTCGGCGCGTGCATGGGCTGCTCCTGCGAGACGAAGTACGGCGCAAAGAGGATTTGTAAAGACGGTCCGGTGCTGCGCCGCGAGGAGATAATCTGGTGAGAGGAGGGAGCGCAATGGCGGATACGCGGGTGACGCTCTGCGGAATTGAGCTTGACAACCCGATAATTCCCGCAAGCGGGACGTTCGGATACGGCGTCGAATTTGCGGAGCTTTACGACATAAACATACTTGGCAGCTTCTCCTTTAAGGGGACGACGCGCGAGCCGCGCTTCGGCAATCCCACCCCGCGTATAGCTGAGACGAGCGGCGGGATGCTTAACGCGGTCGGGCTTCAGAATCCCGGGGTGGAGGCGGTGGTGAGCCGCGAGCTTCCCGAGCTTGCGAAGGTGTTCCGGAAGCCGGTAATGGCGAATGTCTGCGGATTTTCGACCGATGAGTATGCCGAGGTCGCCGCGAAACTGTCCGAGTCTGAGCAGGTGGGCTGGCTCGAGGTGAACATAAGCTGTCCGAACGTCCACGAGGGTGGGCTGAACTTCGGAGCGACCGCCGCCGGCGCTGCGGCGGTGACCCGCGCGGTGCGCACCGCGACGAAGAAGCCGGTGATAATGAAGCTCTCCCCCAACGTGACCGACATAACCGAGATTGCGCGCGCCTGCGAGGCGGAGGGCGCGGACGGGTTGAGCCTGATAAATACGCTTCTCGGAATGAGGATAGACATACGCCGCCGCCGTCCGGTGATAGCGAACGTGACCGGCGGGCTGTCAGGTGGCGCGATATTCCCGGTGGCGCTGCGCTGCGTGTGGCAGGTGTACCGGGCGGTGAAACTGCCGATAGTCGGGATGGGCGGAGTAGAGAGCGCGGAGGACGTGGTCGAGATGATGCTTGCGGGGGCGACTGCGGTCGGCGTCGGCGCCGCAAACCTGACCGAGCCGTTCGCGTGCAAAAGAATAATTGAGGAGCTTCCCGCCGTCATGGAACGGCTTGGAATAAAAAATCTGCGAGAAATAACGGGAGGAGCGCACAATGGGTAAGGATGTAATAATCGCCTGCGACTTTGCGGGCAGGTACGAGACGATACGCTTTCTTGAAAAATTCGGGTATCGCCGCCCGTTCATCAAGATAGGTATGGAGCTGTTCTATGCCGAGGGACCGGGCATGGTGCGCGAGCTGAAAACGCGCGGACACAAGATATTCCTCGACCTCAAGCTGCACGATATTCCGAACACCGTCGGTAAGGCGATGGCGTCGCTTTCCAAACTGGACGTGGACATGACCAACCTCCACGCCGCGGGCGGTTCGGAGATGATGCGCCGCGCAGTCGAGGGGCTCACCCGTCCCGACGGTACGCGCCCGCTTCTGATAGCGGTCACCCAGCTCACCTCTACAAGCGAACAGCGCCTGCACGACGAGCTGCTCATAGGCGCGAGCATGGAGGAGACGGTGATGAGCTACGCGAGGCTCGCGCAGGCGAGCGGGCTTGACGGGGTGGTCTGTTCCCCGCTCGAGAGCCCGAGGGTACACGAGGGCGTGTCCCCATCCTTCCTCACGGTGACGCCGGGAGTGCGGTTTGCGGACGGAGACGTTGGTGACCAGAGCCGTGTGGCGACCCCTGCGCGCGCAAAGGAGCTCGGTTCGGATTACATTGTCGTCGGAAGACCGATAACCGCGTCCGACGACCCGCTTAGAGAATATGAGAGGTGCTGTGATGAATTCATCGGTTGATTACGGAAGAGAAGCTGCGCTCGGGCTGCTGAAAATCGGGGCAGTGTTCCTCCGCCCGGACGAGCCGTTTACATGGGCGAGCGGGATAAAAAGCCCGATCTACTGCGACAACAGACTCACCCTGACTGCGCCTGAGGTGCGCAATGTCATTGAGAACGGGCTTGCGGAGATAGTGCGCCGCGAGTACCCGGAGGCAGAGGCACTCTTCGGAACGTCTACCGCAGGTATAGCTCATGCCGCGATAACCGGACATATACTCGGTATGCCGATGGGGTACGTCCGCTCGGGCGCGAAGGACCACGGAAGGCAGAACCGCATCGAGGGTCGGCTCGAGAAGGGTGAGAAGGTCGTCGTCATTGAGGACCTCATCTCGACCGGCGGCAGCGTCATTGAGGTGGTGGAGGCTCTCCGTGAGGAGGGAGCCGAGGTGCTTGGAATAGCGAGCATATTCACCTACGGCATGAAGAAGGGGCTTGAGCGGCTTGCGGCGGCGAACGTCAGAAACGTGAGCCTGTCTAATCTTGACGTGCTTGCAGCGCTTGCGGCGGAGAACGGTTACATCAGGCAGGAGGACGTCGCGCGTCTGCTGAAGTTCCGCGATAATCCGTCCGACGAGAGCTGGATAGGCTGAGCACTGCGGGAAGTGTAAGGAGGCAAATTTTGCGTCATCTCAACGATATTCTTGACCTCTCCACCGAGGAGATAGAACAGCTCATTAAGCGCGCGGAGGACATAATAGCGCACCCCGGTGACTACGCCGAGAAGTGCCGGGGCAAAAAGCTCGCAACATTGTTCTACGAGCCGTCCACCCGCACCCGGCTCAGTTTTGAGGCTGCGATGTATGAACTTGGCGGCGTTGTGCTCGGGTTCTCGGAGGCGCAGAGCTCGTCTGCGGCGAAGGGAGAGAGCGTTGCGGACACGGTGCGCACTGTGAGCTGCTACGCCGACATCATTGCAATGCGTCACCCGAAGGAGGGCGCGCCGCGCGTTGCGGCGATGAACTCGTCCATACCGGTGATAAACGCTGGCGACGGCGGGCACAACCATCCCACACAGACCCTCACCGACCTGCTCACAATAAAGCGGGAAAAGGGTGGATTTTCCGGGCTCACCGTGGGCTTTTGCGGCGACCTCAAGTTCGGGCGCACGGTCCACTCGCTGATAACCGCGCTCTCGCGCTACCCGGATATAAAAATAGCGCTCATCTCCCCTGCCGAGCTCAAACTGCCGAGCTATGTCAAGCGGGACGTGATTCAGAAAAAGGAGATCGAGTACGTCCAGACCACCGACCTCACAAGCGTCATGCCGTCGCTCGACGTCCTGTATATGACCCGCGTGCAGCGTGAGCGCTTCTTCAACGAGGAGGACTACATGCGTCTGCGCGACAGTTACATCCTCACCCCGGAGAAGCTCGTGAGCGCGAAGAGCGACCTCTGCATAATGCACCCGCTGCCCCGCGTCAATGAGATATCCACGGCGGTGGACTCCGACCCGCGCGCGGCATACTTCAAGCAGGTGCTCTACGGCAAGTATATACGTATGGCGCTGATAATGATGCTGCTCGGCATCGAATAAGGAGGGCGCAGCATGAATATTGACTCGATAAAGAACGGGATCGTCGTCGACCACATCCGCTCGGGCGAGAGCATGGAGCTCTACCGTATGCTCGGGCTGGACGAGCTAGACTGCCAGGTCGCGATAATAAAGAACGCGGTGAGCCGCAAGATGGGCAGAAAGGACATGATAAAGATAGCCGCCGACATAGATGTCGACCTTGATGTGCTTGGGTATATCGATCCGAACATCACGGTAAATATTATCCGGAACGGCGAGCTTGTGGAGAAGAGGCATGTCGAGCTGCCCCGCCGCCTCACAAACGTCCTGAAGTGCAAGAACCCGCGCTGCATAACTACGGTCGAACAGGAGCTCGACCAGGTGTTCCTGCTCACCGACCCGGTGGACAGGGTGTACCGCTGTTTGTACTGCGAGACGAAGGCGGAAAGTTGAGATTAAAAACGTCCGGAGCGGCGAGAGCCGCTCCGGACTTGCTTTGCGTAGCCTGTTAAGTTATATGCGCTGCTCGCGGATCTTCGCGAAGCAATCGCTGCAGTAGACCGGACGGTCGGTCTTGGGCTCGAAGGGAACCCTCGCCTCACGACCGCACTCTGCGCACACGGCGGTGAAATACTCACGCGGACCACGGGCGGCATTCTTGCGGGCGTCGCGGCACTTCTTGCAGCGCTGCGGCTCGTTCTGGAATCCACGCTCGGCGTAGAACTCCTGCTCACCGGCGGTAAAGATAAACTCCTCGCCGCACTCCTTACATTTCAAGGTCTTGTCTTCGTACATTAGGAAACCCTCTCTTCGGTTTGTTGCCGCCGTTAGGTCGGCAGAATATATGCGTACAGCTACTGCTGCAATCGCCTGGGGAATTTGACGGCATTCGTTCAGCCGCCGGGGTGCTGCTGTTTCTCTTCTGCGAGGTAGCGCGTCAGCTTACGCCGCACGCGCCCGACTGCGTTTTCCACCGATTTCGGCTCCCTGTGAAGGGAAGCGGCGATCTCGGCTCCAGACAGCCCGTCAAGGTAAAGACCCAAAACCTTTTTCTCAAACTCGCTCAGCAGCTTGGAAAGTTCGCTCATAAGTTCGGCGAAGCGCTCGCGCTCAAGCAGTTCCTGCTCGGGCGAAGGTACGGTGGCTGCATCGAAAGAGAGGGGATCTATCGAGACGTACGTGTTCAGCGGAAGATTTTTATCCCGACCTGCCGCGCGCAGACCGGAATATATGCGGCTACGAATACAGCGCTCCGCATAGCTGCGGAAGCGTGCGCCGCGATCCGGACGATATTCGCGGATTGCAATGAGGAGACCTATCATGCCCTCGCCGGTCAGATCCTCCGAAGAGCCTCCGGCAAGGAAGAACGGACGGGCACACGCCCTGACCACCCGCATGTACCGCTCTGCCAGGACCTCCTCAGCTTCCCGTGTGCCGCTCTGAACATATGCGCACAGTTCCTCGTCCGAGGCGGATTCAAGCTCGCGATACTTCAAAATCATTAAACGGGCGGAAAGACCGCCTCCTCCAGATAATTTTTACAGCATTACCCTGTAAAATTATCACAAAGTAAGCCGATTGTCAAGCATATTTTAGAAACTCTTTTAACATTTTTGATGGAGGCTCGCCATTTTTCGTCAAACGCGCATTAGCGCTATGGTAATTTGCGTTGATACATGATATAATAAAAGAAAGACCGCAGTTACGGCGACATGTTCGCTGTAACATTTGCTGTGGTGCAATGGTTTAGTGCGGTTTTCGTGTTGCCTGGCGGCTCAGTAAATGTGATGCCGCGGATAATGGAGGTACAAATATGCTGAAGCTCACATCGGATAATTTTAAATCGGAAGTTCTTGACAGCGATATACCGGTATTTGTCGATTTCTGGGCAGAGTGGTGCGGTCCGTGCAGGAGTCAGGGACCGATATTTGAGTCACTTGAGAGCAGATACAGCGGAAAGATCAAATTTGCAAAGCTTAATATTGACGAGGAGGGTCCGATAGCTGTGACCTACCGCATTATGAGCATACCCACGCTTGTGCTCTTTTCTAATGGGGATGCGGTAGAGAAACTGGTCGGGCTGCGCTCGGCGGAGGAACTTCGTGAGTTCCTGGATGGGGAGGCAGGTCTCTGAGCGTGGAGGCACGCCGGAGAGGTCCTGAATTATGGCGCGTACACGGATACGGAAGAATGAGAAAGCGGGGGAAGGTCGATGAAAGGCAATGGTATGCCGCGTACCACCTTTATTGGAGGTTTCCGCAAGAGCGATGTGCTTGCGTATGTGGAGCAGATATCGGTCGGGTACCAGAACGAGATATCGGCGCTGAAAAAGCAGCTTGCCGATGCCCGGACCGACAGGGACGAGGCGATAAAGGCGCGGGACAGCGCCGTAAGCGAGAGCGGTGAGGCGGAGAAGTTGCGCACCGGTCTGCGGGTGTCGTATGAGGAGCTCACTTCCGCGCGGGCGTCGCTTGAGGAGCTTCGTGTGGAGTGTGACCGGGTCAAGGAGGAGCTCGAGAGCGAGCGGATTGCCCGGCTCGGGGCGGAGGAGAAACTTGCCGCCGCGGGTGCGGACGCGGAGGCGGCGAGAGCCGGTCTTGAGCGCGTGAAGGGAGAACTTGCGCGCGCAAATTCGGATATTGATAAATTGAGAAAGACGGTTGAAGAGCTGAACGCAGCCGCGGACGAGCGCCAGAGGGCGCTTGAAGCGCGCGGCGAGGAGCTGAGCATGCTGAGAGGTTCTCTCGAGCGTGCAGCCGCCGTCGCAAAAAAACTGCGCAGCGCCGCGGAGGAACTGGAAGTCGCGGCGAAGGCGTAGACCGGCGAAGGCGGTACATATGGATATATTTGACCTGATACAGCTTGTCGGAGGGCTCACGTTCTTCCTGTACGGAATGCACGTGCTCTCCGCAGGACTTGAAAAGCTCGCGGGCGGAAAGCTCGAAAGTATCCTCAAACGGATGACCTCAAACAGGTGGAAGAGCCTGTTGCTCGGAGCGGTCATAACGGTGGCGATACAGTCTTCCTCGGCGATGACGGTAATGCTTGTGGGGCTCGTCGGGTCGAAGATAATGACGCTTGGGCAGTCTATCGGCGTCATAATGGGTTCGAACATCGGCACGACGCTCACCGCGTGGATACTCTCGCTTACCGGGATAGAGAGCGAGAGCGTCTGGATGGGGCTGATGAAGCCGGAAAACTTCTCGCCGATAATCGCGTTTGTGGGCATCATTTTGATAATGATGTCGAACCAGAAGCGCAGACGGGACATTGGTGAGATATTCGTCGGGTTTGCAGTGCTGATGTACGGCATGAAGATGATGAGCGGGGCGGTGGCGCCGCTTGCCGACTCGCCCGCCTTCACAACGGTGCTCACCGCGTTTGAAAATCCGCTGCTTGGCGTGCTTGTCGGAGCGGGATTTACCGGGATAATCCAGAGCAGCGCGGCGTCAATAGGCGTGTTGCAGGCGCTCTCTCAGACTGGCGGCGTGAGCTACGGAATTGCTATACCAATTATTCTTGGACAGAATATCGGAACCTGTGTCACGTCAATAATAAGTGCGATAGGAGCGGCGAGGGACGCGCGTAGGGTCGCGGCGGTCCATGTGCTGCTCAACGTTATAGGCACTGTCATCTGCCTTACGGTGTTCTATCTTGCGGATATGTTCTTCGATTTTGCTTTCAAGGACATGCCGATAGGCGCGGTCGGGATAGCCGCGGTCCACTCGATATTCAATATCGTAACTACTGCCATCCTGCTCCCGTTCAGTGGAGTACTGGAACGGCTGGCGAACTTGATAATTCGTGGCGGCTCGGTATCGGAGGCGGTCGTCGACGAGCGGCTGCTCGGTACTCCGTCGGTCGCAGTGGCGGAGAGCAACGCGGCGTCGGTGCGCATGTGTGAGCTTGCGGTGTCCACGGCAGCCGATTCGCTCGACCTGTTTGAGAAGTACGATGATGAGGTCGCACAGCGCATACTAAAAAGCGAGGATATGCTAGACCACTATGAGGATGGGCTCGGCAGCTTTCTTATAAAACTGTCCAGTCACAACACGTCGATGACCGACAGCCGCAGTGTTTCCCGTGTGCTTCACAATATTGGCGACTTTGAACGCCTTGGAGACCACGCGGTCAACATTCTGCGTGGTGCGCAGGAGATGCGGGACAAGGGACTCCACTTCAGCGGTGAGGCGGCTTCCGAGGTCAAGGTGCTGTTTGACGCGTTGCGCGAGATATTGAAGCTTACCTACAATGCATACGCGAATAACGATTTGAAAATAGCGGAGCAGGTGGAGCCGCTCGAACAGGTCGTGGATGGACTTACCGCGTCGATAAAGAATAACCACATTGAGCGCTTGCGCAAAGGCGAGTGTACTGTGGAGCTCGGGTTTATTCTGTCCGATCTTCTCAACAACTGTGAGAGGATAGGCGACCACTGTTCGAATATAGCGGTCGCGATAATCGAGCTGGAGCATGGGACGTTCGACTCTCACGAGTATCTTGCTGCGCTTAAGGAGCGGTCGGATGCCGCATTTAACCGCGAATACGACGCGTTTGCAAAGAAGTACTCGCTCTAAGGTCGAGACCGGTCGCCCACATAGTAGGGCGACCGGATTTTGGTTTGTGCGGGTCGTGAACTGTCGTTTTTGTCCAAAAGGTTAACGCATGGTAAACTTTTTTCAATATCGTAGACAAAGAGTGCGGTAAGTGTTAAAATAGGCGCATATATTAAGTACAAGTTATACTCAAGAAAGGGTACAGGATAGAAATGAAAACCTTTAAGTTTCCGGGAGGGAACAAGCGCGGACGGGTAAGTCTTATCATATATGTTGCTGCGGTCGTTGGTGTGATGCTGCTGCTCAACCTCGTGCTGCTGCCGATGATGCAAAATGCACGTATTGCAGACGCCAGCTATTCCGATTTTCTCTATATGCTCGACCGAAACGAGGTCGCGGTCGCAGAGGTATACGACACTTACGTCCTCTTTGCGGCAAGGGATGACGCTGCTCCGGAGGGATACGGGCAGATATATCGGGCGACCCGGATGAGCGACCCGGACCTGGTAAACCGCCTGCTCGAAGCCGGTGTCCCTGATTTTGACGCCGTCCATGAAGAGCAGTCGATGTTCGTTACGGTCCTGTCGTGGATTCTGCCTATTGTTGTAATGATGGGCTTGTGGTTCATCATTATGCGCTTCCTCGCCAAGAAAATGGGAGATGGCGCGGGTAGCGCCATGTCGTTTGGTAAAAATACAGCCAAAATATACGGAGAGGAATCGACCGGAAAGACGTTTGCGGACGTTGCGGGGCAGGACGAGGCTAAGGATAGCCTGCAGGAACTGGTCGAATTTCTGAAGAATCCGGGCAAGTATTCCGAGATAGGCGCGCGGCTGCCAAAGGGTGCGTTGCTCGTTGGGCCTCCGGGTACCGGTAAGACGCTGCTTGCAAAGGCGGTCGCGGGGGAGGCGCATGTGCCGTTTTTCGCGATAACTGGTTCGGAGTTCGTCGAGATGTTCGTGGGTGTCGGCGCGAGTCGTGTGCGCGACCTGTTTAAGCAGGCGCTGGAGAAGGCGCCGTGTATAGTGTTCATTGACGAGATAGACGCGATAGGCAAGAGCCGCAACAGCGGTCAGTACGGCGGAAATGACGAGCGCGAGCAGACTCTCAACCAGCTGCTCAGCGAGATGGACGGGTTTGACAGCTCCAAGGGGGTTATAATCCTTGCCGCAACGAACCGTCCGGAAGTGCTTGACCCGGCGCTGTTGCGTCCCGGCAGATTCGACCGCCGGATAGTGGTGGATATGCCCGACCTTGCTGGGCGCGAGGCGATACTCAGGGTTCATGCCCGCGCTGTGAAGATGGGCTCGGATACCGACCTCAAAACAATTGCGAAGCAGACGAGAGGAGTTTCGGGTGAGGAGCTCGCCAATATAGTAAACGAGGCGGCGAGAAATGCGGTGCGCTGTGGCAGGAAGGTCGTAGAGCAGCGCGACCTGCTGTTCGCGGTTGACCTCGTGATTGCGGGCGCAGAGAAGAAGAGCGCCGCGCTCAGCGACAGGGAAAAGCAGCTTGTCGCGTACCATGAGATTGGTCATGCGCTTGTCGCGGTGAAAAACGGGAACAAGACGCCGGTACAGAAGATAACGATAGTTCCGCGCACGATGGGCGCGCTGGGATTTACGATGCAGTCGCCGGAGGAGGACCGCTACCTGCTGATGCGCGACGAAGTGCTTGACCAGATACGTACGCTGCTCGGCGGTCGATCTGCGGAGGAGGTCAAGTTTGGCACTGTTTCGTCCGGAGCGTCGAACGACATCGAGAAGGCGACAACGCTTGCACGGAATATGGTCACGCGGTACGGAATGAGCGAGCGCTTCGATATGATGGGGCTCTCCACCGCAATTAACCCGTACCTCGGCGAGGATACGGCGATGCAGTGTTCAAACGAGACTGCCACCATTGTAGATGAAGAGGTCCTCGCGATAATCAAGCGGTGCCACGAGGAGGCACGCGCGGTGATCTCAAAGGACATTCGTCTGCTCGATCTGCTCGCAAACGCGCTTCTGGAGCGCGAGACAATGAGCGGGGAGGAGTTCAGCGTGATAATCGCGGACTATGAGTTCTCCAAGCATCAGCTCCCCGACTCGACCACCCATGAGACGGTGACCGACGAGGACACTGTGCCGGGCGCCGCAGAGCAGAGCCCCGCCTCTTCGGGTGAGGGAGAGAGCGAGGAAGGACCGTCCGAAAACACAGAAGCAGGTATGTAAGCGGTCAAATGTCCTGACCGAGCGCGCGGAGCAGAAATGCGCGGTATTCGTCCCGGATATCGTCCGGAGCGGCGATTTCCGCGCCGCCCTCCAGCGCTGCGAGCCATCCGAAGAACTGCGGGCTTGCGACTGCCTCCACCCTCGCCCTGAACCAGCCGGGGGAGTCGGAGGAGACGAACACGTCAAGCCCGAATCGGTCGGCAACGACGCCGGCGAGCTGCTCTTTGAACCTGATTATCAGGGATCGCGCCTCGCCGCCAAACATGCCGAATACCTCGCGGGAGTACTCTGCGGGGTCAAAATCACCAAGGACATCTGTGCCAAGGCGGGGTTCCCGCTCGGTGCGGATGTCCTCCATTTTGTCCACTCGGTAGTGGCGAGGCGTGCCGCTGTCCTCGTCGTATGCGACGAGGTAGTAGTTTTCGCTCGCCCAGAACAGCGCCCACGGACTTGTGCGGTAGCGGGCGCCCTCCCTTCGGAAGGACTTGACGAAACGCGAACTGCCCTCGAAGCTCACCTGCCAGTTGAAGTATCGGAAGCTCACCTGTTTGCGCTGGGCGATTGCGGAGCTGAGTGAGTCGATGTTGTAATATATCGTCTCGTTCATCGATTTTATCCGACCCGCAACGTGAACCTGACGGCGCAGTTCCGCCTCCTCATGTTCGCTTGAAAGTGCTGCGAGCTGCGCGATGAGCTCGTCCGATTTTCGCTGCGTTATAAATTTGGAAGATTGCACCGCGTCCACCAGCAGCTTTAGTTCGGAGAGCTGGAACTGCCTTGAGCCGACGTAGTAGCCGTGCTGGTCGTTTATAATGTCCAGCCCGTCCTCTTGGAGCGCGCGGATGTCGTCATATACCGCTTTCCGCTCTGCCGGGATGTCAAGCCGCTCGAGTTCCGCGATGAGCTTCGGGACGGTGAGCGGGTGCCGCTCGTCGGTGCGGCGCTCGAGAATGCGTTTAAGTGCGAGAAGACGCGCCTTGGAATATGTGCTGCGAGGCAAAGTAAACACCTCCGTTTATAGATGACAGATGGGTGATATTTGGGCGGGTGCGACAAAATATTTATAAGAAGTTCAAGGCTGATAAGACCCGGCGCTTCCGCCGGGTCGGGGGCAAACTGTGTGGATGTTTAAGCAGAGTCCTAAAGAGCGTCAATGTCCGGTGCGGAGATCGGCGCCGAAGAAAGGGAGCACGGTGAACTCGCCCCGAATACGCGAGGTGACCTGGGGGGTGTAGCGCGAGGATATCTCCCCCTCGTCCAGACCGGTGCATATCACAAGGCGTCGACCGTCCTTGTGCCTTCGGTTGAGCAGCGTATAAAGGGAGGTGGAGATGAACGGGCTGCGCAGTTCGCTTCCCAGTCCGTCGAGGATGAACAGGTCACAGGCGTATATTCGGCTGAGCGCCGCTTCCGCCGCTTCGACGGTGTCGGGGTCATTTGAAAACTTTTCCCGCTCGCACAACGAGAAGAAGGACACTGCCTCTAGCGCAATGACCGAGCGCCCCTGTCGCGAGAGCGACGCGGCGATGGCACTTGCGAGAAACGTCTTTCCAAGCCCGGGTCCTCCAGTGAGCAGCAGGCTGAGCTCCTGCGCGTCCAGCCGTTCCGCGAAGCTGCGGCAGGTGTCCAGAATGTCGTCCATGTTTGTGCGGGGGGATATGCCCCAGTCGGGGTCGACGGCGGCGGAGTACAGGTCCGCATTAAAGGTGTCAAAGGTTTCTGAGCGCACCGGAAGCGTCTGTTCAAGTTCGTCGAGCTGAGCCTCGCAGTAAGCCTCGATAAGGCAACGGCAGGGTTTTCCGCCGACGTAGTGTTTATCTGAACAGAGTGGACAGAGCGGCTTGGGGTCGAGAACGTCGGAGGGAAGTCCGAGCTCGGCGAGCAGCTCGCGCTGCTCCTTCCGTCGGGAACTGACCCACGCCTGAGCGCGCTCGGCGGCTGCGCGACCCTCGCCGCGCTTCAGCGCTTCTCCGGCGAGCCGAAGCATCTCTGAGCGTATCTCCCGGTCGATGGCGGCGATGCGCGGCTCACGGCGGAATATTTCGGCTCTGCGCATGTCAAGCTGGTCTCGTGATCTCCGCTCGCGCGAGGCGAGCTCGGCATATACCTCGCCGAGGATCTTCACATCAAATGCCATCTTCAAACCTCTCAACTCTCGTAGTAGTGCCCGTATTCAAAGCGATCATTTGTGCTTGCCCTCCTCGATCTCACGGAGCCTGCGCAGCCGTTCGCTATCCGAACGCCGCGGAGAAGGAGTGGGCGCGCGCGTGCCGGCGTCCTGCCCCGACCGCTCCGGGTTTCGATCACTGCGGCGTTGCGCACCCTCCTGTGTCTCCTCCGCCGGGCGTCCGTGCGCAGCCCAGTCCTCGAGGATCTTGTTCATGTAACGCCATTTGAGCGACCCGGTGTTGACGACCGTTCGGTCATACGCGGCATAGATCGTGTCGTCGTCGAGCGGAAGTTCTATCCACCGGTCTATGTATGCGCGCTCGGTAGCGGTGAGGCTGCGCCCTGTGATCTGGAACATGCGGGCAAGCCGCGCCGAGCGCTCCTCGCGCTGCTCGAGTTGCCTTACATGCGCCTCCGCCTCGCTCTCGGTCGTGACCCCGTCGCGAGCCCAGCGGTACGCCTCCTTTTCGATCATGTACATCGTGACGCGCGCGGTCTCTCCGCTGCGACGCTTCGCCCGGTTGTCACAGTAGCTGACGAGCAGCATCAGCGCGCCCGCGGGCAGACCTGCGTTCTGGTAAACGCTCAAAAGGCGACCGACATCGGTGGTGGTGAGCGTGCGCCCGAGGCGCGTCTGTGTGTAGCGCAGAGTTTCGGCAAACGCGGCGTCCCGCTCGAGGGTCTCACTGATGTCCGCTGCGGTGTAGTGAGGGGGCTCCTCCGCCGGTTCGAGTGGTGCGGAGGGCAGCATACCAAGGCTCTCGAGCTGCGCCACCGCTGCGCGAAACTCCGCTTCGCTCCAGCCGAGTTCCGCCGCGATCAGCTTTCCGTCTCCGTCTCGACCTGCGTCTCCGCCAAAACATGAGAGACGAAGCCAGAGCATACAAGCCCTAGCGTCTCTCGCCGAGAGCAGCTTGCGCGCAGTTGCCTCGGATATATGAATTTCCCTGTTTTCGTTTGCCATATAAGTCCGTCCAGAAAGAATCGGGCGGTCGCCGTGCAGGTGTTTTTCCATGTGCGACCGCGACTTAAAACGCCGCAGGTGCGAAGCCGGAAAACCGCACATTACCGCCTCTCCATGCTATTATAGCACACGTCCGCGCACTGGACAAGCGACAGTTTACATGCTATACTTCTATATAAAAAAGGGTCGCAGAGCTTGTAGCAGAAATGGGATGAAAGGATGTGCGCAGCAGTGAAAAGAAAGACAACTGTAAACATTTACGATATGGAGTTTACCCTCGTGGGCGAGGAGAGCGAGGAGTATGTCCAGAAGGTCGCCGGACTTGTTGACGAGCGTATGCGCGAGGTGGCGTCAAACGGGCTTTCGACGGTGGCGTCCGCTATCCTGACGGCAACAAACATAGCCGATGACTACTTCAAGGCGCTCGACTCGCTCGACGCGGTAAAAAGGCAGCTGCGTGAATATTTTGAGGAGATTTCGCGCCTGAAGGACGAGGTGGACGAACTGCGCCGTGCCACACGCGGAACAAAGGGTGGCTCCCGTTTCCGTGCACACATGCAGGCGACGGAGGACTCCGAGACGGAACAGAGCCGGGTGGAATCGGCAGGAATGGCAGAGCAGGAGGAGAGCGCTGCACCGCGTCAGAAAAAGACACGTGCGTCGCGGGAGAAGGCGGAAAAGGTCGTGGACCCGGCGGGACTTACGGAACCGGTGGAGTCCGTGGGACCGGCAACGCAGGCGGAGTCACAGGAGGATACCGCAGACATTGCGGTTGAGACCTCGCAGGTATCCGAACCGACCGTCGAGACTGAGGCTGAGCCGGAGGGTGCCGCAGCGCCGGAGAGCATTGACGTGATCGGCGACGACAAGACCGGGCACGCCGACATCGGCGAAACAGACGCAGACAGGTGAGAAATGGCGATTGAACTGCTTGCCCCCGCAGGGTCCTCTGAGGGCGTGCGCGCGGCGGTGATGAACGGTGCGGATGCGGTGTATCTGGGACTTGGTGGGTTCAATGCGCGGCGAGGCGCGAAGAATTTTACGCTCTCCGAGTTCCGTGAGGCGGCGGAGTACTGTCGTGTGCGCGGAGTGCGGACATATGTGACACTGAATACGCTCGTCTACGACCGCGAGATGGAGGATGCGGTGGAGCTTGCGCGCGCGGTGAGTGCCGCGGGGGCGGACGCCGTGCTGGTGCAGGATCTCGGGCTTGCGCGGGTACTGCGCGAGGCGCTGCCCGACCTTCCGCTGCATGCGTCCACGCAGATGACGATACACAACATTGCGGGGGTGCGGCGCGCGGCAGAGCTCGGGATGGATAGAGTGGTGCTCTCGCGCGAGCTGTCTGCGGAGGCGATACGGAAAATATGCGCGGAGTCTCCTGTGGAGATAGAGGTGTTTGCCCACGGCGCACTCTGTTTCTGCTACAGCGGGCAGTGCTATTTTTCTGCCATGATCGGCGGAAGAAGCGGAAACAGGGGTGCTTGCGCGCAGCCCTGCCGTCTGGAGTATGGATTTGGGAGCAAATCAGGGGAGCATCCGCTGAGCCTGAAAGATCTCTCACTTGCGGGAAGGCTGCGCGAGCTTGAGGAGATGGGCGTGCGCTGCCTGAAAATAGAAGGGCGAATGAAGCGCCCGGAGTATGCCGCGATAGTTACCCGTGTGTTTTCGGATGCGCTGAGAGAGAAGCGCGAGCCGACGGCGGAGGAGATGCACGTGCTCGAAATGGTATTCAGCCGCAGCGGGTTTACCAGTGGGTACTACGATGCGGCAAAGAGCGCGGATATGCTTGGCGTGCGCACCGAGGCGGTGGGCGCGGAAGCGGCGGCGGTCGCGCGGTTGTTCGAGCGCACCCGCAGTGAATATATGCGTGAAGGCGAGCGCAAGCGCGTGCCGGTCCGGTTTGCCTGCCGTATTGCCGCAGGCAAGCCGGCGGTGCTTGCAGTGGAGGATGCTGACGGCAACAGTGCGCTTGTGAGCGGAAAGGTCGCGGAGCCTGCGCGAAGCCGTGAACTAATCGGCGCGGAGGTGAGCACCCAGCTCTATAAGACCGGCGGGACGCCGTATATATGTGAGTTTGCGCGGTCAAAGGTGGATAAAGGCGTTTCGTTGCCGATAAGCGAGATAAACTCTCTGCGCCGCGCCGCACTTGCGGAGCTTTCCTCCCGGAGAGGCGTTCCGCCGGAGCGGAGGAGCCTGCCGTATGAGCGGGTCGCGCGCGGCAGGATGCGCAGGGAGGAGCCGGCAATAGTGGTGGAGGCAAGGCGGCTCGAACAGCTCAGTGACCGCCTGCTCAGGCAGAAGCCGGAGCGGATATATCTGCCGCTCGAGGTGGCGGTAGGCGACATGGTCCGGCTCAAAGAGCTTGCCGAAACGGCGGAGGTGGCAGTCGTACTGCCCCGGATATCCACCGACGCGGAGCGCGCCTCCTTCGAAATGATGCTCTCGAACGCCGCGCTTGCAGGGGTGCGGGAGGCGCTTGTCGGCAATCTGGGGGCGATAGATGCGGCGCTTGAGCGCGGGTTCGCGCTGCGCGGGGACTTTGGGCTGAACATAACGAATTCACATGCCCTCCTCGAGCTCGAGCGGCTCGGATTTCGCTCAGCAACGGTGAGCTTTGAGCTCACGTTTGCGCGTATCCGGGATATGGCGAAGCCGATAGACTGCGAATTCATTGCTTATGGACGGCTGCCGCTGATGATAAGCGAGCAGTGTATAGTAAAAAACAGGTATGGAGATTGCAGGTGTGACAACGGCGTCGTGCTCACCGACCGCACAGGGGAGAACTTCCCGATACTGCGCGAGAGCGGGTGCAGGAGCGGTGTGTATAACGCGCACAAGCTGTGGCTTGCCGACCGTACCGAAGACTGGCGCGGGCTTGGTCTAGCGGCGGCGCGGCTGATGTTCACGACTGAGAACCCGGTTGAGTGCGCCGACGTCCTCGAACGTTACCGCGGAAACGGGAACTATGAGCCGGGTCGTAAGACACGCGGGCTGTATTATCGCGGCGCACAGTGAGGTGTAGCGGATATGAAAGTGAGATTCAGGAAGGTCCCCTCGCCCGGGGGGATGATCGTTCCCCTCCCGCGTGCGGCGACGCCGGGGAGCGCGGGGCTTGATCTCCAGGCGTGCATAGATGCGCCGGTGACGGTCATGCCGGGCGCGCAGGCGCTGCTGCCGGCGGGGCTTGCGGTAGAGATACCCGAGGGATATGTCGGACTTGTGTTTGGACGCAGCGGGCTTGGAATAAAGCACGGTATCACCCTCTCGAACAGCGTCGGAGTGATAGACAGCGACTATCGTGGCGAGCTGCGGGTGGGGCTCATAAACCACGGGGAAGCGGAATACACCGTGGAACCGGGCGAACGGATAGCGCAGCTTGTTATAATGCCGTATGCTGCGGTCGAGCCGGTTGAGGCGGAGAGCCTCGGGGAGACTGAGCGTGCGGACGGAGGATTTGGGTCGACCGGCAGGACGGCCGCGGGAGAGCCCGCAGGAGATAAGATATGAAATCTAAGTGGATGGCGCTTTTTTGCATGATCTGCGGGGCTGTGGTCGGCTCGTTTGTGGGCGACCTCTGCTCGCAGGTGAGCTTTTTGAAGTGGCTCGGGTGGTCGAAGTCGCTCGGATTGTCGATAAACGAACCGCTCGACCTCGACCTGATCGTGCTGCGGCTGCGGTTTGGAGTGTCGCTGAACATCTCCATCTGCACGATAATTTTTATATTTGCGGCGCTGTTTCTTTATAGGCGGCTTGCAAGATGAGCAATTCAGGTCTTTAGCCGTGGTATGGAGGGTATAATTTATGCAGACGGAACCTGTGCTCGTGCTCGCGAGCGCATCCCCGCGCAGGCGTGCGCTGCTTGAAGGGATAGGGGCGCGATTCGCGGTAGAGGAAGCCGGGTGCGACGAGAGTGCGGCGGATATGTTGCCTGCGCGTGCACGTGTGGAGGAACTTGCACGGATGAAGTGTGCCGCCGTCGCTGCGCGGCACCCTGACCGAGTAGTCATAGGCGCGGATACGATGGTGCTCGACGCGCAGGGAGAACTGCTCGGAAAGCCGAAAGACGAGCCGGATGCGAAGAGGATGCTGCTTGCGCTCTCGGGCAGGATGAACACGGTGCTGACCGGCGTGTGCGTAATGGCGGACGGCGGGAAGGTCGAACGGCGTGGCGTGGAGGAGACGCAGGTTTACTTCCGCGAGCTTGACGAGCGAGAGATAGACAGATATATCGCCACCGGGGAGCCGCTGGACAAGGCGGGCGCATACGGTGTGCAGGGGCGCGGCGCGCTCTTTGTACGCCGCATAGAGGGGGATTATTTCAATGTCGTGGGGCTGCCGCTTGTGCTGACGGCGAGGCTGCTCGGCGAAGTGGGGTATACACTTTAGGGCGGAGGCGCTCAGATGAAAAATTTCTTTCGCAGCAGGGCTGCGGTCGTCGTGATGATCGCGACGGTGATAATACTGGTGCTTGCGATCGTTGGCGCGTCAACGGCGGGGAGGGCATCCCCGGTGTCCAACGTGGTGGGGGTGCTCATGACCCCGTTTCGCAGCGCCGCGGATGGGATAGGTCGTTTTTTCGGGGGGATATACTCGCGTTTCTACGAATATGCGGAGCTTGAGAGCGAGAACGCCGCACTGCGCCGCAGAATAGCGGATATGGAGGCAAGTGTCCGAGAGAGCGAGAAGGCACTCGAGGAGAATGCGCGCCTGCGCAGTCTGCTCGGTCTTGCTGAGCGGAAACGCGACCTTGAGTTCGTGATGTGCGGAGTGGTGAGCCGCGATTCTGGGGACTGGGCGTCGACTCTCACTATCTCCAAAGGCTCGGCGAACGGAATAGAGTGTTTTGATTGCGTGGTCGACGAGGAGGGAAACCTTGTCGGGCAGGTCACCGAACTCGGCACCAACTGGGCGACGGTGACGACCCTTGTGGATAGCTCATTTGAGCTGGGCGCGGTGATAGCACGCACCGGGGTGGCGGCGGTCGCCGAGGGGGACTTTGGGTTGATGGCGAAGGGATGCCTGAAACTCACATACCTTCCGGCGGCTGCGGTGATACTGAATGGTGACACCGTCTTGACAAGTGGTGTGGGCGGGGTGTTCCCGAGCGACCTTGTCATAGGCACAGTGGAGGAGCTTGAGAGCGACTATTCGGGTACAGGGAGCTATGCGGTGATACGTCCCGCGACCGAGCTCGATGAGCTGGTGCAGGTGTTTGTCGTGTCGTCGTTTGAGATCAGCGAGTGAGCTATGGACGAGTATAAAAGGGATCTTGTCGTCAAGTGGGCGATATACGTTGCCGCAGCCATCGTGTTTTCGGTGGTCGAGACGCGGCTGATGCCGCACATACGGGTATTTGGAGTGTCGCCCGGGTTTGGCGCGGCGCTGACCGTGGCGGTCGCGATGTACGAGGGGGCGGCGAGCGGCGCGGTGTTTGGATTCGTATGCGGGGCACTTGAGTATCTTTCGCCGGGCAATTCTGAGCTTATATACATGCTTGTGTATATGCTCGGCGGATATGCGGCGGGGGCTATGTGCAGCTATATGTTCAACCGTAGCATAGTTACCGCATTTCTCGGTGTATTTGTGTTGAATACGGTGGCAGTGCTGCTGTATTTCGTGTTTATGATAGCTCTTCCGCGCCACGCTGGATTGTCGGCGCTTGCGACGGCGGGTGTGGCGGAGATATTGATGTCGACAGCGGTCACGCCGGTGGTATACCTGCCGGTAAAGGCGGTGGCGCGGCGCTGGAACGTCACAGAATAGGTCGGGACAGTAACCGGTAAAGTACGACCCGCTGCAAGGACGCAGCAAAAGGAAACGCCTATGGAAGGAAGAAAGCTCTATATAAGAATATCCGCGATCGCAGGAGTGGTGGCGGTACTGATACTTGTGGTGGTGGCGCGGCTGTACGACCTTCAGATCATTAACGGCGCAAGCTACTACCAGCAGTCGGAGAAGAAGCTCACCCGTTCGGTGGAGGTGCAGGCGGCGCGCGGAGAGATCCTTGACCGGTACGGACGTGAGCTCGTTACTAACCGCATATGCTACAATATATCGTTTGACAGTGTGCTCTTTCCGGAAGAGAGAAAAAACGAGTTGATACTGGAGCTCGTAGAGCTTTGTATAGAAAATAGTGTGGAATACGTGGATACGCTACCTCTCGAGGTGGGGGCGGACGGCACGGTGCAGCTAGCTGAATCGGGGGACACTGCCATAAACCGCTTTGAGCGGTGGTGCGAGGCGATGGAGGCTGATCCGTCCGACCCGCAGGCGGTATTCGAGCTGATGGCGGACGAGTACGGGGTCGAACCCGGGCTGACGGCGCAGCAGATACGTGAAGTAATAGGGATACGGTATGAGCTAGACCTGCGCAGTGCGCGGATAGGATTGAATATATCGAGCTACGTTTTTGCGGAGGACATCCCGACCGAGCTCGTTGCGGTGATAAAGGAGCGGGACATGCCGGGC
>CALXFK010000060.1 GCA_944387575.1 uncultured Clostridia bacterium
AACAACGGAGTTTTCACTAACAGCGGTACGCTTACAAACTACGGCAATGTGAGCTGCGCGGACACGACCGGCACCGGAACGACATTAACTAACTACGGAACAATATACAATTACGGAAGTTTTGAAAACATGGTTGCAGCCGGTACTTCGTGCGTGTTCACAAATGCGGCGGGCGGAGTGTTCAACAACGGAAGCGGCGACGGGAGCTCGCCCGGAACATTTACAAATGACGCCAGAAGCGAAATACGAAACGAGGGCACGATAGTGAACAACGCCGGGTCTGTGGTCACAAATAACGGGACGTATTCCGGGAGCGGAACGGTGAGCGGAGACGGTACGTTTGACGGAGAAGCGCCGATAACATCGAATCCATGAGCGGTCAAAATCGGAGGAACAGACAATGAAACGCAGGACAATCAAGCGCGCGGCGTTGTCGTTTGCGTGTGCGGCGGTGTTTACCGCCGCCGCGCTCCTCGGCGTTTTCTACCAGCCCGACCAGATGCTGTCCGATTCGCTGTACCAGTCGCCGAAGGCGCTGGACGGGAACATTTTCGTTGTGGGCATAGACGAGCGGGCGATGGAGGACATCGGACCGTACCAGACCTGGGGTAGGGACGTAATGGCGATGGCGATAGAGGCGCTCAACTCCGACGAGAGCTGCCGTCCGGCGGCAATCGGAATCGACGTCCTGTACACCGGGGAGACCGACCCCGACCTCGACGCCTACCTCGCGGAGGCGGCGGGCGCGTATGGGAATGTGGTGGTGGCGTCGGTTGCGAACTTCGGAAGCGAGCTTGTCACCGAGGACACCGGCAACTTCTACATAGAGGACTATGCGGTGCTGTCCTACGAGGAGCCGTATGACGCGTTGCGCGAGGTGACCTCGCAGGGGCATATAAACGCGATGTACGACCAGGACGGCGTGCTGCGGCACGGGATATTGAAGATAGACCTGCCGGACGGTAGGACGATACCGTCATTTGCATACGCGATATACCAGAAGTACGCGGCGGCGAACGGTCTTGAGCAGGAGCTCGACCTGCCGACCGACAGCCTGCACCGGTTCTACGTGGACTTCTCGGCGCTTCCGGGCGGGTTCTATGAGGAGATATCGGTCGCGGACCTGCTCTCCGGGGAGTATCCGGCGGAGCTCTTCAAGGATGCGGTCGTGCTCATCGGACCGTACTCGCCGGGGCTTTCGGATTACGTCACCACCGCGATAGACAGGGCGGCGCTGATGTACGGGGTCGAGTACCAGGCAAACGTCATAAACCAGTTCATCCGGCAGAGCTTCAAGGCGGAAGTCGCGGACGTCTGGCAGGCGGCGCTGCTGTTTTTGATATCGGCGGCGTGTCTCTGGTTCTTCCTTGGGCGGAAGCTCATCTACTCGCTGCCGCTCTGGGTGGTAGTTGCGGGGGGGAGCGTACTGCTCTGCCGGGCGCTGTATGGAGCCGGGTTCGTACTGCACCCGCTCTGGCTTGCGCTGACGGTGACGGTGTTCTTTGTGGGCGCGGTCGCGTTCAACTACGTCCAGGCGGCAATGGAGAAACGGAAAATATCGAGCACGTTCAAGCGGTACGTTGCGCCCGAGATAGTAAGCGAGCTGCTCCGCGAGGGTACCGACGCCCTCGAACTCGGCGGGAAGCTCTGCGACATCGCGGTGCTGTTCGTGGATATACGCGGCTTTACCACTATGAGCGAGGTGCTCACGCCGCAGGAGGTGGTGTCGATACTCAACCGGTACCTCACGCTCACCACCGACTGCATAATGAGAAACCACGGCACGCTCGACAAGTTTGTCGGGGACTGCACCATGGCGATCTGGAACGCGCCGATACCGCAGGAGGACTACGTAATGAACGCCTGCCGGGCGGCAGTGGACATGGTGGAGGGGTCGAAGGCGCTGTCGCAGGAGCTGCTCGACAAGTTCGGGCGGACGGTCTCGTTCGGCATCGGCGTCCACTGCGGAAGCGCGGTCGTCGGGAACATCGGCGCGGAGATGCGCATGGACTTCACCGCGATAGGGGACACGGTCAACACGAGCTCGCGGCTCGAGTCGAACGCCCCGCCCGGGAAAATATACATCAGCCGCGAGGTGGTGGACCGTCTGGGCGACCGCATACTGACCACTTCGCTCGGCGACGGGATAGCCCTCAAGGGAAAGGCTCAGAAGATGGAAATATTCCTGCTCGACGGCATTGCGGAATAACAGAGGGAGTAATTTATATGAAACGGGTAATTGCACTGCTTTTGACTGCGGTAATGCTCACGACTGCGGCGTTCGCCGCCGGGACGGCGGAGCAGGGTACCGACGGAACCGGCGGAACCGGGGATGTTCTTCCGCTCGCCGCGTCCGGGATGACCGCCGTGGACGGCGCGGTATATGTGGCGGACAGCTATCTGCGCTCCATTTGGAGGGTGGCGGACGGCGAGGCGGAATGGGTAGCCGGTCAGACCGGGATAACCGACATATACGGACGCCCGGTGAGCGCATATCGCGACGATGTATTTGCGGAGGCTGCGTTTGACGAGCCGTGGGCGATAGTGCCGTACCTCGACGGTTTTCTCGTCTCGGACGCGGGAAACAACGCGCTGCGCTACCTCGACATGGAGGATGGGCGGGTGTACACCGCCGCCGGAACCGGGGACGCCGGGTATGCGGACGGGAACAGTATGAGCGCACAGTTCAGCCTTCCGACCGGGCTTGCGGCGGCGGAGGACGGGACGGTGTACATCGCGGACACCGGCAACAACGTGATACGCGCCATCGACGGGGAAGGGAATGTGACCACATACGCCGGCGCTGCGGGAGAGACCGGGAGTGCGCTCGGTTCGCTTGAGACCGCGAGGTTCTCCGAGCCGACCGGGCTCTGCTACGCGGACGGCGTGCTGTATGTGGCGGATTCGGGAAACCACCGCGTGGTGGCGATAGCGGACGGAGAGGTCACGCTAGTTGCGGGCGGTGAGCTTGCGGGCGACCTCGTGTATTCCGGCGACCTGCTCAACGGGGCTGCGGAGACGGCGCACTTTGCAAACCCTCAGGGGGTCGCGGTGTCGGAGGACGGCACCGTGTACATCGCGGACACCGGAAACGGCGCGGTGCGCGCGGTAAAGGACGGGTTTGTGACCACGCTTATTGCGAGCGGGCGCGAAAGCGACCTGCCGGTCTTGCCGCGCGGGCTGCTGCTCGCGGGGGACGTCCTGTACATAGGGGACACGTTCTCGCGCGCGATAGTGAGCTGCGGCGCTGAGGTCGAAGAGCTGCGGTTCGACGATCTGGCGGAGGATGACCCGAACCTTGACGCGGTGCGGTTCGTGTGCGCCAACGGGCTCTTCCAGGGCACCGGCGAGCGGACGTTCGAGCCGGAAAAACAGCTCACGCGGGCGATGATAGTCACGGTGCTCGCGCGGCTCGCAGGGGCGGACACTACCCCCGCCGAGGGCGAGAACTGGTACGAGGCGGCGCGCCTCTGGGCGATGGAGAGAGGTGTGTCCGACGGAACACGGATGACCGACCCCGTCACCCGCGAGCAGTTCTGCACAATGCTCTACCGGTGTGCGCAGACGCTCGGGCTCGGATTTTCGGGCGTGTGGGCGTTCGAGCTCGACTACACAGATGCCGCGGACATCAGCGAGTATGCGTACGAGGCGGTCTGCTGGCTTACAATGAACGGAATGGTTCAGGCGGACGCGGATACCGACGGCGCGTTTGAACCGGGCGGCGCGGTTTCACGCATGGAGGCTGCGGCGGTGTTCGCAAAATTTGTCACGATGCTGCACGGTGCGTGACTTCGGCTTCACACGGGGGGAGAACCGGAAGGTTCTCCCCTTTTGCGTACTGCCGCCCGAACAGTGCACCGGCGGAGAAGGTCGCGAGTTCCACGAACACAAACGAGAGCCAGATGCCGCGAAGCCCCAAAAACGCCGCGAACAGGCAGGCTGCCGAGCATACGCGCGATGCCGCCGGAGAAAAACAGTCCCGCGGCGAGAAAACAAGCCCCTGCGCCGAGCGCGGCGGTGAGCGCCAGCGTAAAAGCGCGGTTTGCCTCTTGGGTACGGTGCTGAGAGCGGTACACGGTGTAGCGGGTCGCGCCGCCCACCCCGAGCAGAAGCCCTGCGCCGTTTATGAGCCCGAATACCGGGATCGCGATATTCAGCGCCGCGAGCCCGTCCGCGCCGAGCCGCCCGGACACGAAGAATGTGTCTGCGAATATGGTGCCGGACGAACCGAGCATACCGAGCGCCGCAAATGTGATGTAGCTCCAGAATTCCCTGTTCAATGTGCGCATGTGGCGACTTACCTCCTTTTTCACAGGCAAAATAAAAAGGCGCCTAAACTGCATCCCTTCAAAGATCTACGGAATGCGTCTAAGCACCTTGTAAATGCCGATCCGATGACCGGCATTCAATGCCGATATTCGATTACGGGGTCACTATATCACGAAGCGGCCGGAATGTCAAATGGTTTTTAATGTGAAATATTTAAAGCGCAAACTGCCGGGAAAACCGCGAAACGTGGCTATCCCGCAATAAAACGGGCGATTTTGCGGACGTCCGCTTCGGGGTTGAGTTCGAGGATGCGGCTGCGGATTGCGTCGAAACTCTGAGCCGCGTCCTTTTCGGGCAGTTCGAATCCGCGCTTTTTCCAGAAATTCTCGACGGTGGTAAACACCGTGCTGCTCCAGCCGTAACCCTCCCCAAACCGGTTCAGCTTCTGCGCACTTCCGCACATGGTGATGAACATGCGCATCTGAAGCTCGACTATCGCGCGCTCGAAGCTGGAGTTCTCGTCGCGCATGAATCCGGCAAGCCGCTTTATGTCGTGAAGCGCGGTCTCGCCGCCGGATACGACTTCGTATATGCGCTTTGCGGCGCGGCTGAGCGTGCCGTCCTCATACGCCTCGTCGAAGCTGAGCCCGCGCCTGCGCACGGCGTAGAAATATGGGTACCACTGCCGCGTGATGTAGCCGCTCGTTCGGAAGAAAACCTTGGCGTAGGCAATGTCGTCCCGCTCCTCGAGCACACGTATGCGCCACTCCCAGGGGTCGGTCTCGCGGTCTCCGGTGTGCCATTTTACAGGCGTGTCGATGAACTCCTGTTCCCGGTAATCGTATGGAATGACGGCGAAAATCCCCTTTGAATTGCCGCCACCCATCGAAAACCCGCACTCAAGAAGCTCGCCGCAGAAGTCTGAAAAGTTTTGTATCATGCCGTTCCGACCTCCTGCCTCCGTCGGTCTGCCGCTGTGCCGCCGCTGCGGGTCACCGCTTTGCCACTTCCCTGACGAACGCCGCGAAGTAATCGGCGAAATCGGGGGTGCGGTCGTCCCACTGCGCGCCGGTGAGCCGCTCGGGGTGGAACTGAGTTCCCCAAATGAGCTGGTCGGGGTCGTCCGACTCGTAGCTCTCGATTATGCCCTCTATCGAGCGCCCGGTCACACGCAGACCGCGCCCGAGCTCGCGCACCGCCTGGTGGTGCGTCGAATTGACGCGGAAGCTCTCGCCGTAAAGCTCGTAGAGGACCGACCCCGGCTCGGCAAAGAACGGGTGGCGGATAGAGAAATTGCCGTGGATGAACCCCATCTGCTCTAGGAGGTCCTGGTATAGGTTGCCGCCGAGGCAGACGTTGAGGAGCTGAAAGCCGCGGCAGATTGCGAGAATGGGCTTCTTCCGGTCGAGAAACGCACGGCAGAGCTCCATCTCATAGTCGTCGCGCGCCCGGTCTATCATGACCGAGTCGTTGAGCACCTCCTCGCCGTAAAGCGAGGGGGAGACGTCCGAACCGCCGGACAGCAGAACGGCGTCGCAGAGCTCTGCGTAATCGGTGACGCTGCACTCGGGGCAGAGCACCGGAATCCCGCCCGCCGCCGCAATGGCGTTGGAATAGGAGAGCGAATTTTGAACGGCGCGCGCCGGGGAATCGGCGAGCCCTGCGCAGTTGGTCGAGCAGCTTATCGCAATTAGCGGTTTACTGTTAAACAATGTTGGCGGCTCCTTTTCTTTTTTCCTCTATTTTGCTATCAATGGGGCAAATTGTCAAGTGGCAGGCGCGCTACTCCCGTTTATCGAAGAAGTCCTCCGAGAGGAGGTTCCCGTCCTTGTCATAGACGAACTGCGACATGCTCATGCATGCGTCGTCATATTTCCATGAGAACAGGAACATCGAACAGACGCCGTCGTTGGTGTCCGAAACCGTCGTCTCCGTGCCATTGTCGTAGAAGTAGATGCGCTCTATCTTCCCGACCTCCTCGCTGCACACGAGCACCACGTCGAACGTGCAGTCCCGGCGCATCTCTCCGTTCACGTCCGCGACCGCGGGGTCGTCGCAGAAGTATACCCCGTTCGGCGCGAGTGCGGCGTCCTCGTAGACCTTGCAGTCGAGAAGCCGGTACCCCGTCCCGGTGCTCTCGAATACCGCAAATCCCATATCGGTCATCCCGTCCGGAGACCCGCTCCCGCCGCACATGAACCCTATAATGGCGTAGCCCGGGATGTCGTTATTCGTGTGATAACAGAACGCATACACGTCCGCGCCGGTGGTGGCGCGCAGCGACCGCTCAAAGAACCCGACGTTGAAGGACATTTCGCGGAAGCTGCTCTCGAGCAGGTACAGCCGGCGCAGGGAGGTGTCGTCCGAGACCCCCTGCCCGCGCTCGCCCATGTCCTCCCAGCCGTAGCTGAGCAGGGTGTCCCCGCTCGCGGTCTGCGCGGCGAGATAGAAGTTGTCCCCCTCGGTGCGCAGAATGTATGCGTCGGTTATCTCGGTCAGGCGGTAGCCGTCTATCCGCTCGTGAGGGAGGTAACCGAGCAGCTCGTCCTTTGTAAGCGGGTACTTTTCAAGCGCGCCGAGGTACTCCCACGGCTCGCTGTCGGCGTACCTGACGTACAGGTGGTAGTCGGCGGTGATGCAGTACTCGAGCGGTTCGGACAGCGCCTCTTCGCCGGTGAAGTCCGCGCTGTAAAGGGTCTCGGAGATGTAGTAGTGCGCGCCCATGAGGGTGGTCTGGCGCTGTGCCGGGTTTGTGATGAGCGCCGCCGCGAGAACTGCACATACGGCGACCGCCGCGAGCGCGACCCACAGGGCGGGCTTTTTCCAGCGCGCGATGTTGCGTATACGGCTGCCCGGGTCGCCCTCCCCGAACGCAAGAGGAGTCCCCGAAATGATGCGGCGACCGGTGGCGAGGTTCAGAAGCGATGCGGCGTAACCCGCCCGCATGTCCGCCCCCATGCGCCGCAATACCGCCTCGTCGCAGCTCATCTCCATGTCCCTGCCCGCGAGAATGAATGCGAGCCATACGAGCGGGTTGAACCAGTGTATGCACAGCGCGGCAAACGCCAGCGCCTTGATTATGTGGTCGAACCTGCGGATGTGGTGCCGCTCGTGGAGGATGATGCAGGGAATCTCACCGTCGGATACGGAGGACGGGATGTATATTTTCGGGCGGAACAGCCCGAGCACGAACGGAGATGTTATCCCGTCGCAGAGATAGACGTTTCCGTCGAGCGGCGATGCGGGGACAAGCCGCCTGCGAAGCCGCACATATGACACGACCGCGTAGCCCGCCATGACCAGAACCCCCGCCATCCACACGTATGTCGCAAGGGCGGTCGGAGCTTCGAGCGGGTCGGCGGCGAGCTGCTCTTCACCCTGCGGCAGCGCTTCGCTTATCGCCTCGCCCGCGCCGGGGATTGGTAGCGTCACCGCCGGGTATTCGGTGTGGACGATGTCTGGCGGGATGTATTCGATGCTGCTCGTTATGGCGCTGCCGGCGGTCGCAGGCGCGCCGAGCAGCCCGAAAACCGACACCCCCGAATCTATCGACACCGGGCAGAGCAGCCGGAAGAGTACCACGCTCCACAGCGCGTAGGAAAATATTTTCGGCGCCCTGCGAAGAATCAGTCTCGCAAGCGCGACAAACAGGATGACCACGCTTGCGGTGAGGCTCATGTTCAGCAGTTTCGGAATGAAGGTGTAGAAGAACATCGCGTCACCCCTTCATCCGCTCGATGAGGTTTTTCAGCTCGTCCACCTCCGCATCGGACAGTTTTTTCCTCTTGCCGAACGCGGCAATGAACGCCGGGAGCGAACCGGCAAACGTGTCGTTTACAAACTGCTCGCTCTGCATGGCGTAATAGTCCTCGCGGCTGATGAGCGAGCTCACCGCACCCCTATTGTTCTGAAATATACCCCGCTCGCAGAGCCGCTTCAGAACGGTGTACGAGGTGGTCGGCTTCCAGTTAAGCTCGCTTTCCGCCATTTTCACAAGTTCCCTCGACGAAAGCGGCTCATGACCCCATATCATGTCCGCAAACCGCGATTCAAGCACCCCCATCTTTGGCATCTTAAAGACCTCCTGTCTACATGTTGTAGAGTAAATTTAGTCTACAACATGTAGAGGAAGATGTCAACAGTTATTTTTGCGGCGAAACGACCGGACGGCGGATGGGCGGCGGCTGAATGTCTCGCTGCTGCGTGGCTATATGCTGAGAATATGTGAATGCAGCCTCCGCTTCCGGCGCTTGCGGGACGGAAATGAAACGCGGGTCAATCCGCAGTGCGGAACGGCAATAGAACAGGGCTTCCGAGGTCGCGCGTCTGTTTCGGAAGCCCTGATTGCGTTATTGAATTGTGTGCTGCGATGGATGACGGGTAGTGGCGCCTTGCGCCACGCGCAGTTTCGAGAAATCAGACGTTCATGAGCTCTTTGCAGATGAGATCAATTGTAATTGAGGTGTTCAATTCAATTGCGTCTATCGGATAGATTTCTTTTATATATCCGTGCCAATACGTATCCTTGAAGTTCTGTATGATTTCCTCGTCAGTTTCGCCGCGCTTTTTGCGCTCAATAATGCTCTTTGCTGTGTTCTCGCTTGCGGATCTCATGTTCTTCAGGAAGAACGCCGTCTGTTCTTCGCTTAAAATTCCATAGTGCGGAGCAAGCAGTTTTTTGATATCGAGTTTTGAAACGCGGTCTATCGACTTCATCGTGAGGTCATAGCCCACAAGATAAGACGGAACGATGGTTCCCTGTCCGTCGTAGACGCCCAGTGTCTCGGTGGAAAGCAGTAATTGCTTTTCTCTGCAGTAAAAACCCACGGAACACTTCGTGTGCCCCGCCAGATTCATGACTTCAAACTGCATGTCTCCAGCGTTTATTATATCTCCGTCTTCACAGGGGATATCCACTCTCAGGTCGTCGCCCAAAAACACGTAGTCATCTATACCGCAGGCACGGGCAAATTTGGAGTCCAGCTCTCTCATGATTTTTTTTGCACCGTCGCGCTTGAAGATTTCGGCGGCATAACTGCCGGCAACAACTTTGGCATTCGGAAAATACTTGAGAATATAAGCGCTGCCGAGCGCGTGGTCGTAATGAGAGTGCGTCAAAAAAATATAATCCAATCCTCTGCCGCCGAGAACAGCCTTTATGTTTTCGGCTACCTTAAATCCGGTAAATCCGAAACCGGAATCGTATAGTATGGATGTTTTCCCGTCGTCCAGGAGAAATGCGCTGTCTCCTTTCAAATGTCTTACATCATAAGTTTTTAATTCGCTCATTTTGTGCCTTTCTGTTTTTTTCAATGTTTTGCAGCCGGTCCTGTTTCAGACCTTCAACAACGGCAGGACAACAAAAATAAGGTATGTTAGATGCCGCGCATTGCGGAGTTTACCGGCTCAGCGGACACCGAACCGGTAGATCGTAGTTTCGTGGTACCGGTCGCCGGGGAACAGGTCGATAGACGGGAACTCGGGGTGGGAGGGGGTACACGGGTAGTGTTGGGTCTCCTGGCAGAACCCCTGATAGTTTGAGCGGCGCGCGCCGTTCTTACCGGGGCGGGGGATGGCGCCGAGGAAGCCTGCGGTGAAGAACTGCATTGCGGGCTGTGTGGTGAATGTGTCCATCACTATCCCGGTGCGCTCGGAGTACGCTGTGGCGACGAGTCCCAGCTCGCCGGGTTTCTTGTCAAAGACGAAGTTGTGGTCGTAACCGCGCGCCATCTTTATCTGCTCGTCGTCTGAGAAGATGTCGCGCCCAATGGGCTTTGGCTGCGTGAAGTCGAACGGAGTGCCCGCGACCGGGAGTATGCGCCCGGTGGGACAGGTGTCCGCGTCGTTTTCGCAGACCCCACTTGCGTAGATTGTCAGTATCTGGTCGAGCATTGAGGGACTGCCCTCTCCGTCGAGATTGAAATAGCTGTGGTTTGTGAGGTTGACTATTGTTGGCTGGTCGGTGGTGGCGGTGTAGTCGATTACAAGCCCGTTTTCGTCGGTGAGCGAGTATGTGACGCGCACGTTCAGGTTTCCCGGAAAGCCGTCCTCGCCGTCCGGGCTCAGGTAGTCGAGCATGAGTTTATCGCCGTCCGCCGAGCCGCGGAACACCGTCCTGCCGAACACTCCGTGGACGTGGTGCTTACCCCTGCCGGTTTCAAGTTGATATGTCCTGCCGCCGACGGTGAACACGCCGTTTTCGATGCGGTTTGCCACCCGCCCGACGATAGAGCCGATTGCTCCGAAGCCGTTTTCGTAGTCCTCCAGCGTCTGACACCCGAGTACGACGTCGCGCTCGACGCCGGTGCGGTCGGGCAGAACTATGCTGTGGATTATGCAGCCGTATTCGATTATCTCGGCGCGCATACCGTTTTTGTTCTCAAGAGTGTAGATGTAAACGTCCTGTCCGCTTTTTGTGCGTCCGAAAAGTTTGCGTTTGATGCTCATTGATTTTCCCCTTATATGTTTATGTTTTTTGCGGCGCCGTCCGCGCCCGGAAAACCGTCCGCCGCTCTGTTTGCTCAATTGTACCATCCGTCAAGGTGGAACGCAAGACGGAGTTTGTCCCGCGCGGCGGCGGGCGTGTGGGGTCACGGGTACAGCTTGCCGTAAAAGAACTGCTCGGAAAACGCGATGTCGCCGAGGATTTTATCATCCGGGATATCTTCGCCGCCGAGTGAGACCACCCACTTGTCCTCGATGTCGTTAAACCGGTGGAACACCCGTATGACCTTTCCCTCGAACGTCTCGAGCGGTCCTGCCGCCCCGAATACATAGACGTCCTGCTCTTTGCCGTCCGCCGCAGTCACCCCCTCCACATACCCGTAGTTTACGGGGTATACGGTGTCGGGGTATTTCGGGTGGGGCGAACCGAGCGGGCGGTCGATCTTCCCCGAGACCGTTTTGCCGATGATGCCGCGGTAGTCCGGGTCGCCCTGCCCGAACGCGCAGAAGAAGTAGTCGAGCGTGTGCACGAGCTTCCCGTCGTCGTACAGCGTCCGTATCTCTTCGGAGGTCATCCACCGGCAGTCCGCGACCTCGTCGGTCGTGGCGCTTTCGAGCATGGGTTCGCCGTCATATTCGAAGAGCCACACATCCATTATATCGTGAAACGGCACGCGGTCTATCACGCCTCTGATTTTGGAAAAGACCTTCCTTCCGGATGCGGGGTCGAGCGTTATGCCGATCTCCTCCAGCGCCTCTCTCGCCGCGCCTTCCGCGCTGTTCTCCCCGCTCAGGACCGAACCGCCGACACACTCCCACATCAGAGGGAAGGTTGGGCGGGTCGCCGACCGCTGGGATATCAGGTACTCGCCCCGGCTGTTCCTCACCCACACATGGACCACCAGATGGTACTCGCCGTCCTCGAGGGGAGTTCCTCTGAGATGGAACCTGCCTGTGAAATTGCGGTATTTGTCATAGACGTCCCATATCTCGCCGGAACCGGTCTGCGTATCGAGCCAGCTTTCAGCGCTTGCAAAAAGCGCCCTGTACAAGTCGGGGTAGGTGAGCTGCTCCGGAAGCCGCTCAAAAAGTTTTATCTCCGCCATTTCACTGCCGGGCGGAATACTGCCGAGTTTCGTTATGTCGGCATAGTAGAGCATTCCGCACAAATTCTGGTCGCAGCAGACGAGGACAGGCGTTATTTCAAACCCGACCGCTCCGGTCTCCTCGAAAAGTTCCCTTTTTGCAGCCGCCTCGACGGTTTCGCCCTGCTCTTTGTGTCCGCCGGGCATCTCCCAGGTGGCGCGCTGCCTGTGGCGGCAGAACACCCATTTGCCCTGATAGCGGGCGGCAACTACGGCAATTTGAATACGGTCGTCCGGTATCTCATTCGGTCTGTAAAATGTAAAGTCTGTCATAGTTCACCTGTATTATTAAAAAATGACGGCGCCGCCGGGATTTACGTCTCTTCCCGCGGCGCGCATTCCATGTTGGTTTTGACTGCCGGTTATTTCCGCGTTCATTTCAGGCTCTGCCGCATCCCGACCGCAATGCCCACGATCGTCGCGAGCGCCACCCACCCGGCGCATACGATGTATGTCACGTCGGTGAACTCGCGGGCAAGCTGCATGTACGGCGGGAAGAGCGCGCACACAATTTCGATATCCGAGCCAAGCCCGGTCCAGAGCACGAATATCATCAGCGCCGCCGCCGCGATATACGCCATCATCGAGCGCAGGCAGACCGCGAGCAGCAGGACAAGCGCGGTCGTGCTGATGCAGAACGGCAGCGTTTTCAGGATGCCGGAGAGAAATTCGCCGCCTATCCCATTTCCTATCCATATCGCAGCGCCGACGGTGGTCGCAATGTACGCGACTGCGCCGAGCAGATAGCACGTGACCGCCCGCGACAGGTGGTATGCGGCGCGGCTGTTCCCGCGGCAGACCGCCGCCGTCGGAATGCGGTTCTCGCCGTCGTAGATGAACACCATCGCGACTACCGCAAGCGCGCCCCATGTGGCGGGACGCGGGTCGCGCAGCAGCATCAGCGCGGGTGAACTGCGGAAGTCGAGCCGCAGGAACATCGCGCAGATGAACGCCATCGCCGCCACCGCGCCGAGCGTTACGGCGCTGTGCGTCACGCAGTAAAAGACGTTTCTGAATGACCTCATAGCACCCTCACTTCAATCTCGCGCGCTGCATGTACAGCACCGACGCCGCAGTGGCGACCGCGAACGCCGCAATCGTGCAGGCGAGAAGCGGCAGGTACGCGGTGAAAAATCCCTCGCCGGTGACTGTGCGGTCTATCGCGTCATAATACATATTGAAAATTGAAATTGATTCGCTGTATGTGAAGGAACGTGTCAGGATAAAACCGCTTACGAAAAACGCAATAACGCTTTTCTTTATGAGTACAGGGAAAACAAATGCTATCCCGCAGAAGAACAGACCGAATGTGAGCTGGGCGACAATTCCGCGAAGTATCGGGGCGTATCCGTAAAGCTCCGGGACTCGCGGCGCGTATATAACAATAGAGAGAACCGTCTCTATTATTATCATTCCCATGCAGGCAATGAGGTAGACGAGCAGCCTGCCGAGCACTATGTCGCGGCGCTTTACGCCGAACATCGCGTTTGCGATGTACCTGCGGTGCGAGTGCGCGCGACCGAAGAAGAACACGGCGAAGAACAGCGAGGCTATGGCTGCGCCGGCAAATTCGGATAAAATACCGGTCACCGCCCACTCCTCGAATATGTTGCTCTCGTCTATGTCATAGCGCTCGGGGGGTATTTCATAGCAGTGCAGGAAGTCGCCCCGCTCGAGGAGATACCGGTACTCGGGAAGCTCAGATATGACCGCGTAGGCGGTAGGTGAGAGCTGGTACTCGCGCCTGCCCTCCCAGTAGTACAGGTGGTTTTCCAGCCCACCCATCAGGTCAAGCTCGTACACCGCCGCCTCGAGCTCCGGGTCACGTCCGCCGGTGAGGAAGTAGAACCGCTCCGACGGCTGATGGTAGGCAACTCCGATGCTCACGGTAAGCACCGTGAACATGATGAGAAGCGCCGCGACTATCCAGAAAAGCCGGCTGTGCGCCATCGAGTACAACTCTGATTTGAACACCCTACCCATTGCGAGCACCTCCTTATAAGTATCCCAATTTCACTTCAATCTCGCGCGCTGCATGTACAGCACCGACGCCGCAGTGGCGACCGCGAACGCCGCAATCGTGCAGGCGAGAAGCGGCAGGTACGCTGACAAAAATCCCTCGCCGGTCACTGCGCAGTCGAGCGCGCCGGAGAGCATGTCGGTGACCGGGATTGACACCACCGCGCGGTTACTGAACAGGAGCGCAATGACCGCGAGGCTTATAAAGAACGCAAACACCGATTTCTTTACGACCACCGGGAACGCCATCGCCGCTCCGTAGAAGAACAGGCAGAGCGTGAGCTGGGCGACAATCCCGCGAAGTATCGGGGTGTATCCGTAAAGCTCCGGGACTCGCGGCGCGTATATGACAAGCGAGAGCACCGCCTGTATCAGTATCATCGCTGAACCGATAGCCAGATAGGCGAGCGCCCGACCGAGTACCATGTCGCGGCGCTTTACGCCGAACATCGCGTCTGCGGTGTACCTGCGGTGCGAGTGCGCGCGACCGAAGAAGAACACGGCAAAGAACAGCGAGGATATTATCGCGCCGCCTGAGTCTTCAAAAAGACCGGTCACCGCCCACTCCTCGAATATGTAGCTCTCGTCCACGTCATAGCGCTGGAGACCTATCTCGTAGCAGTGCAGGAAGTCGCC
>CALXFK010000061.1 GCA_944387575.1 uncultured Clostridia bacterium
ACGCAGTTGAAAACTGCGCCGATAAGTGCTATTATGCATAGGCAGCAACAGGCAATAATACGTATGGAGGGTGTGCTCGCTTGCGTATAGATATAGTGGGAACCGGTGTAGACAATGTAGACATGCAGCAGGCTGTCGAGCGCGCGCAGTCGCTTATAGAGGCTGGGGGCGCACACTACTGTGTCACGCCGAATTCGGAGATACTCTACGACGCTATCCATTCCGCCCCTCTCGCGGAGATAATCAGAAACGCGGACATGGTCCTGCCCGACGGGTCGGGTGTGGTTCTTGCATCGAAGCTGCTTGGCACGCCGCTGAAGTGTAAGGTCGCGGGTGTTGAATTCGCAGACGCACTCGCACGGAAGCTCGCGCAGAGTGGTCGTACGCTATTCCTGCTCGGTGCGAAACCGGGGGTAGCTGAGCGTGCAGCGGAGAAGCTCTGTCAGCTTGCACCAGGACTCAGGATAGCCGGGACGATGGACGGATATTTTAAGGACGATCAGGAGGCGGTACGACGAGTTCGTGAAGCCTCGCCGGATGTGCTGTACGTCTGCCTCGGCTCACCACGGCAGGAGCAGTTCATAGCGGCAAATCTCGAAAGTCTCGGCGCTAAGTTCATGGTAGGACTGGGGGGTTCGCTCGACGTATTCGCCGGAGAGGCAAAGCGCGCACCAAAGATATTCATAAAACTCGGGCTGGAATGGTTTTACCGGCTGCTCAAACAGCCGTCTCGGCTCGGACGGATGATGCGCTTGCCGAAGTTCCTGTGGGCGGCGCTGAGGTACCGGAGCCAAAGAAAGAAGGAGGCGCAGACCGATGCGCGGTAAGCTCGTTGTTCTGGACGGTATAGACGGTTCGGGCAAATCGACGCAGTTCGAATTGCTTCGCGAGCGGCTCGGAGCGGAGGAGCGACGGTTCCGTTATGTGCGATTTCCGCGATACTCGGAGAACTCGTCACTGTTTGTGCGAGAATACCTCTCAGGGGCGCTCGGCGGGGATGCGGACGACGTAAGTCCTTATATTGCCTCTGCGTTCTACGCACACGACCGTGTGTGCGCGTTTGACGGCGGATTGCGGCAGTACATCGAGGACGGAGGTCTGCTGCTCTGCGACAGATATACGACCTCAAATGCGATCCTTCAGGGCGCAAAGCTTGAGGGAAGTGCGCGCTTTGAATTTGCAGATTGGCTTTTCGACTACGAGTACCGGCGACTCGGATTGCCCGAGCCAGACAGGGTGATACTGCTCAACATGCCGGCGAGGCTCGCGGTCGGGCTGATAGCCGCACGCGCAGAGCGGACCGACATACACGAGCGCGCGGGTTTTCTCGCCCGGGCGGAGAAGTGCGGGCTAGAGATGGCTAAGCGCTACGGGTGGCGGGTGATAGACTGTGCGGACGGGGATGCTGTTCGGTCACGTGAAGAGATAGCAGACGGGATATACCGTGCAATATTCGGAGCATCTGGACAATAGGATGCGGGAGGAAAGAATGGTAATTAGACATGCTGCCGGTGCGGACGACCTGCGCAGGCTATGGGACGAATGTTTTCCTGTCGAGCGGGACTGGGCGGCGCTGTACATGCGGGAGAGGTACTCCCCTGAGCGTGTGCTCGTTGTCGAGGAGAACGGAGAGCTCGCGGGAATGGTCCACTTTAACCCTTCGTCGCTTGACTATCATGGCAGCAGCGTGGCGGTTATGCATATGTTCGGACTTGGGATAAGCCCGGATCTTCGTGGCAGGGGGTATGCGCGTGAGCTTGTGCGGCATCTGTGCGGTCTTGCGGCGGAGAAGGGGATCCCGATGCTTGCCGTCTCGCCATATTCGGACGACCTAAGGGGGTTTTACCGACGTCTCGGGTTCGGAGACGCATTTTCGGTGTCGCGCGAGAACTATGGCAGAGATGAGCTCGGAGAACTGTCAGAGACCGTCGGACCGGTCACACCTGATGGGGCATTCAAGGCGAACACAATGTACGAGAAGGTGCTGCGTCATCGCTGCCACCTGCACCGCAGTGCTGCTGACTGGAGGTTCTTAACCCTCGCTGCCGAGATAACCGGCGGGCGGATGCTCTGCGTGCGCAGAGACGGCGAACTGTGCGGATATGCGGTGTATATGAAGAGAGACGGCGAAGTGACCGTAAGAGAGGTGTTTGCGGAGGACGAGGTGGCGTACAACGCGCTGCGTGCCGGGGTCCTGGAGGACGCTGGTGTGGATTCTGCTAAGATCGAGAGCCCTGCTTGCGCGCACTCCGCAAAGAAAGGGGCAATGCTCCGCCCGGTCGATGCCTCGGCGCTGTTTGCGCTTGCCGCAGGGTATCGCCCGCTCGAGGGTGAGATGACCGTTGAGCTTGAGGATCCGCTGCTGCCTGAGTGTTCGGGGAGATATACGGTGCGCGCCAGCGACGTGTCGAAGGGTGATAGGAGCGGAAGCGTGTTTATCACGCCGGGACAGCTCGTGGAAACTGTTATGAGCGCAGGACCTGCGCCATACGCGAATTTGTTGTTTTGCTGATGGAAGAGAAGAAAAGCATTCGTGAATACGCAAAGAAGATAGCCTCCGGTTTCACACCGGAGGAGAGGAAGGATTCGGATAATCGTATTTTTCGCAATCTCGCGTCGCTGCGCGAAATAGCGGCGGCAAAGACGATATTCTGCTTTGTCGGTGTCGGGGATGAGCCGGACACGATGCCTCTGATACGCGCGCTTCTGCGCACGGGGCGGAGGGTCGCGGTGCCTCGATGCAAGTCCGGCGGGCAGATGGACGCCGTCCAGATAACCGGTGAGCATGACCTTACTCCTGGTAAATTCGGGATACCCGAGCCTCCGGCGACTGCGCCGGTGCTCAGCCGCGAGGAGATAGACGCGGTCGTGGTGCCTGGAATGGCGTTTGACGAGAACGGTGGGCGACTGGGTCGCGGTGGCGGATACTATGACCGGTGGCTTGAAGGGTACGCTGGTTTCAAGTGTGGCGTGTGTCGTGACCGGTTGCTCGCAAAAAAAGAGCTGCCTATTGGTGAGCACGACATACTTATGGACGCGGTCGTGACCGATAACCGTATATTGCGGACCGGGGAGGTTATATACCCTGCTGCTCATTCGTCAGAGCCAGTACGTACTCAGAAGCCAGACCCGGAAGAGGAGCCGACTGAGGCGACGGTGCGAATCAGTCGGGAACAGCTTGCGTCCAAATATTCTCAGCCGCACGGAGCGGAGAAGACAGCACGTGAGCGTGCGCAGGATGTAGCAGAGCGGGAATCGCGTCGTTCGCGGGTGGGCGCGGGGCGCGGTTGTCTGCGCGCGATGATATGGTTCCTGTTTGTTATTGGAATCTCGGCGGTGCTTGCCGGGTTTGGATGGCTGTGCGCGGACGATCTGCTTGCACTGACGAGGGAGCCGGGAGAGGTGACGGTGACGGTGTCCGAAAGTGACACGGTAGCCGACGTAGCTAACACGCTTAGCGAGAGTGGTCTCATCAAGTATCCATGGCTATTCCGGATATACGGCTCGATCGCAAATGCCGACGAGAAGATAGAGGCTGGCACATATACGCTTGACAAGGTAATGGACTACCGCGCGCTTGTCAGCGCAATGCGGCAGAGGTCTTCCTACCGGACCACGGTGGACGTAACGATACCGGAAGGATTCACTGTTGAGCAGATAATCACGCGGCTTGTGGAAAATGGCGTCAATACCTATGAGGAGCTCGCCGACGTCTGCGCAAATAACGACTTTGAGTACTCGTTCCTCAGTGAGCTGCCCTACGGGGCGGAGAATCGACTCGAGGGGTACCTGTTCCCAGATACGTATACTTTTTACGTGGGAGAGAACGCAATATCCGCCATAAGCAAGTTGATTTCGAACTTCTCGTCTAAATTTACAAGCGCATACCGCGATCGCGCCGAGGAGCTTGGGTACACGATGCACGAGATCCTGACCATAGCGTCTCTTATCGAGAAGGAGGCTGCGAGCACCGATGAGATGAGTACTATTTCCTCGGTTATACACAACCGTCTTGAGAGCAGTAACTTCCCGTACCTCCAGATAGACGCGACCATCCAGTATATCCTTGATGAGCGGAAGGCGCAGCTCACCTATGAGGACCTTGCAATAGACGATCCGTACAACACCTACCTCTATGAGGGACTACCGCCTGGACCGATATGCTGCCCGGGCGAGGCTGCGATAAAGGCTGCACTCTACCCGAAGAACACCGATTACTACTACTATGCGCTGACCGAGGAGGGTGTGCATGAGTTCTCACGCACTGCGGCGGAGCACCAGCAGATAATCGACGCGAATCCGGGGGTGTACGGAGCGAGATGAGAACGGTTGAACTTCTATCCCCTGCGGGGGATAGAGAAAAGCTTGAAATGGCGCTCGCGTATGGCGCTGACGCGGTGTATATGGCGGGGAAGAGCTACGGGCTCCGGATGGGCGCGGGCAATTTCGCGCCGGATGAACTGCGCGAGGCTATAGCGCTTGCGCACAGAAACGGAGCTCGGGCGTATGTGACGGTAAATACCGTGCCAAGGGAGCGAGAGCTCGACGGTATCGGCGAGTTCTGTGCTCTCTGTGAGGACTGTGGTGCAGATGCGCTGATACTGTCCGATGCGGGTGTACTTTCGATAGCAAAGCGCCGTGCGCCGTCGGTCGCCGTTCACATGAGCACCCAGGCGGGGATAACGAACAGTGCCTCGGCGGAGCTTTGGCATAGCCTTGGCGCGCAGCGAGTGATACTTGCGCGCGAGCTGTCGGTCGAGGAGATAGCGGAGATCCGTGCGCATGTTCCGGCGGAGCTAGAGCTTGAGGTGTTTATTCACGGAGCAATGTGTGTGTCCTTCTCGGGGCGCTGCCTGCTGTCCGACTACATGACTGGCAGGGAGGGCAACCGCGGCGAGTGCGCACAGCCGTGCAGGTGGAGATACGCGCTCATGCAGAGCGAAAAGCCGGGTGAGTTCTTCGAGGTAGAGGAGCACGCAGAGGGTAGCTATATTCTCAATTCGAGAGACCTATGCGGGATAGAACAGATAGGCGCGCTTGTCGCGGCGGGGGTGGACAGCCTGAAAATAGAGGGACGGTCAAAGAGCGCGTACTACGCGGGGGCGGTCACAAGTGTGTACCGCCGCGCGCTTGACGACTGCCTTGCCGGCAAAACGGTTGACCCGGCGCTGCTCGAAGAGCTTGACCGGGTCAGTCACCGCCCGTACTGCACAGGGTTTCTGGTGCCTGTGAACGGAACGCGTCAGTTTTACCAAGAGTCTCGCTATGTGCGGGACTGGGAGGTCTGCGCGATAGTGGAGGAGTCGGATGGGGCGTCGGTCACCGTCGCGATGAAGAATCCGTTCCGTGTGGGCGAGCTGCTCGAGTTGCTCTGTCCTGGCGGCGCTCCGCGTGAGGTACGGGTAGAGAAGATTTGGGAACTGGACGAGCTGGGCGAGGAGACGGCTGTGGATGCCGCGATGCGAAACCAGCGCCGTTACCGAATATTGCTAGACGGGGCGCCGCGGTACTCGATGCTCCGAAAGCCGAAAAAAGACTGATACCTGACACACCTGATACATACCACTGGGTGGCGGGGGCGATACTAATACCGGACAGGGAGAAAATAGGTCTCCCGGTCCGGTATTTTATTTTTAAGTCAGGGGAGGGGTTCAGTTTTGGACAAGACCGACGCACCCGATCAGATGCGGGCGGAGATGAAGCAGATAGAAACTTTCGGATCGATCACGGCGGATACTGGCAGTGGGCGGAACATACACTGTATAGTCATCGTCGGACAGATAGAGGGACATCAGGTGCTGCCGCCGCAGACAAAGACGACTAAGTACGAGCATGTACTGCCTCAGCTTGCAGCAATTGAAGAGAGCCCGGACATTGATGGACTGCTTATACTGATAAATACGGTCGGTGGGGATATTGAGGCTGGTCTTGCAATAGCCGAACTGATAGCAGGAATGAAGAAGCCGACAGTATCGCTCGTTCTGGGCGGTGGACATTCGATAGGTGTTCCACTCGCAGTTGCAGCGAAGCTCTCAATGGTAGCACCCTCTGCCGCCATGACCATCCACCCTGTCCGGATAACCGGTGTGATAATCGGGGTCTCGCAGACGTTCAATTACTTCGAGAAGATACAGGAGCGGATAATCCGGTTTATCACGAAGAACTCAAACGTCAAGGAGGAGAAGTTCCGAGAGCTGATGTTGTGCACAAGCGAGCTTGCTGAGGATGTAGGCTCGGTTATATATGGGGAGGAGGCTGTTGAGATCGGTCTTATCGACCGGCTTGGAAATCTATCAGATGCGCTGGAGGCGCTGCATCGCATGATAGACGAGAGCAAAGCGGAAAAAGAGCGGAAAACGGACGGCAATTCAACCGAAAAACAGGCAGAAAAACAGTAGAATTCGAGCGGCAATTGTGGTATTCTATTAGTACCTATGCAATGAATGTGGAGGCTGTGACATGACGCTGCTAAAGTCAATAATACTTGGTCTTGTTCAGGGACTTGCGGAGTTCCTTCCGATCTCAAGTTCTGGGCATCTTGTGCTGGTACAGACCCTGTTCAATTTCGAGGACGGTGGAGACCTGTTCTTTGACGTGTTGCTTCACTTGGGCACGCTTGCGTCCATATTTGTGGTGTACCGCAGTGATATTGCCGATATGATACGCGAATTCTTTTCGTTTTTTACAGGGGTATTCAGACGCGGCGGGTCGGGGGACAGCGGTTCCGCCCCCGCTCCCGCTCGCCGTATGGTGATGCTAATAATAATTGCCACGCTGCCGCTTGTGGTGGTTTTGCCGTTCAAGGATTTTCTGGAAGGTACGAGGAGTTTTCCGTGGCTTGTAGGAGCGGCGCTTGTGATAACCGGTCTGCTGCTGTTCACGAGCGACCGGTTCAGCCGCGGTAGAAAGACCGAGCGCAGCGCAACCTGGCTGGATGCTGTGATAGTCGGGCTCATGCAGGCTGTCGCGGTGATACCGGGTATCTCGCGCTCTGGATCTACCATTTCGATGGGTGTGTTTCGCGGGTTCAACCGCAAGTTTGCGGTGCGGTTTTCATTTCTTATGTCCATACCGGCGGTGCTGGGTGCAGCGCTTGTCGAGTTTATAGACGCCGCGAAGTCGGGGATCGACTGGTCGCTCATGCCGGTGTATCTCGTAGGAATGGCGGTTGCGGCGGTGAGCGGATATTTTGCGATACGGCTCATCAAGTACATAGCTGACCGCGGTCGGTTTGGATGGTTTGCATTTTACTGCTGGGCGGCGGGAGCCGTTACGATAATAGTCTCGCTTGTGGGCGGGAGCGGCGCTGCGGCGTAGTATGGAAGGTTTAAATTGAGGGGAACAAAAAGTGGCAAACAGTAAGAAATCTGCGTCCTCGCGCAAGGCGACTGGAACGGGTACGCGCACATCGACGCAGAAAAGTAGTAAAAAGAGCACTGCCGCGCGCAAAAAAACGCCAGCGGTGACCGCCTCCGCGGCAAAGCGTCCGGTGCGCCGAGAGGTATGGAGTGCGGTATGCCTGTTTCTTGCAATAGCGGAGGCGTTTGGTTTTTTTAATTTCGACGCGCTTCTTATAAATCTGGTATTTGGGCTTGCACAGGGGCTTATAGGATGGGGAAGCTATATCCTCGCGCCAATGCTTGTCGCAATGTCCGCCATTCTCGCTTTTCACCGCGGTCGACCGGTTCGGCTGCGTGTTTCGTGTTGTCTACTTATAGCGGTGGCTGCCGGTGCGTTTGCCCAGCTGTTGGGGAAAGCTCCCACGGCGGAGGGGTGGGCGATTATCAGCGAACTGTATTTGAACGGAACTTCTGGCGGTGGAGTGATCGCCGGTCTTTTCGCGCTTGGACTGAAGTATGTGTGTAGCGCCCCGCTCGCTGCCGTGGTACTCTCGGTCGGAACGCTGATACTCGTCTATGTCGCATTCCGTGTGCAGATCACAGCTATAGTGTCGTACATAATCCGGCGCAGGCGCGAACGCCCAAGTTACGAACTCCCGCCCGAGCCGGAGCGCGAGGACGTCCTTTATATTGCGGAGGAGGACACGCGACGCAGTTCAGACAGCCGTACAAAGCCGATGCCAGCGCATTCACATGCCGGAAGGGTCATAGATATTCCGGTGGACGGGGAACGGGATGAGAGCCGCTGGCAGAGGGATGCGGATGACGGTAGGGGTACCGCTGAACCCGTGGAGGATCGTAGAAATCGCGGCTCACTTCTGCGCCGACGCCCTGAAAGTGTGCGAACGCCGGATGAGGTGTTGCTCGGTTCACGGGATAATGGTCAGGAACAGGTATCTCATTCGGAAGAAGTGGAACGGGTCATGCGCGGGAGGACCGACGCAGTGGAATTGGTACCAGAGCCGGTGCCGCAGCAAAAAAACGAATCGCAACCCATGCCCGCACATGTATCAGAGTCAGAACCGGAGCTCAAACCGAAACGCGAACGCGAAACCGGGCACGAACCCGTATCTGTATCCGAACCGGAACTCGAATTTGAGCCTGAACATGGAACTGAGACAGAACAGAATGATGAGCCGGTCGAGGCACAGGGACGCAGCGAGGAGGAGATCTCGGCTGTGGCGGCACGTGCGCTTGAAGCGGCAGCCGGAGGGTATGCGTATCCGCCGATAGAACTGCTTGATGAACCGGTGCGTCCGCAGGGCGAGGAGAACAGCGCTGAGCTCAAAGCGAGTGCGATGCGGCTTATAGACACGATAAAGAGCTTTGGAATAGAGGTAAAACTTGTAAATGTCACACGTGGTCCGAGTGTCACACGTTATGAGTTTGAAATGGACCGCGGGGTGAAGCTTACAAAGCTCACCGGGCTCTCGGAGGACATTGCTTTGTCGCTCGGTGCATCCGGAGTGCGCATAGCTCCAATACCGGACAAAGTCGCTGTGGTCGGGGTGGAGGTGCCCAACAAGGTCGTATCCACCGTCTATCTAAGAGAGATAATAGCGTCCCGCGAGTTTCAGAACTCGAAGAGCAAGGTCGCGTTTGCGGTCGGTCGGGACATAGGCGGGGAGTCGATAGTGAGCGACATAGCGCGTCTGCCGCATCTTCTGATAGCCGGAACGACCGGATCGGGCAAGTCGGTTTGTATGAACTCGCTGATAATAAGCCTACTCTACCGCAGTCGCCCGGATGAGGTACGGCTGATAATGGTCGACCCGAAGATGATAGAGCTCAACATTTATAACGGAATACCCCACCTGCTTATACCGGTGGTGACCGACCCGAAGAAGGCGTCGGGAGCGCTGCAGTGGGCGGTAAGTGAGATGATGAAGAGGTACAAGCTGTTTGCGGAGCACAATGTGCGCGACTTTGCATCGTTCAATGCGTATGCGGAGCGGAGCGGTGGCGAGGTCGAGAAGATACCTCAGATAGTGATACTTATAGACGAGCTTGCAGACCTGATGCTGGTAGCGGCGAAAGAGGTCGAGGAGTCAATTTGCCGCATTGCGCAGATGGCGCGCGCTGCTGGAATGCATCTTGTCATAGCGACCCAGTCACCGCGTGCCGACGTCATAACAGGTATAATGAAGGCGAACATTCCGTCGCGAATAGCGTTTGCGGTCGCAAGCCAGCTCGAGAGCCGGATAATAATGGATACATCAGGTGCCGAGAAGCTGGTCGGAAAGGGCGACATGCTGTATTTCCCGCTCGGGAGCGGAAAGCCGACCCGAGTGCAGGGGTGCTTCATCACTTCGGCAGAGGTCGAACGGGTGGTGGATTTTGTTAAGAGCAGCGGTACAGCTGAGTATTCCGACGAGGTCCTCGGGCAGATAGAGAAGAACGCTGCCGGGACCGGTTCATCCGAGAAAGGTGGCTCTTCAGGTGAGCTTGACGACATGTTTGCCGCGGCGGTCGAGGTTATTTTGGAGGCGGGTCAAGCATCAACGTCGATGCTCCAGCGCCGTCTGAAGCTCGGATATGCGCGCGCGGCGCGACTTGTGGATCAACTCGAGAGTCAGGGAATACTTGGACCGTTTGAGGGAGCAAAACCGAGGGAGATCCTGATAACTCGAGAGCAGTGGGAAGAAATGAAGTTGCAAAATCCCGCATACCAATAAATAAACAATAAACTGTCACTGCTGTGATAAGATTTCTCTTGCCGATGGCGTGAGAATGGTTTATGATATGCAGTGCATACGCTTCAATGAAAGGTTGGTCGGTTACATGAAGAAGATACTAACAATGCTGCTTATCGCTGCCATGCTGATGACTGTAGTTGGCGGATGTTCAAACGAAAGTGAACAGGTTTCCGGTGATTCTCAGAGCGGCGCATTCTCAAAGAATGATTTGTACCTCACCATTTCCGGGGAGGAGTACCGTTGTGACGTCTATATAGATGACATAATTGCGGTGTTCGGCGAGGATTACGAGTACTCTGAGGGGATGAGCTGCGCGTACGACGGAATGGACAAGAATTTTTCATATGAGGATCTAGACGTGTATACCCGCCCGGACGGGGACAAGGACATCGTCATAGAGCTGTGCTCCTACTCGGAGGACGCAAAGTCGTCCGCAGGTATTGGCGTCGGCGGAAACGCGGACGAGGTGCGCGAGGCGTACGGCGAACCCACAAGCTCCACCTCCCGTCTCATGAGCTATGAGATAGCTCCCGCCTCCGACGACAGCGAGGGCGCCAGTCTGTATTTCCGGCTGGATGACTCCGGCGTTATAACCGCCGTCGGAATAACCGCAGAAGTCCTGATAGGCGAATAACTTCGGAGGGTTTTACTGGTGAAAGATCGGAGTTTTATTCGCTTTGTAAAGCGTTCTGCGGTGGCATTGACGACTGTGGCAATGGCGGCGGGTGCGTTCGCCGCGTGTGGAACACAGCACGAAGGACTGTACATTACTGACGATGGAGTATATTATATCGATAAGAACGGAGACAAGGTCACCGGGTATGTCGAAACCAACGGAACTCTGTACTACTTCGGGCAGGACGGTAAACTGGTAGAGGATAGCAGTCTTTGGCCCGAGACGTCCGCGCCTGAGACGTCAAGTCCAGATACGTCGGCGTCCGAGACCCCATCCGTTTCTCCAGAGCAGTCACAGTCTCCCAGCCCATCTGCGTCGAGTGACCCAAACGAGGTCACACCCCCGGATGTGGAGACCCCGGACGACAGCCAGCAGACCGCTGATAACACCCCCTCCGCTCCCGCAACTTCTGATGAGCAGCCCGAGACTACCGATGGCTCGGAGGTCACACCGCCTGAGATAGGAACAAGTAATATTTCGGAATTGACGTCTGACCTCTCCGCGTGTTCACAGGAACTGCTCGACGAGATGGATGCGGTCATCGAGTCGGTAAGTCCCGGCGAGAATGCGACTCTAGAGGAGAAGCTGTGGTCGGTGTTCGAATGGATGACCGACGAGCTAAAGTACCAGTATATAACGGTCGATCTCTCAGATGGATATACCGAGAGTTTGATAAGTGAGCTTGCAGAGCACGCTATCTTCGAGCTGCGCGGCGCGTGTGAGCATCAGGCGGCGCTCTACTGCCTGTTCGCGCGTCGGCTCGGCTGTGATGCAATGGTGGTGGAGGGCGAGTTCCTGTCCGATGACGGCACCGAGTGGGTCGAGCACGGATGGGTGATACTCGATTACGACGGCGCGCTGCGCCACTGTGACGTGCTGTTCGGGCGTAACCACACCGGCGGTCAGCCGCGTACGATGTTCCTGCTCACCGACGAGCAGATGTCGTCGCGCCGCCACCGTTGGGATACCTCGCTTTACCCCGCGTGCCAGTAAGAATTAAGTATACAGAGAGAAGCGATACGATGTTTGTTCTTGACGCAATAAGGAAATATGCGGCGGAGGGGCGCATCGCGCTCGTATACCGCGACCGCTGTATGACCTATGCCGAGCTCGACCGCAAAAGTGATGCCTTTGCATCCTGGCTCATTGAGCGCTTCGGAGAGGATCGTACACCTGTGGTCATATACGGTCACAAGGAAATGGACATTCTGCCCTGCATGTATGGGGCGCTCAAGGCAGGGCGCGCATACGTCCCGGTAGATATAACCGTGCCAGCGGAGCGCGCCGTGCAGATATGTGAGGACGTAAAGCCGAAGGCGGCGGTAGATTTTCGCAATGTCGGACTGAAAGCGGACATGGTGCTCGACCCGGAGATGCTCTGCGGAGTGTTTGAGGAGTACGGTGGTCGACGGGTCGATGATTCACTGCGCGCAAGCGGCGGAGATTTTGCGTACATACTGTTTACTTCCGGCTCGACCGGTAAGCCGAAAGGTGTGCCGATAACGGTCGCGAATATCGAGAACCTGTATCGCGAGTTTGCACCCTGGATGGAGTCGGACGGGGACGTGGTGCTCAACCAGATAAGTTACTCTTTCGACGTGTCGGTCTGCTCGGTGTATATCGGCGTTGCTCGCGGAATGACGCTCTATACCATTGATAAAGGCATGGTCGAGAATCTCGGAGAACTTTTTGATTACCTCGGTCGGTCGCGGCTCGCAATATGGGTAAGTACGCCATCTTTTGCGGAAATGTGCGTGCCGTCGGTGAAGTTTACAAGCGAGCTGATGCCGTCGCTTGAGAAATTTGTGTTCTGCGGAGAGGTGCTCACGCATAAACTTGCCGACGAACTGGATTTGCGGTTCCCGGCGGCGAAGGTCATAAATACTTATGGACCTACCGAAGCGACTGTTCTTGTCACCGCGGTTGAAATAGACCAGAAGATGCGAAGCGACGAGACTCAGATACCTATCGGATACCCGCTTCCCGAAGTGACCTTCCGCATAGTGGACGAGAACGGAAACGAGCTTGCCGAGGGTGAGCAGGGAGAATTACAGATAATCAGCGACAGTGTAGGACCGGGATACTTCGGTCGTCCTGACCTAACTGAGCGCTCTTTCTTCCTCGACGAGAAGACCGGAAAGCGCGGGTACCGCACCGGAGATAGCTGCTTTGTGCGCGACCGGCTCTACTATTACTGCGGCAGACTGGATAACCAGATAAAGCTCAACGGATTCCGTGTTGAAATTGAGGACGTCGAGAACAACCTCGTGAAGGTAGACAACATCTCGCGCGCTGCGGTACTTCCCGTGTACGAGGATGGTAAAGTTCAATACCTTGCGGCGTTTGTTCTACTCGAGCACCCGGACGGACTAAGTTCGCTTAAACGATCAATAAGTATCAAGAACGGACTTGCCGAATTTCTGCCAAGTTACATGGTCCCGCGAAAGATCACTGCGCTTCCGAACTTTCCGCTCAATACAAATGGCAAGGTGGATAAGAAGGAACTTGCCAAACTCCTGTAAAGCGACTGATTTGGCAAGTGGTGAATACTGTAAAGGTACAAATGTTACAGGCTTGCGATTCTGCGGCGGGGTGGTGCTCCGCCCAAATGACAACCGATACCGGTAGTGTGTAAGGGAAATGTGAAATGATTCCGTTTGAAGGTTTGTTTTTCTTTGTGGTGCTTGCGGTGGTGCTCGCAGTGGCTGCGGTGCTTGGGCTCTGCCGGATTTCGCTCAAATGGTACGGGCTTGCCGTGACGGTGCTGATGTGTGTGCTGATATATAACACGCCGCAGGAGTTCGCGATGTTAGCGGGGTTTTACCTGTGGGAGCTTGTACTTGTTATGGCATATCTGCCGATTCGCCGCAGATGTGCGAAACGTCCGGTGTTGTGGCTTTTTCTGCTGCTTTCTGCGGCGCCGCTTATCACTGTAAAGCTCGGCAGCCTTATTGAACCGCTGCATATAATCCAGCTCTTCGGTGTGAGCTACATGTCGTTCCGTGCGCTCCAGGTGCTGATTGAAATATATGACGGGTTGATAGACGACGTGGGGGTAGCGGAGTTCAGCTATTTTCTGCTCTTCTTTCCGTCGCTCTCCTCCGGTCCGATCGACAGGTATCGTCGCTTTACATCGGATCTCGCAACAAAGTTTACCCGCGAAGAGTATATTGAGATGTTGCGTCGCGGTTTCTGGAAACTGATGACCGGCGCGCTTTTCAATTTTGTGATAGGAAATCTTATATGGCAGAGGTGGCTTGCGGTATTGCCCGAAAACGGTTTTGGAGCCACGGTGTCATATATGTACGGATACACCTTTTTCCTGTTTTTTAATTTCGCAGGATATAGCATGATGGCAGTTGGCGCATCATACATCCTCGGAATAAAGACTCCGGACAACTTCAATATGCCGTTTCTCAGCCGTGACATGAAGGACTTCTGGTCGCGGTGGCATATCTCGCTTTCCACCTGGCTTCGCGACTATGTGTATACCCGCTTTGTGGCGGCGTCGCTGCGCGGCGAGTGGTTTAAGGACAGGAGAACCGGTTCGTATATCGGTTATATCATCACGATGCTCACGATGGGACTCTGGCACGGACTCACGCCGGCGTACATAATCTATGGCGCGTACCACGGTCTTCTGATGTGCGCAAACGACCTGCTCGATACGCGGAGCAAGCGATATAAGAAATTGAAAAAGAAGCCGGTGGTTGAGGTGATCTCGGTGATAGTCACCTTCCATCTCTTCAGCTTTGGGCTGCTCATATTCTCGGGACGTATAGTTTGAAAGCTCAAATATGCACTCTAAGGAGGAAAATTTGATATGGACGAAAAGATAATGGAGATACTTGAAGAGGTCTGCGGGGCGGAGCCGGGAGAGCTCGAGCCGGATGTCGAACTTTTCGAAGAGGGGATACTGGACAGCTTCGGAATGATAAGCCTGTTTGTGGAGCTCGAGAAGAAGCTCGGTGTAAAGCTGGAGCCTACCGAGCTCACGCGTGAAGAGCTTGCTACCCCCGCCATGATAATCGCACAGGTGAAAAGCCGCGTATAAGGGTATATGAGGAAACTTTTGATCGGGGCGGTCAGCACGATAGCTGCGTGCGCGGTGGGATTGAGCTGTGCTGCATACTGTGTTGCGGGCAGAATGCCGTCCTACCCTCCGGCACTTGGTAACGACAATTCGACCGAAAAAATAACCGGAAGATGGCTTGTTGAGACCGCGGCTGAGTTGCCCCAGACGATAACGATCTATGGTTCGAGCGAGCTTCGCACCTTTGAAATATCGACGCACCCGTCGAACTTCTTTGCGGGCGAACGTTCAGGATTCCAGGTCAATCTGGTGGGGAGAGGTTCGTGCCAGTCGCTCATTCATGCAATGTCAATTGCGGCAAGCGGCGATTCGCTCTCGGGCACAAAGGTGGTGCTTATAACCTCGCCGCAGTCATATGTGGAGGGCGGCATCGCGCCCGATCTGTTCATGGCTAATTTCTCCGAAGAGCAGTACCTCGCGCTCATGAGCGACGACAGCATACCGGACGAGATGAAGCTGCGTTTCTCGCAGCGTGTAGACGAACTTTTTGACGAGTACGCGGAGGCGACCGGGGACAAGCGCGACATGAGCGCTTCAAGTCTGCTGGCGAAGTATGCGTCTAGCGATGTAATGCGGACGGTTCTCGCCCCATATACCGGAATAAGCGAGCTGCTGTGCTGGCTTCGTGACCGGGCAGAGTCAAAGGCTCTGATAGAGTCGTTTGAGCCGGTCTCGGAGGAGGTATCCGCCGAGCCGATAGACTGGGAACAGGAGGAGCTTGACGCGGTAGCAGAAGCGGAGGTGGCGACAGACAATAACGACTTCGGCATACTCAACGGTTACTACAATACATATATCGGGCGCAGGCTTGATGTAATGGAGGGTCAGGATTCCGGGCTCAGCTACTCGGTCTCTGAGGAATACGGCGACCTTCGACTGCTGCTCGACGTATGTGAACTGAAGGGGATAGAACCGCTGTTTGTGCATGTGCCGTTGCATGGCGAGTGGTCGGATTACACGGGATTTACTGCTGAGCGCAGGGAGGAGTATTACTCCAATGTCCGGGAGATAGTGTCGGAGTACAGCAATGTCACCCTGCTTGATTTAACCGGGAACGAGTATGAAGAGTACTATCTGTGTGATATAATGCATCTTGGCTGGAAGGGGTGGCTTGACGTTGATAAAGCGCTTGTCGAGTTCTTTGAGCAAGATTAAGGAATTCCTGTACTCAGTCACCGCTGCACGCGCAATTGTCTACGGCATAGTGGCAGCGGCACTGCTCTGGATGTGGCTTACTGGAGACGGGGAGAGCGTTGCGTTCGTGTATAACGAGTTTTAATGTACCAAGAAAGGATGTAGAAAGATGACTTTTGTAATTGCTGCGGTAGTGGTTGCGGTGGTGCTGTTTGTACTGCTCGGCTTCCGAAAGATTGATGGGCTCATGAAGTTCAGACTGAACAGCAGGCAGTTTCTTGCGCTGCTCGGTCTTGCGATCGCTATTTTCGGCTGCTACACGATAGTGCCGGCAAACAGCGTCGGAATAATATACTCGCCCTTTACCGGAGTGTCCGACACTACTCTGCCAGAGGGGATACATGTCAAAAGCCCGCTTGATACCGTATACCTGTTGTCCACTGAGGTCCAGACCCAGAACCTCACCGGAATAAGCGGTCAGACCAAGGACGCGCAGTACCTCACAATGTCGATAGACATCAAGTACCGCGTGGATGCGGAGAATGCGTTTGAGATATTCAAACAGTTCCGCACACTCAATAACATGAATGCCTCGCTTATCGCGCCCACCGTGCAGCGCAGTATCGAGTCGGTCACCACTCAGTACAACGTAATAGATGTTCTCGGTGAATTCCGAAACGAGGTCTACACTAAAATAGAACAGGATCTGACCGACCGGCTCAAGGAAGTTGGTGTGTCTTTCTACTCTGTAACGTTTACCGATACCGACGCGGGCGACGATATTGAGAACGCGATACGTGCAGAGGCGGTAGCAAAGAAAGAAGTGGAGACTGCCGAACAGGAGCGGCTGAAGGTTGAAATCCAGGCGCAACAGAGGGTCATTGAGGCGGAAGCGGACCGAGACAAGGCATCAATAGAGGCGGAGACGAGGCTCATAGAGGCAGAGGCGGAGGCAGAGGCGAACAGGCTAATTGCCGCGTCGATAACGGACGAGCTGATTGCGATGAAAGAGGCTGAGGCTCGTATGGAGCACGGCTGGGTCATCGTCGAGGGCGGAGATGCCATAGTTGATGTTCGCGATGCGAATGCATCCTCCACTCAGTCGAGCTACTCTTCTGGCTCGACCGGCAATGCTTCCACGAGCACGACCGATGCCGGTTGATTGAATTAGCGAGGTTCTTATAAAAGTCTGTACGCCGCCCGGGTGAAGTTGGATTCATCCGGGCGGTTTGATCATGGCTGAGTGCAGTTAAGATGACAGACCGGGTTTTACACCGTGTTTGCACAAATTTGGTTGAACATTTTACTTATCATAACTATAATACGTACAATAATAATTTATAATCGAAGAACCGGGCTGTTTTTGAACTTTGTCATCCGGGCTGCGGAGGTTAAAATGAAACAGGCAATTATCGATATTGGATCAAACTCGATGAGGTTGACACTGTACGAAGTGGGCGATGCATCGTTCAAAATAATTTTCAGAGAAAAAATTATGGCGGGGCTAGCTGGGTATGTTGAAAACGGGAGCCTGTCCGCTGACGGTATAGAGAGCGCATACAACGGGCTGCTTACTTTCCGTGAGACGCTTGAGGCGCTCGATATTTCGAATGTGGCTGTGTTCGCGACCGCGTCGCTTCGAAACATAGTCAATACCGACGAGGCAGTTGCTGCGATAAATGCTGCCACTGGCTATCGTGTGGAGGTTATCAGTGGGGAAGAGGAGGCGCTGCTTGGTTACAGGGGCGCTCTCGAAGACGTGGATATGGAAGAGGAGAACGGTGCGTTTATCGACATTGGAGGCGCAAGTACCGAGGTGGTATTGTTTGAACAAGGAAAGATACAGGCGTCGACAAGTTTTCAGGTCGGTTCGCTGAGTCTGTACAGAGATTGCGTCAAGAAGATCCTTCCGGGTGATGGCGCGCTGAAGCGTATGCGCAAAGTCGTGGAGGAGAAAATAGACGCCACCGCCGGGACAATGTTTGAACAAAGACACTCACTTGTGTGTGTGGGCGGGACTGCACGGGCGATCCTAAAATTTGCGCTGAAGCTGTATTCGCTTCCGGAGGGGCATCGAAGGGTCTCCGCAGAGCAGCTCGACCACATATGCGAGCTGCTGTATGAAGGCGGACGCAGTGCCGCAAATCTTATTTTAAAGCTTGAGCCTGACCGTATTCACACTATTGTGCCTGGTGCCATGATAATGCAGCATTTGTTCAAACTATTTGACGCCGAGGAAATGACGGTCAGTAAATACGGAGTGCGGGAGGGATATTTGTGCCGAATGATTTCGAGGACAAGAAGTATGCATACACCCAAAACCGGGAACTGAGCTGGCTCAGATTTAACCAGAGAGTGCTCGAGGAGGCAAATGACAAGAGTAACCCGCCCCTCGAGCGACTCAAATTCATATCTATATTTTCGAGCAACCTGGATGAATTCTTCATGGTCCGCGTCGGCAGCCTATTTGACATATCCATGGTTTCCCCGTCCGAGATAGATAGCAAGAGTGGAATGACGCCGCGAGAGCAGCTCGACAAGATATATAACACCATACCGGGTCTTATCGAGCTAAAAAAGCAGATTTACGAATCTGTTACCTCAGATCTTGCGCGTTTCGGCGTGGAGGACTTGGAATTTTCCGACCTGAGTACATCCGAACAGCGTTTTATAAATCGGTATTTCCACACAAATGTTCTTCCGATAATCTCACCAATAATCTGCGGAAGTCGTCATCCGGTACCTCATCTTGCCAATAAACACCTCTATGTTGTCGTACTACTTGAGGACAAGAAGGGAAAACATTTCATTGGCATTGTTCCAATACCGTCGGCGCTGCCGCCGTATGTTAAACTGCCAGACTCGGAGGCGCGGTTTATTCGTATTGAAAATATAGTGCTGCACTGGGCGGGGGCGCTTTTCGGGTCGTACAGTGTTGACGAGTCCTGCATTATAAGTGTAACAAGAAACGCGGATATCAGCTTCGATGACGAAAAGTTTGAGGACAGTGAGGACGATTTCCGCGATCGCGTCATGAAATTACTCAAACAGCGAGATAATCTCTCGGTCGTGCGGCTTGAAATAAACCGGAAAATATCGTCCGAGTTTTCGTCAAAACTCACCGCACTTATTCATGTGTCGAAACATCAAATCTATATTGACCCATGCCCGCTCAATATGAAATATGTTTTTCAGCTCTCCGATGAGCTTCCTCTCGAAATGGCTTCGTCGCTTCTTTATGAGAAGTATACCGCGCGTTGGCCGGAGGATATCAGCCGTGATTGCAGTATAATTGAGCAGGTTCAGAGGCGGGACAGATTGTTGTTCTATCCGTTTGACTCTGTCGAACCGTTTTTGAAGCTCCTGAGTGAGGCCTCGGAACGCCCGGATGTTATCTCCATAAAAATTACAATATACCGCCTTGCGTCCTCCTCCCGGATAGCGCGAATGCTCTGCCGGGCAGCCGAGAACGGCAAAGAGGTGATCGTACTCATGGAGCTTCGTGCACGTTTCGATGAAGCAAATAATATTGCGTGGTCCAAACTGCTTGAGGACGCGGGCTGCCAGGTGGTGTACGGTATTGAAGAATTTAAGTGCCATAGTAAAATTTGCCTTATTACTCTGAAGGGCAAGGGTAAAATGAGCTATATCACCCAGATAGGCACCGGAAATTACAACGAAAAGACAAACGCCATGTATACCGACCTCAGCATAATGACTGCATCAGATGCGATCGGTCAGGATGGGAATGCCTTTTTCCGAAACATGCTCGTCAATGACCTGAACGGACAGTACGGAGAGCTGCTCGTCGCCCCAAATTTACTAAAATCCGCCATTTGTGCGCGAATAAACGAGCAAATTGCAAAGGGGGAAAAGGGATACATCTGCGTAAAAGCCAACTCGATTACCGAGCGCGAGATAATCGACAAACTGAAGGATGCGTCGCAGGCGGGGGTAGAAATACAACTTATAATACGCGGAATATGCTGTATTCTGCCGGGAGTACCAACATATACCGACAATGTGCATGTCACAAGCATCGTAGGAAGGTTTCTCGAACACGCGCGAATATACTGCTTCGGCAGGGGAGAGGAGAGAAGCCTTTATATCTCGTCTGCGGACTTTATGACGCGAAATCTGAACAGGAGGGTTGAAATCGCCTGCCCGGTACACGACCGTGATATAAAGGCTCAGCTCGAGTATATCCTTGAAAGACAGATTGCGGACAACGTGAAGGCGAGTTTTATGCTGTCAGACGGGGTATATTTCAGAAAACAGTCCCAGTATCCCGAAATAAACAACTGCCAACAGGAATTCATGGAGACGTCCATTCATAATGCCGAACCATCCAACTCCGCAAAACCAAAGTTTGGCGCGAAGATATCGTCGATATTTCACAGGAAAAATCGATCGAAAAACACGAACTAGAACGCATAAGCCCCCTGTTTTCACTGTGTGAAAACAGGGGGCTGTGAGGTTGCTGTAGTCCCGGGTACGGAATGGATAGAATTCTATTTATGCCTTCCTCGCAGTTCGGTACGGTATTTGTGAAAGAAGTCGCTAGGAAGCAATTTTGAAAACTCGGTGAGCGCGACATGCATGTCGCGATTGTAGGGGAGGGGCTGGCGGAGCATCATCGGACCTTCTCGTTTTGCAATATATGCGACCACTTTGGTACCATTTTTGTGACCTTCGAGAAGCAGACCGCCACCGTGCAGCCGGGCAATTGCCCATGCGATGGATATGCCGAGACCAGGCATTGAGAGATATGGCTCGGGCAGCAGCGTAGGAGAGAATATCGAGCTGATGTTGTCAGGGTTCAGCCCGCATCCGGTGTCCTCAACCACAATTGAATAGCTGCTCTGTGTCTCGCCGACCGAGACGGTGACATTGTTTTTGCTGTTGCGGGTCGCCTCGGCAGCATTCGAGAGCAGTATCATTATCATAGACTCTATATATTGCCGGTCGATAAGCGTTACTGCACTTTCAAGCGGACTTGCAAATGTGATGGAGGCATTAAGCTCCTCAAACATAAGCTTCACTTTATCCACGGTATTCGATACATACTCGACCAAGTCTTCCTGGCGAAGATCCTGCGGAGGATCGGGAGAGGTGAGCGCATTAAGAGAGTCGAGCCGTGAGGCAAGACGGATGAGCTTAAAACAGCTGCGTTCCATTATCGATAGGTATCGCAGTGAGTGCTCCGGCTTCTGCTGGTCACAGGTCTCCTGTATGCATGTGCTGCACTTGATGATAGTTGGGGAAACAAGATCTAGCGACTGCAAAATTTCGGAAACTGGTAGGCGTATCGCACCTGAAAGCGCTGCAAGTTCACGCAGTGCCCCATCTGGGGCGGGAGGCGTATTTTTAAAGATATAAATGCTTGGGTCATCAGCAAAGAATTCGAGCGCAAACTGCTGACCGCATATAGTGCAGTCACCAACTGCGCATGTCACGTCTCCGTCCACAAAAGAGGCAAGCCTTTTGCCGAGAAGCTCAATGACCGGATGACCCAAGTAATTGTACTCCGAAAGGGTCTGGGCAGCACGATTTAAAAAGACAATATTCCCGCCGCTCACAGCTACGACGGGGTAGTCCACCGAGTCGTATCCGCGAAGCAGCCCGCTGATATTGTTCATAATGCTCCTATTCCGGCTGCACCGGGCAGCCGGGCAGTCAATTGACAATACATATATTACATTTATATTATATAATGAGATGTCCAAAATACAAGGGTTTGAGGACAAATTTTTCCCTTTTTCGACAACAATCGACAAAAACGAAAGCCCACTATAACTGAATAGTGGTATGAAATAACAAATTTGACCTTTTTATCCTGAAAATTGGTTGCTGTGGTAAAAAAACACTTGTAACATTGGTTGCTGTGGTATATAATATTGGCTGGACGTCGGGCGATAATACACATGACGCATCGGGTTCGCCTGCGTCAATGTAAATTCTTTAGGAGGAATTGAAATGAGCATCAAAGTCGGCATCAACGGATTTGGCCGCATTGGCCGCCTTGTTTTCAGGGCCAGCCTGAACCACAAAGACGTGGAGATAGTCGGTATCAATGACCTCATCACGCCCGATTACATGGTGTACATGCTCAAGTATGACACTATGCATGGCAAGTTCGATGGAACCGTAGAGAGCACCGACCATTCCATCATAGTCAACGGTCACGAGATTGCAGTGTTCTCCGAGCGTGATCCTGCCAACCTGCCCTGGGCAAAGGTCGGCGCTGAGTACGTTGTTGAGTCCACCGGTCTGTTCCTGACCAAGGAGAAGGCTGCCGGTCACATAGCCGCTGGAGCCAAGAAGGTCATAATGTCCGCTCCGTCGAAGGACGACACCCCCATGTTCGTTATGGGTGTCAACCACACCAGCTATACCACCGACATGGACTATGTCTCTAACGCTTCCTGCACCACCAACTGCCTTGCTCCGATAGCCAAGGTCCTCAACGACAACTGGGGCATCACCGATGGTCTTATGACCACTGTTCACTCCACCACCGCCACCCAGAAGACTGTTGACGGCGTCTCCGCTAAGGATTGGCGCGGCGGTCGTGCTGCTTCGGGCAACATAATCCCGTCCTCTACCGGAGCTGCAAAGGCTGTTGGTAAGGTTATCCCGTCGCTCAACGGCAAGCTCACCGGCATGTCGATGCGCGTTCCGACCCTCGATGTTTCGGTCGTCGACCTCACCGTCAACCTCGCAAAGCCCGCTAAGTACGACGAGATCTGCGCTGCTATGAAGGCTGCTTCCGAGGGCGAGCTGAAGGGCATACTGGGTTACACCGAGGATGCTGTCGTTTCCAGCGACTTCATCGGCGATACCCGCACTTCGATATTCGACGCCGGCGCCGGTATTGCTCTTACCGACACCTTCGTCAAGGTCGTCAGCTGGTACGACAACGAGATAGGCTACTCCAACAAGGTCGTTGAGCTTATCAAGTATATGTATTCGGTCGACCACAAATAAGTTTGGCGTAAATACTGGATTGGATGTTTATGGGCGCATGGCTTCGTTTCGAGCCATGCGCCCAATTTATATTTTGTAGATATGTGTCGCAAAGAAAAGAAAACGTATTCTTTTTGCTGTAAATATTGCGATGATGTTAATGAATATGAATAGATACGGTATCGTTTTCACAATTTTGCAGAAATGCGGGTTATACAAACTGCCTAATTTTATACTTTGGATTAAACGGTAATCAGTATATTTGTGCAAAAGGCAAAGAGACAAAGATTAATTTTATTAGATTATTTTCCTCAAAAATAATTAAACGATTGACAATTTTATTGCATGGTGTTATACTGTGGTACAAAAAGAATGCGCAGGAGAGCGGGCGCTGTTTTGCGTTCGCGGGATTAGAGTAGGGGGTAATTGTTATGAGACCTGTAGAACTGCTGCCCGGCGTGCCGTTTGTGGGTACCGTTTCCGATGCGGCTCCAGTTGGAGCTATCCGCAACGCCACCGGGTCGAATACGCATGTCCCGCCGAAGGAGCCGGTAACCTGCAAAAAGGTATTTGCCGACGGCAGGGAGGATATGTGGCTTGAGTATGTTCCTTCAAGCTATGAAAAGGGTTCGAATCCTCCGCTCATAATCGCATGCCACGGCGGCGGCGTCGACGGTCGGGTTCAGTTCGATGAGACGTCCTGGATATACATAGCGGAGGCTGAGGGAGCGATCGCGGTGTTCCCGTATGCCGGTCTTCGTCACGCCTGGCTCTCGGTGGAGGGCGAGGATATGATGAAGGCGAATCTGATTTTCGCGATGGACCCGGACAGCGACGGAGTCGTGCCGGAGGATGCGCACGACATAAGGTTTATATGCGGGCTCATCGACGAGATGAAGAGTAAATATGGCATCGACGAGGGTCGTGTGTACATGCAGGGCATGTCGATGGGCGATATGATGACTACGCAGTTTGCGCGTGTCTGCGGGGACAAGCTCGCGGGCGCTGCGTGCGCTGCCGGTCCCACTCCGCGCGAGCTTCTCTTTGACGGGAATGGAAACCCGAAAGGGTATAAGTGCCCGGTTCCGGTCTATCAGTCCCGTGGTGAGCTGGACACTGGTGTCATAAGCCGCCGCGAGGCAAGCGACGTCACCCGCCAGCACATCAACGCTGCGAACCGCCGCTTCTGGACCACAATAAACGGCTGCGAGCAGTTCCCCCGCATCTCGATACGCGGCGAGACTAATATCGCGTACTATGGCGTTGTGCCTGGAGCGAAGGACGGCGGCGCGCCGTACGTGTTCCGCGATGTGAAGTACCGTGACCACGGTCAGTCGTTTGACGACGCGCAGTGGGCGTGGTTCAGCCTGTTCAAGAATACTCGCCGTATGCCGGATGGTTCGCTGAAGTATTCGGATACACCTGATTCCACCGGCGACGAGGGAGCGGCAGCGCTTTGCGTGGGTCGTGAGTATGCGTACGTCAACAACCGCCGCATCCGTTTGGAGGCTCCCGCTATTTCGGTCGGTCTCAAGACGCT
>CALXFK010000062.1 GCA_944387575.1 uncultured Clostridia bacterium
TCGAGATCATGACCACCATGAACCCGACTACGCACAGCATCGTCACCGGCATTACCGAAGTGTTTATGTCTTCGAGCTTAGACGCCATCGAGCCGATAGCTCCGTACATGAATGCGAACATCAGGAACCCGAGCACAAAGAACAGCAGCATATATGCAAGCAGGTCGCCCGGCATTGCGAAAATTGACGCCACTATCTCGTTCCCATCCCAATACTTGCCATTTATCCCGTAGCATATAAATGCCGTGCCAAACACCACCGCAATCTGGACAAATCCCGCGATGCAGTTCGCAATTATTTTTCCGAACATCATACTCGTCGGCTTCACGCTCGTAATAAGAAGCTCCATCGCACGCGAGCCCTTCTCGCTTGCAACATTTGTCGCAACCATCTGACCATATATCAGAATCACCATGTAAAGCGCAAACACCATTATGTATGTATAGAAAAAGTTCTGCATCTGGTCCTTGCCGAGGCTCACCGTCTCATGCGTCACCTGCGCGTTCATTATTCCTCCCGCCTGCTCCGGCGAAAGTCCGCTCTCGACCATCTCGCTGTAACGGTACACGCCGCCGAGCAGCTCGTCCGCAATGCTTGTATTGACGTCGTACATCGACAGGTTGTTTACATAATACACATAGGAGTTGAGACCGTCGAGGACAAAGGCGCACTCTATTTCGCCCGAAGTAATCCGATCGGACAGCTCATCCATATCCGCGCCGGGCATAACCTGCACGTCGTAATTTGCAAATGACGCCCTGAATGCGTCTCCCGCGACATCCGCCTGCTCCCCCGCAACAACCATCACCGGCAGCTCTGTGCTCGCACTGTCCTCCTCCGAGCCGGTAAACATCTCCTTTATCTGCGGGAAAAACAGAACCACAACAATCACAGCCGCAAAGAAAAGCGTGATACCTACAAACAGTTTATTTGTGGAGTAGCTTTTCAGTTCGTATTTCAGCACCTTTATAAACTGGCTCATTTGCGCTCCTCCTCTTCCTGCTCGCCGGTATACTCGACAAAAATACTGTTGAGCGACGGTTCAAACACCCGCATCTCGTCGATATCGTAGTTCTCGGCAATCTGACGCATCACCTGCCGCTTGTCCTCCGGGCGGTCAAGCCTGATTACAAGCTGCCCGTCCTCGTCCTCGGTGCAGTTGAATTTCCGGGCGATTTCAGCGCTCTGCTCGGACGCCACAACAATGCGGTCTCTCGGGTAGTTCCGCTTAATCGCGCGCAGTTCCCCGGATATGGCGATTTCACCCTCCTTGAGTATCGCGATACTGTCGCAGAATTCCTCTATGTAGTTCATCTGGTGGCTCGAGAGCAGCACTATCTTCCCGCGCCTTATCTCGTCCTTTACCACGTCCTCAAGCATCATCGCATTGACCGGGTCAAGCCCTGAAAACGGCTCGTCAAGAACTATTATCTCCGGGTCGTGAGCGACCGCAGTTATAAGCTGTATCTTCTGCTGATTACCCTTTGAGAGCGTGTCCAGACGCTTATTGCGGTACTCCGACATCTCCAGCCTTTCAAGCCAGCCGTCTACCGATCGCACCGCGTCCGAACGTCTCATACCTTTCAGCTCCGCAAAGTAGACGAGCTGATCGATTATTTTCTTTTTCGGGTAGAGCCCCCGCTCTTCTGGAAGGTACCCAAATCCCACACTTTTGTAGTCTATCGGCTTTCCGTCTACGAGTACTTCTCCACTGTCCGCCGCAAACACGTCCATCAGTATGCGTATAGACGTCGTCTTTCCCGCTCCGTTCCTGCCGAGCAGACCAAACGCTCGCCCGCTCTCAGCCGAGAAAGACACTCCTTTCAGCACCTTCTTCTCGCCAAAGCTTTTCCAGATGTCTTTTAACTCCAAAATCATCCTTTTACCCTCCGCAATGCAGTAAGGTGATCACATTTGCGCCACCTTTCCACGAAGTCCGCCACATTCTATCACAGCCTTAAATAAAAGTAAATAACAAAAAAATAAATTAAAAATATTATTTCGTATTTTTTACACGTTCTAAACAAAAGAAAAAAGACGGGCTGGCATCCCGCGTCCGTGCTATAAAGGCGGGCTGCCTTCCGTCCAAAATATATTGTGTGAAAGTATTTTGTTTACATTCACTCCTGCTATATACGCTCACTCGAACACGTGGGAAGTGTCAAGTGTTTCGGAGTTTTCCATCAGGTCGTCGCTGTAAAAATCCGAATATTTCACAATAAGGTCACCGCTGATAAACTCCACATCCTGCACCTGATACCCCCCTTCAATGACCAGAATATATGGAGCGTTTCCCGTTATTTTCAGCGTTTCATTTTTCCTATCCGCAAACGAGACTCGTGCCTCTGTAAATTCAACGTCTATGCGCCGGGCATTGACAAAGTCAAATATGCTGTCGGTCGTATCGCCAAAGATAATTGTCAAATCGCCGCTGTCAAGAACGTAGGTCGAGAATCCAGCGGAAACTCCCCGCTGTCCGTCACTCCACGCACTGACCTCAAACCCATCGGTTTTCGTTTTATCCACAACAAACGCCTGCAAAAACTGATAGTCATCCGTTCCGGGATTTTTGGTGCCGGTCAGAAATACCACCCTTCCGTCAACCTCCTCACCTGTGATGATCTCATAGCGCGACGTCTGGCTTTCAAACCATGCGGTCGCCTCGCGAAAGATGTCGTCTCTATCATCCGGCTTGTAGACGGACGCACAGCCCGCAAATATGTATGACAGCACCGCAAATACAGATATGAGAAAAATCGCAGCACTTTTGACAGTCGTTTTCATAAAAATCCTCCTGTTCTTCAAAACAATCGCGGCATCAGATCCGCGTTTGAATTGCATATATCGACCATTCGCCTTCCGCGTCATTGCAGACGATCGGGTTTGATGACCGCTTGTCGCTTATTGAAATTCATAGATGTACAGAAACTCTCTATCAACCGAGATGAACACCCGGTTTTCACCGATCCATCCGAGGCTTGTCTCCTTTATTTTGTCAATTCCCTCGCGATCAAACACAATAAACTCGACCTTCTCAAAGTCCACCATGCCGAGAGCAGTTACCCCAAGACTGTTCTGCTCCTGTGAGCAAACATAGTAGCACGCCCTCCTTCCGCTGCCGTTTACAAGCATCTCTGCGTTACGGTCAAATGCAAACCCCGAAATCGCTGCGGACATACTACCCGTTTTCAAATCAATTACAGCTGTACTCAGGTCTGCATTTACAAAAAACGCATAACGCGCACCGAAATCCACAATTCCACCCTGTCCGCTCTCACCCATTATCGGAATCTGATCCGCTGTCCGGACAATCTTCCCAGACCTGATCGAATAAGCCCAGGCGGAAAAAACTTCGTCCGTCTCACATTTCAAAACAACCGTATCGCCGTCGACAATACGCGCAGTGATGTCCCCTCCACTATTGCCCGTGAGCTCTGCAAGCGACATCATCTCGCCGGACTGCAAATTGCAGATATACGGAATGGTCTGCGTATCCCCGTCCATGCGTCCGAATACCAGCGCGTTGTCCAGCCCAGGTGTGAGGGTGAACTGCTGCACGTGACGAATCCCCACAATATTCACACCGTTCATTTCACCGCTCTCCAAGTCCAGAAGCCACGCTGAAAACTCAAATCCATTCTGGACGCCTCCGCGAACCGAAATCAGTACGGTATCTCTGATGCCGTCAATTACCGATGCCTCCCACGAGCTTTTTCCGTCAGACAACCACCCTTCTCCTGTCACCGCAAAGCCGTTATCGGTTGCGCACCAGAATACGACCCCCTCCTCGATGCCGTTTTCTCCATAAATCTCAAAGTGTGTTGTGTGAGTCGTCAGGACGGACAATCCATTTTCGCCGACCGTGAAAAAACGCACACCGATCAAATCGCCGTTTTCCGCGCATATTCTTTGATAGAGAATGTCGGTACCGGTAAAATAAACTTCGGTGTCAGAGTCAATGTATTTCACGTGAACACGGTTTCCTATTATGCCCCCAATTTCATTCTCCGCAAAGCTGCCACTATCAGGCACATTCTCAAAAATCGGAATATGTAAAAACTCAAACACCATTGCGCGGAATTCTCCACTTACAGCAAACGCGGTTGCGAGTATAGACAGTACGACAACCGTCGCCGCAACAAGAAGGGAAAATCCCCTTCGCCGCAGTCTACGCCGCTTTGTAACGTTTGCGGCTTCATTGCACATACGATTTGGTATACATCCGAGGTGCACACAGGTGTCCGCAATATATTTGTCGTCGATGTTTCCAAGAGCATCGAGAAGCAGCATACCGTTCATACGAATCCCTCCTTTTGCAGGTGACTTTTCAGCCTTTTCCGTATGCGAAAAAGCATGGATTTTGTCCGGCTTTCGCTGAATCCAAAACTTTCGCCAATTTCACGCACGGGCATTAAAAACCAGTACCGGCAAACGAACATGTCACGTTCCGTAACGCTCAGCCCAGACAGGAATAAATTTATCGAAGCTGTCAACTCCTTTTCGGAAATCTTCTCGTCCACCATGTCCTTTACCGCTACCACCGAGTCGGACAGTTCCTCCAGCGCCATCTCCGCCTGCCCTCCACCGCGCTTCTTTGCCCGCTGCACGCGCCACCGATCCAGCGAAATTCTCCTCGCTATCTTGCCCAGATATGCCGAAAGAATCGCCGGACGATGCGGCGGCATACTGTTCCACGCATCCATGTATGTATCGTTGACCACTTCGGAGGCATCCTCCGCGCTAAAAAGTATGTTGTATGCAATCGTGTGGCAGTACCTGCCGTATTTTGCGGCTGTTTGGGTGATCGCATCTTCGCATCTGTCCCAGTACAATTCTATGATGTGAACGTCATCCATTCAGGCACCTCCCCTCTGTTCGTTCTTCAACTATATAGTCGAAAAAAAACCGTTCGGGTTGCGTCAAATAAATAATTTCTGCGCTCACCTATATTTTCGCCCCAAACCTTATCAAAATCAATCCACATATATTTCACACTTCTGCTAAAGCGTAGCTTATTATCTCAGAAGAAATAAATAAAGAACCGGCAGGTCTACATCGTAAACCTACCGGTTCCCTTAACTTTATCTGTCGGTCGTGGCGACAGCGTCGTCACGGAACAGAAGGGATATACACCAAATCGCCGCAATGCCAACAAGAGTGTAAATAATCCTGCTGACCACACCGGTTTGACCGCCGCATATCCACGCCACAAGGTCGAACTGGAAAAGTCCTATCATTCCCCAGTTCAGTCCCCCTATTATAGCGAGCGCAAGTGCTGCCTTATCCAACATGAGCTCATGTCCTTTCCAATTACAATTGGGGGTCTGTTCCCCGTATTTATATTCTCTCCGCTTCACGGCGCATTATACACCGCAAAACTTCTTGCTTCCGCCAAAGCTCAGCAAAGAATATATGCTCATTTATAATTGGAGTTAAGACCGCATTTTAAACTGTCAATCGCCCGCTACGTTTACTAATTTCGGAAAAATAACCGTTACGGTCGTACCTTTGCCCGTTTCGCTTTCGAGTGATACCGAGCCATGGTGGTACTGCACCGCATGTTTTACGATCGAAAGCCCAAGCCCGGTTCCCCCAGACTGTTTTGAATGACTCTTGTCGACGCGGTAGAATCGCTCGAACACCCTGTCCTGATGCTGCGGCGGAATACCTATCCCGGTGTCGCTCACGGTGAGTTTTACCGAGTTGCCACCGTCGGTAATTCTAAGGAGTACCTTACCACCGTCCACATTATATTTAATTGCGTTGTCGCATAGGTTGTACACTATCTCGTGTATTAGCCGTGGCACCGCGTCAAACTCACCCCGATCACCCTCGACAGACAGTGTTATTGCTCTCGCTGCAGCGTTTGGTTGAAGCGCGGCTACGACCTCCTCTGACATGTCGTACAGTGAAACGCGTTCTTTTTCCATCTCCTCCGCCTCGTCGAGCTGTGAAAGGCGTATTATGTCCTCTATGAGCAGCACGAGCCGCAGCGCCTCCTGGCGTATGCGTCCGATAAACCGCGGCATGTCCTCCTGCTTGACAAGCCCGTTTTCGATGAGTTCCGCACTTCCCACGATTGACTGAAGCGGCGTCTTGAGCTCGTGTGAGACGTTTGCAGTGAACTCGCGCCTATTCCGCTCTGCAAACGCCTGCTCGGTGACGTCAAACGCAAGCACCGCCATTCCCACAGCCTCTCCGCCGGTCTCAATACGGCTGAAATCAACCTGATACTCATGACCTCCCCGCGAAATACGTATCTCGCTGTGCCCCTGCTCAAACGCCTGCGACACCGCAGCGATCGTGTCCCGCGAGCGGTTAACGGCTACAAAGTCGCTTCCAACACATCCAGGATTTGTCTGGAAAATTTTACAAGCCGCTGGGTTTATGCTCAAAACAGATCCCTTTGCGTCGAGTAGTACAAGACCCTCTGTCATACTGCCGGTTATCTGCTCAAACTCGTCTGCGCGGCGGCGCAGTGACGCAAGCTGGTCATCTATCTGCACTCTCTGCTGATGGAGGCGGGTAAGGAGCGGGGAAACTTCAGGGTACACGTCATTTTCAAGCGGATGCTCAAGGTCAAGCCGGTTCAGCGGACCGACTATTCTCTTTGCCATACGGCTCGCAAAAATGCCGCTCACTACCGCCGCCGCGATCACTACGAACAGAATAGGCTGGAGCATGCCTATAACGATTGCTCCGACCGTCGCCCTGCTCGCCGCTATGCGCAGCACCGTACCATCAGACAACCGCACCGCCTCATACATAAGCCGCTCAAGCAGCGTACTTGAATAGCGTGAACTTGCAGCGCGTCCGTAACTCAGCGCACCCGCCACTTCTTCACGCTCGGCATGGTTAGTCATCTCTGACGCATTCGCATGCGTATCATACAGGACCGTACCATCCGCCGCTATCCAGGTAAGGCGAAAGTTATCCGATCTCACCTGTGCCAGATAGCTTTCACCACCCTGCTCGGTCCCCGCGGCGGCAAGGTCGAGTTCATTACTGAGCTGCTGCTCATGCACGCCGCCGAAATAGCTGTACATGCACCCGGTTATGACTGCAGTGCTCGCTATGAGTATTATCACCGCAACCGAGACTATTGCGCGAAATATTTTGCCGGTCATCCTCTCGCCTCCAGCCGGTAACCTACGTTGCGCACCGTCTCTATCAGCTTTCCGTATGCGCCTATCTTCTGCCTGAGCGTGCGGATGTGCATATCCACCGTGCGCGACTCTCCGACATAGTCCATTCCCCAAATTTCATTGAAGAGCTGGTCACGCGAGAACGCCACTCCTGGATGTGACAAAAACAGCTTCAGCAGTTCGTACTCCTTATATGTCAGCATCACACGCTTGCCATCCACGCTCACGGTGTGCTCATCGAGGTTTACCACGAGCCCACCGGTACTGAGCAGATGCGAGACCCTACCGGGCTCGGTGCGTCTGAGCACCGCCCGCACCCGTGAAACCATTTCCATCATTCCGAAAGGCTTTACAAGGTAGTCGTCCGCACCCATATCGAGACCAAGTATTTTGTCGTACTCGGCGCCCTTAGCGGTCGCCATTATCACCGGTATAGACCGCAGTTCCGGCTGCTCACGCATACGCCGCAGTATCGAAATACCGTCCTCGCCCGGCAGCATGATATCAAGGATGACAAGGTCGGGGCGCTCACTTGCAAGCGCCTCAAAAAAGCTCGCTCCGTCCTCGAATCCACGCGCCTCAAACCCGGTGGATTGGAGCGCATATATCTCGATATCGCGTATGCTCGCATCGTCTTCCACACACCAAATCATGTCAGGATCTCCTTGTGTTCACCGGTTATAGAGAACACGACCCACTCAGCGATGTTCGTTGCGTGGTCGCCAATCCGCTCAAAATACTTTGCGACCATCAGAAGGTCGAGCGCATACTCACCCTCTTCAGGGCTTCGTGAGATCAGCGAGATCAGACTTAGCCGGATGTCGGTGAAGTAGCGGTCGACTATGTCATCGTGTTCGAGCACAGCCTCGGCGAGCCCAATATCGCGCTTAACATATGCATCCACGCTCCCGGTGACCATGCTTATGGTCTCCTTCGCCATGTCTAGTATCTGTGAGCACTCGTCCGCTCCTCGCTCGCCTATAAACCCGGCTATCTCAGCTATGTTTTCCGCCTGATCACCTATCCGCTCCATATCGGTTATCATCTTCAGCGCCGCGGATATCTGACGTAAGTCTCGCGCCACCGGCTGCTGGTGGAGGAGCAGTCTCAGACATATCGCCTCAATGTCCCGCTCCTTGCGATCTATCTCCGCTGAAAGCGGGGCGACCTTTGCTGCAAGCGCGCCGTCATCCTCCGACCCCGAAAGAGACTTCGCCGCAAGCGCTATCGCCTCCTCACACAACGCGCCCATTTCTATGAGTTCTCTGTTCAGCTCCGCAAGCTGCTCGTCAAAACGGCTGCGCATCAACCAAACCTCCCCGTTATATAGTCTTCCGTCCGTTTGTCCTCCGGCTGTGAAAAAACTCGGTCGGTGTTTCCGCACTCGATAAGCTCGCCAAGCAGGAAGAACGCAGTGTTATCCGATATACGTACCGCCTGCTGCATATTGTGCGTCACCACAACGATAGTGTACTTCTCCTTGAGCTGAATTGCAAGCTCCTCTATTCGTGAAGTTGAGATAGGGTCGAGAGCACTTGTCGGCTCATCCATCAGCAGCACCCTCGGCTCAACCGCGAGTGCCCGCGCAATGCAGAGTCTCTGCTGCTGACCGCCGGACAGTCCCAGGGCGTTCTTCTTCAGCCGGTCCTTCACCTCATCCCATATCGCCGCGTCGCGCAGTGCGCGTTCCACAATGTCGTCCAGCTTTGCATGAGACGTCGTACCGTGGGTCCTTGGACCATACGCAATATTGTCATAAATGCTCATCGGAAACGGGTTCGGCTTCTGGAACACCATTCCGACCTCTCTCCGCAGCTCATTTACGTCGATGGTAGGTCCGTATATATCCACCCCGCAATAGCGAACTTCACCCGTTATTTTCACATCAGGAACAAGGTCGTTCATGCGGTTGAGCGTCTTTAAGAAAGTAGATTTTCCGCAGCCAGATGGTCCTATAAGCGCGGTAATACTCCGCTCCGGCACCGACATGTTCACACCCTTGAGTGCCTGTGAACTTCCATACCACAGTGAGAGATCTTTCGCCGTTATAATGTCGCTCATAAACTCTTTCTCCTGTCAAAGTATCTCCCTACAGCGGACGCGGCAAGATTTATCAACAGCGTCAACGCCATTAGAATAGCTGCTATCGCAAACGCTACCTCAAACTCCCCCTGCTCCTTTGCATACACGTAAAGTGCGACGGTGAGCGTAGCTCCAGGGCTCGCAAGTCCCTCAAACACTCCGTTGAGGATGTGTGCAAATCCAGCTGTAAACAACAGTGCTGCAGACTCTCCAAGTATACGTCCCACCGAGAGTATGCATCCGGTTATCACTCCATCCACACATCCCGGAAGGACCACCGTCCGTATCACCCGCCATTTACCTGCTCCGAGCCCGAACGCGCCTTCCCGATAGCTCTGCGGTACCGTTTTCAGACTCTCCTGCGTGGTACGCATGATGGTGGGAAGATTCATTATCGCAAGCGTGAGCGCACCTGCAATGATCGAGGTTTTCAGTCCCATGAACTGGCAAAAAAACAGCATTCCCACAAGTCCATATATTATCGATGGAATACCAGAAAGCGTCTCAGCCGCATATTCAACCGCACCGACTATTCGTCTATTCGATGCATACTCTGTGAGGTAAATAGCGGCGCCCACCCCTAGCGGGACCACGATAACAAGCGTAGCAAGCACTATATATAACGTGTTAAGGATGTCGGGCAGTATTCCTATTCTTCCCTTCAGGTAGCTCGGTTCGGTGGAGAGAAGTTCCCAGGTTATGTTAGGAATCCCCTTTACCGCAATGTACGCTATCAGAAAGAGCACGAGCGCCGCAGTGAGCGCAATACTCACCCACATAAGCGCGCGCATGACCGTGATATACGCCCGGCGTCTGCGTGAAAGTTTACCTGTAAGCATATTTCAGCCCTCCCTGCTGCGTTTGAGGAAAAAGTTCAGTACCGCTCCGGTGAGCATTATGAACAGGAACAGTACAAGGGCAATCGAGAAGAGTGCCTGACGCTGCAACCCACCCGAATACGCCATTTCACTTGCAACGGCAGTCGTGAGGAATTGTACGCTCTGGAAGAGTGAGGACGGCATGTTCGGCGCGTTTCCGGACACCATCATCACCGCCATTGCCTCGCCTATCGCACGACCGACGCCGAGAACTACTGCTGCCGCGATGCCGCTCCGCGCCGCCGGTACCGAAACTCTGAAATACGTCTCGACCGGCGTGGCTCCGAGCGCGAGCGACGCATCCTCGTACTCCTTCGGTACCGCTTCAAGCGCAGTCATCGATACGTTTATTATCGACGGAAGTATCATTATTGCAAGCACAATGATTGCCGCAAGCAAGCTCGCTCCGTCCGGGATATCGAACACCTTGCGTATTCCCGGCACCAGAACCAGCATTCCCACAAGTCCGTACACGACCGACGGTATACCTGCAAGCAGGCTCACTGCACCGCGCATCACCTTCTTTACGCTCGGTCTTGCGAGTTTTGCGAGGTAGACCGCAGCAAGAAAGCCTATCGGTACACCAACAACTATTGCACCCGCAGTCCCGTATATGCTTGTGAGAATAAAGGGCAGTATACCGTAGGACGGCTCTGCAGCCGTCGATGCCCACGTCTTGCCAAACAGAAATTCAATAAGTCCTATCTCACGTATCGCCGGTATTCCCGAGACCACGAGGTACACCGTTATGATCAGCACAAAACCAACCGTTATAAGACCCATTATCAAGAATATCCCGTGAACGATATTCTCCACGAGTCTCTTTCTGTTCTTCATTGCTCGACCTCTTAATTTCTCAATGCTATCCGCACAGAGCGGCGACCGCATAGACGGTCGCCGCCCGGATCGTTCCTATCAGTTTGCGGGAACCACACCCGCCGCGGTGATAATGTCGGCTGCGTCTCCACTTATTACGTAGTCAAAGAACTTCTGCGCAGCGTCCGAAAGCTTTGTATCCTCTTTCGTCACCATTATGAACGGTCTCTGCACTACATAGCTCCCGTCGGCTATCGTCTCTTCGCTTGGCATTACACCACCCACGGTGAGGACTTTTATCTTGTCGCTTACCGAAGCGAGCGATGCGTACCCGATGGCGTTCGGGTTCTGGGAAACAGTGGTTATCACATCGCCGGTGGAGGTGAGCATCTGGCGGTACTGGCACACATCCTCAGTGCCGGTTATCGATTCGAAGCCGTCGCGCGTGCCACTGCCCGCTTCGCGTCCTATAAGTACTATCTCACCGTCATTGCCGCCGACTTCGCTCCAGTTGGTTATCTCGCCGGTGTAGATCTTGGCTATGGTCTCGAGGTCGAGGTCGGTCACCGGGTTTTCGGGATTAACTATCATCGCTATACCGTCATACGCGACCGTAGTTCCGACAAGACCCTGTTCCTCTTCCTCAGCCTTGAGGAGTCTGCTCGAAAGTCCAATGTCGCAGCGTCCCTCACTCACCGCGGTAATGCCCGAGCCAGAACCTGTGGGGTTATAACTCACACTGTAACCGCTGTTCGCCTCTTCAAAAGCTTCTCCGAGCGAACCTATGACCGTCTCCATTGATGTCGAGCCGTCGGTCGTGATCACCTTCGAACCACCGCCGCCCGAGGAGCACCCAGCAAGCGCAAACATGAGCATGACCGTAGCAAGCCCAGCAGATATAAGTTTTTTCATAATGTCATTCATTCCTTTCACTCTGCATCTGTGAGTCTCATTCTACGCTCGCTCTGTAAAATCAAAAAGAAAACCAATGTAAAATCAGTGTCAAACAGCAAAACGGACCGCAGCTCATCGCTGCGGTCCGTGCGTTTTTGTAAAATCACCTGCTCATAAACTTGTAAAGTACAATTGCCGCATCCTGCCTTGTTATCGCACGCTGCGGATTGAACGCGCCCTTGGAATCTCCGCTCACAAGTCCAAGCACCTTTGCTATCGCGACCGCCCCCCGACAACTCTCAGCTATCGAGCCGTCGTCGCTGAACCCGGTCTTGTAAATCCCGGTAAGCTTCGAGGCAGCGCCGTACTCGGTGCCGCTTATAAGGCAGTCCATGAACTGCTCGCGTGTGACCACCGCGTCATCGTCCCGCTCGCTCTCCTCAAGCATTCCGTAGCCGTAGGCAAGCGAATAGACATAGTCCTTTACATCCGGGTCGCCGAGATTGCTCACATCCACCCCGGTGGCTCCCATAAACAGACCCAGCATGTCGAGCTGAGTAAGCGAGTCGCGCGGGCGAAGCTTTCCTCCAGCATACCCGATGCCGTACTCCGCAAGCTTCGTCACCTGCTCAACGGCGTAGCTCTGGCTGAGGTCGGAATAGGAAATCACGCCCGGGGTTTCAGGCTCATACACAAGAACCTCTCCCGTCTTTGCCCCCACTCCATACACATCCATGTCCGACTCGAGACGATAGCACAGGCACAGCTCATGCACATACGGATAACCTGCCTGCGCAGCTTTTTTCAGGAACTGGTCGGCGCTCGTAAGCGAGGTGACAACTGGGTAATCCACATAGACAAGCCGCGTGTCAAACGCCGACAGGTATGCGTCTTTCGCAACCTCTGCAGTTATAACTCCGCTCGCGCTTTCAAACTGGTAACCGTCCTCCCACACGCCGCTAAACGAGAGGATTTCCCCGCTCGCCGGGTCCACCGAAATGGTGTAATAATTGTTGTAGAACGGCACCCCGTTTACATACTGGCAGTATGTAAACCTGTACCCGCCATCCGAGTCGGGACGGAGCTCCGCTGCCGCCGCACGCTCTGTCCAGAACTTTCCGGCAAAATTCGACGCTATGGTCTCGAGCTCAGCCGACCGCTCCTCGTCCGGAGATTCAATCGCCTCGGTCGATGTGTACATCGAGATGAGCTCCTCGCTCTTTGCATTCACATGGATATTCTTGACATATGTGCGGTCGGTTTCCTCGTCGGTGCGAAGGTATACCATTGTGCAGAACACATCGCCGTTGTCGTCCGGCTGAGTGTAGACAGCGCTGCTGAGATTCCACTCGTCGCTAACGCCGAGTTCGATAATCTCGCGCAGCCCCGCGTCGAGCAGTTCGCTTGAAATCACTCCCTCAAGCTTGCTTATGCCCTCCATCTCCTCGGGTGTAAGCTCGCTTCCGCTCTCCGCGTTACCGGTGTCCGCCGACGTATCTCCGCTGCCCACAGAGTCGCTCCCCATGGCGGCAAACAAATCGTCGAGATTTACAAGTTCACCACTTGTCGCATTGACTATGTAATCCCCGTCTTTCACCGGGACATACCTCAGAACAACGCTCTTCTCATCGGTGTCCGAAATGACATACCTCAGTTCGAGGTTCACCGTCTCCTCCAGCTTTTCGGTGGCGCTGCTCTCGGCAAATGACGCGGAGGACGCGGGCGCCCTGTCATAGTAGATCTGGTACGAGTCGTCGCGGCTGAATCGGGATACCTTCGCATCCGCCACGCGCACACGCACGCTCAGCCCTGTCTCGGTCGGGATTCCGTTGCGGGTAATCACCCCGTCAAAGGTGTAGTATGTAGCGCCGAGACTCACGTTTGCGGCGGTGTCATGCCAGACGAATCCCTCGCCGTCGCCGAGCACCTTCCTCACGAATTCGGACGCAATGCTCTGAGCCTCGCTTCTCGACGTTGCGGGGAACGCGGGCGCATAGTCCTCGGAATAACTGACATACGCCGCCGAGTCGTTATAGTAGTTGTAGGAGAGCACCTTGCCGTCGTCGTCAGCAACAACGTCTACGCTCTCCATTCCGCCATACCAGCTTAACCTCCACCGGCGCACCGGTCCGTCGTCCTCGTAACTGCCGCTGAAATTCTCGTACCCGTCGCCGATTTCAACGGCTTCCTTTACCGCGAGAGTTATGCGGGTGAGCTCGTCGCCCGCTTCGAGCCGGTTCGTACCATCCGCCATGGCGGTAAGCGAAGACAGTGCGATAACCGCCGCAGTACACACGATTAACAGTCGCTTAAACACAGTCTCATCTCCCTTTGTTAAATTTACTTGCCATTTATTTAGACATGCCATGTGGGAAAATGTTCCCACACGCAACTTAAAACTTCATCTTGAACAGCAGCACACCGCCGGTCATCACGGCGAGCCCCACATACTTGTTCCACCCGAAAGCAACCCTCTCCTGTCCAAGCCAGCCGAAAGCGTCTATCAAT
>CALXFK010000063.1 GCA_944387575.1 uncultured Clostridia bacterium
GTGGGCGGCGGACTTGCGACAGTGCCCTTCCTCTACGATATTTCCGACCGCTACGAGTGGCTGGACGCCTCTTCGATACCCGACATGATTGCCATAAGCGAGGCGACCCCCGGTCCTATCGGCATAAACATGGCGACATACACCGGATTTAACGCCTGGGGGATAATCGGAGCGATAGTTGCGACTGTGGGACTCATAGCGCCCGCACTCATAGTCGGAGTGATCGTGATACGCATCCTTGACAAGTTCATGACAAACCGCTATGTCGACGGTGCGTTTCGACTGATACGTCCCGCCGCAACCGCGATGATCGCTGCCGCGGGCTGGACGGTATTTTCTACCTCGGTCATATATATCGAGAAGTTTGCCCCCAATTGGTCGGGTATTGCAAGCATGTTCTCCTGGAAGACGGCGCTCGTATTTGCCATCGCAATGGTGGTCACCCGGGTATTCAAAAAGCTGCACCCGGTCGCGGTAATACTTGGCGGCGCGGCGCTCGGGATGATCTTGCAGATCTGATGCACACAAGCATACAAAAAGGAACCTCTTCGGAGGTTCCTTTTTGCGATTTAACAAAAATAAACGAAATATTTGCTAAAAATTTTGCAATATATACAATAACATGCAATGTAAATTGTAATAAATTACAATTTACCCAAAACATATGCTGCGATATAATAAAAATATAAAAAGGAGTGGTCTTGCGGTCGGTCGCGGACTGGTATTTCAAGAATGAAGAAGGGTATGGAGCGGCGTAATTTCAAAGAGCAGAGGGAGCGGCTCGCGGAATATGGCGGGGAGCTTCTGTTCATGGTGCGTCCGAACCTGAAAAAGTGCCTTATATTTATAGTGCCGGGGCTGTTTCTGATAGTCCTCGGGATTTCCATCAATCCGGGGGTAAGTGGTCAGACCGGGTACTCGCCCGCGCTGAAGATGATGTCCTGGATAGCGCTGGTGGTGGGCTGCATGGTGTTTATCCCGTCGCTTTTGTTTGTGTTCACGTCCTCGATACGGATATATGAAAACGCGCTCTGCCTTTCCAGCCTCGCCGGGTTGAAGGTGTTCTTCCCGGAGGAGATAGCTTATATACGGTATGTCAAAATTGAGCGTGTCAGGCAGCTGCTAGCCCCCGACCAGACCTTCATCTGCATCAAGACGGATGTTGAAAAGGAGCTGAGGCTATCCTGCCTTGCTTACGACGATCTGCCAGAGTATATCCGGGATTGGCAGAAGGAGCACGGCGTCAGAGACATGAGCGACACGGAATGACCGGTTGCGGTAAAAGGCGAAATATATCGATAATAGTCGTATGGTGAGCATTGAATGAAAGACCGGCGGTATCGGACCGGGAAAGGAGAAGGGTATGGAGCGGCGTAATTTCAAAGAGCAGAGGGAGCGGCTCGCGGAATACGGCGGGGAGCTTCTGTATTCGGGGAGGCTCAAATTGAGCAAGTGCCTTGTGTTTCTCGCGCCGGGGCTGTTTCTGATAATTGTGGGCATTGCGATAAATCCGGGAGTGAGCAATGAGCCCGGGTACATGCCCGCGCTGAATCTTGTGTCCGGCATTGCGCTCGCGGTGGGCGGTCTGCTGTTCGTTTCGACGGTGGCAGCCATTGCCACATCCTCGGTGCGGATATATGAGAACGCGCTCTATGTCGGCAGTTTTGCCCGGCGCGTGATACTGTTCCCGGAGGAGGTAATGTACATACGGTATGGCGAGGTGGACGCGGTGGGCAGGCAATTTGCGAAGGTCGACCGCGGGTATGTCTACATCAAGCCGGAGCAGGGCAAGGAGATAAAGCTCTCCGAGTACAGTTACGGAGGCATGACCGAGTATATACGCGGCTGGCAGACCGGGCACGAAATATCCGAGCCGCGCGACTGAATATAATAATATAAATACTGCGTCCCCCGCGAACTCTGTTCGCGGGGGACCTTTTCGTTTTCACGCTTTTTGTTATTTGAGGAGGGTCTCGATGAGGTCGGTCGCCTCTTTGAGGTAGTCGCCCTCGTACAGCTCGATGAGACCGTCGTCGACGTTGCGTGCGAGCTGCGGGTCTATCGGGAGCTCGCCGAGCAGCGGCAGCCCGAACTCCTTTGCCGCCTTTTCGGTCTTGCCCTCGCCGAAGAGATGGATCTTCTTTCCGCAGTCGGGGCAGGAAATATAGCTCATGTTCTCAACGAGACCGAGCACCGGCACGTTCATCAGCTTTGCCATGCGCACCGCCTTGCCAACTATCATGCTCACGAGGTCCTGCGGGGAGGTGACGACTATGATGCCGTCGAGCGGGAGCGACTGGAAAACGGTGAGCGGCACGTCACCGGTTCCGGGAGGCATGTCCACGAACATGTAGTCGACGTCGACCCAGAGCACATCGGTCCAGAACTGCTTTATTGCGCCCGAGATGACCGGACCACGCCAGACCACCGGGTCGCTCTCGTTTTCGAGCAGCAGGTTTATCGACATGACGTCAATGCCTGTCTTGCTGCGGACCGGCAGAAGTCCGAGCTCGTTCCAGGTTGCCTTCTCGTGCAGACCGAACGCCTGCGGTATAGACGGACCGGTCACGTCCGCGTCGAGGATGGCGGCACGGCGCTCACGGCGCGCCATGTTCACCGCGAGAATGGAGGTGACAAGCGACTTGCCGACGCCGCCCTTTCCGCTTACGACGCCGATGACATGCTTGATGGATGAGAGCTTGTGCGGGCGGTTGAAACCGCGCTCGTCGAGCTCCTCACGGTTTGCGCAGTTGGATGAGCAGGTGGAACAGTCGTGTGTACACTCCTCATCAACAGTCTCTACATTGTTGTATTCGTCCATTTTATTTAGCTCCTTTCGGGAGAAACTTGCGCCACAGATAATAATAGGTTTGTTTCCGCGTTTTGTCAATAGCGGGCGGCATATTTGATAGAATATGCGGAATACTCACTCAAATGCGAACTCGGCGGCGGTCCTTAGCGGGAACACAGAGAGCCCGGAGCCCGCCCTGCGCTCGTCGGTGAGCCGAACGCCGGTCACGCGGCTGTTGGAGTAGGTCTTGTAGTAATAGGTGCCGCTCGAGGTGTCGATGCAGCAGGAGTAGGTCGTCATATCCTGCCTGCCCTCCGGCGTGATGACCGTGCCCCGCACCATCGCGACCGCGTCGAGGATGTGGAACACCTGCCCCACGCAGGATTCGGCGTCCTCCTCGCAGACGCTGTTCGCCTTGCAGAAGAGCGTCTTTATGAACCGGGACGCGGGGGAGAAGTCGCCGGGCAGACCTATCGCGCCCATGCCCTGCCCGAACGGCGCGAGCGGAAGCTCTCCGGAAAACCGGTTTTCGGGGAACCCCGCCGAAAGATGGAGGTACTGGCGCGCGTTTTCGAGATGGAACGGGAACGGCGGATTATTCGTGAGCACGCCGAACGGGTTGTCATATACGTGCATACCGGACGCGGTGCGCTCGACAGTGAGGCTGCCGGTCGCATCTGATACTATCCAGTGCAGCGGCGCGAGCGGAAGCTCGGCGCTGAACGGTGCGGACACGATGTCGACTGTTCTCAGCAGCTCCCGAGCCTGCGAAACATTCTCGCACTGCCCGAGCAGAAACGGTATGAGCTCGTACGGCGCCACCGGGGTGCCTTCACAGTGCCCCGGGTCGGCGTAGACGGCGTTTCCGGGAAAGTTCAGACCTGCGGCACAGAGACCCGCCTCGTTTGCCGCTTCGGCGTAGAGCGGGTAGTCTGCGGTCACGTTCGCCATGCCTATCATCGCAAAGCGCGTACGGAGCGTCCCGGCAAATTTGGTGGGGAGGGGGTAGTCTCGCGGGGTTATGGCGACCGCCTCCCCGAAGTGGTATTCTATATCCATGTTCCTGCCGAAATACATGGTGCGGTTGGTGAAGGTGAGAGCGGTACACATGCCTGTATTCCTCCGGTAACAAAATTTCGTGGTCAGTATGCCCGGCGGGTACTCGTTTTTACTCAGGTCTGCGGAACCTGTCGACGTATGCCCGAGCCTCGTCGATTCCGGAACCCAGCGAGTACGCGATATCGGCGAGGTCGTCGTATTCGTACTTTTCACGGCTTACGCCGTACCCGTGCGCGCGCTTGACGCGCACAGTACCGAGCTCGGTCTCCACCCGCTCGGTCGTACGGGTGAGCGTGTAGCGCTTATAGGTCTGCTCGCGTATCCCGAGGGTGGTGGTGTACTTGAAGATGAGCTCCGCCATATCGTCCCTGTCGTCCGGACGGCAGAGCACGCAGAGCATGACGCCCGGTCTCGACTTCTTCATCTGTATCGGGACGGAGTACACGTCGAGCGCGCCCCTCGAAAGCAGATGGTCCATCGCATAGCCTATGGCTTCCGGGGTCATGTCGTCGAGATTGCAGCGGAGCTCGGAGACCACGGTGTCGCGGTTTTCGGTCTCGCCGATCATCGCGCGAACGCAGTTGGCTGTCGGGAAGTCCTTCTTTCCCATGCCGTAGCCGATGGACGATACCCGCATGACCGGCATGTCCTG
>CALXFK010000064.1 GCA_944387575.1 uncultured Clostridia bacterium
ATGTATGGAAGATTGCGGTATTTCTCCGCGTAATCCAGTCCGTAACCGACAATAAACTGATCCTCCACCGCAAAACCGACATAGTCGGCGGAGATATCGGCGGTGCGGCGGGCGGGTTTGTCGAGCAGGGTGCAAATGCTTATCGTACCGGCTCCGCGCGCCCGGAGATAGTCGCGCAGGTAGCTGAGCGTGAGACCGCTGTCCAGGATATCCTCGACAAGAATTATATCCTTACCGCTCACGTCCACCGACAGGTCCTTGAGTATCTGGACCGCGCCGCTCGTGCGCGTGCCCGAGCCGTAGCTCGACACGACCATGAAGTCAATGGTACACCGCAGGTCAAGCGCGCGCACAAGATCCGCCATGAAAATGAATGAGCCCTTCAGTACGCTCACGAGCAGAGGCTCCCGCCCGGCGTAGTCACGGCTTATCTCGGCGGCAAGCTCGCGCACGCGGGTGGAGAGCTGGTCCTCCGTGTAGAATACCTCCTGGATATCTGCGCGCTGTATGTCTGACATTGTTTTAAATTCCTTTCAAGAATTTATTTATCACCCTGCGCCTGGATATCAGGAGACGCAGGAACTATATCAATACGCCACGAATGTTCTCCGGGAGATGGCAGAAACTCCGCGTCGGTGCCGAATCCGGGGACGGCGGCGACCCTCCCATCCACCGTGATGACCGGAAGGAGGGGACGGAGCGCGGCGGGGATCTTCGCGTTTATAAACAGTTTTTTGAGCGAGGCGCGGGGACGCCCGGCGGGTCTAAGAAAGTCGCCCGGCTGGCGCGGACGCACAATAAACGGTGGGGAAAACCGCCCGCTTATCCACAGCGCGGCGCCCGAACTCATATTCGCGGCGGCGGGCGCGGTGGCTGAGGTGAGAGTTATCACCGACTGCGCATAGAGGTTCGCGCCGGCGCGCAGCGGCGCGGGGGACGGGGCAAGTGGTCGTGAATCGGGCGCGGAGCGGTTATCCTGGGGGACTATTTCGAGGCGGTCGTACACTCTTCGTGCAATAAGTCCGCCGCCTATCGAGATCTGCGCGCTTCCCGCGCCGTTGCGGCAGAGTTCAAGCACCGCCTCGGTCTGCGAGCGACCGGGTATGAACGGCGCGGCGAGCATTCTTACCGCGCGCGCCGCTATCGGGCGGGGGGCGTCGGCAATGGCGGAGGCGCTGCCGCTCTCGGCGAGCGGTCGGGCGAGGCGTTCAAGGCAGGCGATGTCCTCTGCAAGCGAGGCTGCGGCAGCCGCCGCGTGTTCGGTAAAGCGGACATTCAGCTCGCGCATGCGCGGGGTTATCTCGTGACGAACAAAGTTGCGTGTGTAGTCGTTTGTGAGGTTGGTCGAGTCGGTGACCCACCGCTCGCCCCTGCATTCCAAGAATTCCTCCACCTCTGCGCGGGTGGTGAGAAGCATCGGGCGAAGGGCGGTGACGCCGGGCACGAGACGGCGGGTGAGCGGGATACCCCGCAGACCGTCCGCTCCGGAGCCGCGGGCGAGGTTCATCAGAACGGTCTCCGCCTGGTCATCGGCGGTATGGGCGAGCGCGACAAGCGACGCGCCGCATTCGACAGCCGTGCGGGAGAGGAAGTCGTAGCGCATCCGACGCGCAGCCTCCTCGGTGCCCTCGCCCTTCAGGCGGGAGGACGCGACGTCGCCGCGCCCGCAGAAAATGCGTATTCCGAGCCGCTCACAGAGGTCGCGGCAGAACTGTTCATCCCGCTCGCTCTCCTCACCGCGAAGGCAGTGGTTGAAATGGGCGGCAAACACCGTGAGCCCGCCGTATTCATGGAGAGCGATGACTAACGCGGTCGAGTCCGCACCCCCGCTCAGTGCGGCGAGGACGGCGCCGCCGGGTCTGAGATGGTCGAGATATTCTGTACCGGCGCGCAGAAACGTGCGCGCGCTGCCTGCGTCATTCATCATGGCGCAGGTCGAGCTCGGCGTAGCTCGTGTACTGCGGCAGCCACTGCATGTCGATAGTGCCTGTCGCGCCGTGACGGTTTTTTGCCACTATACATTCCGCTGAATTGGAGGGGTTGTCCCGGTCATAGTACCCCTCGCGGTAGAGAAACATAATAATGTCCGCGTCCTGCTCAATGGAACCGCTCTCACGGAGGTCGGAAAGCATCGGTCGCTTGTTCTCGCGCTTTTCGTTTGCGCGGGAGAGCTGAGAGAGGCAGATGACAGGGACCTTGAGGTCCTTTGCCATTATTTTAAGGGAGCGGGACAGCTCGCTTACCTCCTGTACGCGGTTCTCATTGCGCCGCCCTCCGGTGGTCATGAGCTGGAGGTAGTCTATCACGATGAGCCCGAGATTCGAAAGGCGAAGGCACTTTGCCTTCATAGCCGCCGGAGTTATCATCGGATTGTCGTCTATTCGTATGTCGGTGCGGTTGAGGATCTCGCTTGCGGCGAACACGTCCTCCCAGTCCCGGTCGTCGAGCGAGCCGGTCATGAGCTTCTGCGAGTCAATGAGGCTCTGCGAGGAGAGCAGACGGGTGACAAGCTGGTCGCGTGACATCTCGAGAGAAAAGAACGCAACCGTTTTTTTCTCACTTTTTGCGGCGTTTAACGCAATGTTCAGCGCAAAAGAGGTCTTACCCATGCCGGGACGGCTCGCGATAAGTATGAGGTCGGTCTGGTTGAGACCGTATATGAGGCGGTCAAGACTCGAAAACCCGGTCGGGATACCGGGCAGCTTACCGCCGTTTCGCGCAAGCTCGTTGAGCCGCTCGTACACGTCGAGCAGCACCGAGCCAACCGTCGCAAAGCTCTGGTCAGCGCGCCCCTGGCGAATCTCGTAGATCTTCTGTTCCGCCTGATCGAGTATCTTCTCGGCTTCTCCCTCTCCGCTGTAAACTATTTCGCTTATCTCGGAGGAGGCGGTAGCTATCTGGCGGAGCAGCGCCTTGTCCCGCACGATGCCTGCGTAGTGGAGGGCATTTCGGGCAGAGGGGGTCATGTCCCAGAGCTGACGGATATAGTCGCGGGTGCGGTCGCCGTGGTAGGTGCCGCGCTCCTGCAGCGTATTGATAAGGGTGAGCGGGTCGATGGTACGCGAATAGCTGAACATCGAGTGCATAGCCTCGAATATCTCGCGGTTATCCTGCACGTAGAAATCCTCCGCGCGCAGAAGCGTGACCACGTCTGCCACACAGCTCTCATTGAGCATCATCGCGCCAAGCACCGCCTGCTCCGCCTCTGGCGCGGCGGGAAGCCGGCGCGGAGCAAATTCGTCCATTCTTACGTCCGCCTCAAACTTCCGCTACCTGTACCTTTACCGACGCCTCTATCCCGTATCCCAGCTTGACCGGCACCTCGACGACGCCGTACTGACGGATCGGCTCGGGAAGGGCTATCTTTCGCTTGTCTATTTCAATGGAGAACTGGCGCGCGAGCTCCTCGCTTATTTCAGCAGAGGTCACCGAGCCGAACAGCTTGCCGCCTGCGCCCGAGCCGCGCGCCTTAACAACGACTATGAGCGTCGAAAGCCGCTTGGCGAGCTCCTCGAACTCGGCTTTTTCGCGCTCCTGAGCCTCTTTTTTCGCCTTTTCGCGGAGACGGGCGGAGTTGAGCGCATCAGCGGTTGCCTCCTGGGCAAGTCCGCGTGGGAAGAGATAGTTGCGGGCATATCCGTCGCTGACGTTGACTATATCGCCTTTCTTGCCCTGTCCTTTGACGTCGTTCAGCAGAATTATTTTCATAATGATATTTCCTTTCAGAAGCTGTATTCGCTTGTTGTATCGCTTTTCACTGGGGAATGCTGCGGATAACCTCGTCTATCGCGACCCGTATCCGCTCGGACGCCTCCTCCGGGGTGACGCCCGGGAGCTGTGCGCCCGCCATTGTCAGGTGACCGCCGCCGCCGAGTTTTTCGACGATGAGCTGGACGTTAACCTGTCCGAGCGAGCGTGCCGAAATTATCGCCTGCCCGTTCTCATTGAACACGACGAAGCTCGCCTGTATGCCGAGAACGTCGAGTAGCCCGTCCGCCGCCTGAGCGGCGACCACGCGCCCCACGTTTTCGTCGAGGGTGGCTATGGCAAAGTGCTCTCGGTACGGCACTGCGGATGCGATTATGCGGTAGCGCTCGACGTAGTCGGCGTATTCGGTCTGGAAGAGCTTTTTTATCTCGACCGGGTCGGCGCCCGCGAGCCGCAGCGTCGCCGCAGCCTCAAAGGTACGCACGCCGGTGCGCAGGGTGAAGTTCTTGCTGTCCAGCACTATGCCTCCGAGCAGCGCCTCCGCCTCGATCTTGAGAAGAGGGACCTTGCTGTTATCGAAGTAGCCGAGCAGCTCGCACACGAGCTCGCTTGCGGAGGACGCATATGGCTCGTGGATATTGAGCGCGGCGTTGCTGATATAGCTTGCGGCGCGGCGGTGGTGGTCTATGACCGCGATGCGGGGGCAGCTCTCGAGGATCTCCGGCGCCTCTACGACCTCCGGGCGGTTGGTGTCCACCACCACGAGAAGTGAGCGCGCATCCATATGGACCATCGCGTCGGATGGGGAGATAAACACCCCTGCGTATTCCGGCTGTGCGGTGATACGGTTTATGAGCAGCGCCGCTGCGGTCATATTGAGGTCGACGATGATGTGCGCCTTCCTGTCCAGGCGGCGGCAGGCGCAGACTATGCCGACCGCGGCGCCAATGCTGTCCAGGTCGGAGTTTTTGTGACCCATGATGTAGACGCTGGACGAGTCGCTTATCAGCCGGCGAAGTGCGTTTGCCATGACGCGGCTCTTGACCTTGGTGCGCTTCTCGAGCTCCTGGGTCTTGCCGCCGAAAAATGTGAAGTTCACGCGGTCCTTCACCACCGCCTGGTCTCCGCCGCGCGAAAGCGCCATATCGATGGCAAGCGACGCAAACTCGAATATCTCGCCATATCCGTCCCCATCAATGCCGAAACCGATGGAGAGGGTGAGCGGATTGTCCGCCGAACCGACGGTGCGCACCGAGTCGAGCACTGAGAATTTTTCCGCCATAAACCTGTCGAGAAGCGACTTCTCGCAGACCATAACGTAGCGATCTTTCTCATATTTGCGGAACATGCAGTCGGCGCCGTCGAACCAGGCGTTCAGTTTCTCGTCCAGTTCGGCGATGAGAGCGCTCTTCTGTTGTTCGGAGAGCCCCTTGGTGAGCTCCTCGTAGTTGTCGAGCATGAATATGCCGACGGCGGGGCGGGTGCGGTCGCTTATCTCGCGCAGGCTGTGTTCGACGGTGCGGTCGATGAAGTAGAGGGTCGCGAGTATCTTTGCGTCGTTCGGTATGCGCTCGGTCGTCCCCCCGACCGAATACCATCGCTCGCCGATGTTTATAAGCTCGGGCGCTTCGTTCCGCCCGGCTATCAGCCAGCCGAGAGAAAGACCGGGTGCGACGTCCGCCAGACGGGTCTCGAATATGTGCTCGTGGTCGGAGGTTATCTCGCCAAACTGGCGGTTGTACCACACGATGTCGCCGGTGTCCAGACGGATGACAACGGTGGGGAATGGAGAACTCATGACCGACCCCGCCGCGACATCCGCATTCTGCGAAACTCCCTCGATATATCGCAAAAGCTCACGGCGGCGGCGGATAGCGCGCCGGGTTTGAATTATATAGACCACGATGAGCAGCGCAAGACCGACCCCGCCCATGATCGGGTCAAAAAACAGCAGAACGGCGCAGAAGAGAAGAAAAACCAGAAAATAGCCGAGAACACCCGGCTCGAGCAGCCGCTCTATTCGCTTGCCATTCACAGGAACGCGCCCCCCTTCGGCTGCGGAACGTATTGTCGTACAGGTCGTGCGGGTATAGATACCGCAATTATAACAGAATGCGCAGACAATGGCAAGAAGTTAGCGCGATCAGTGTCGCCGCATGGGCAGAGAAAACCGCGGACAGGCAAATCAAGCCCGCCCGCGGGATGGGACCAAAACAAAGTCGCGCGGCGCACACGTGTCACTGCTCCCTTCCGCATAGAGCCTCCGCGACCCTGTACGCCTCGCCCGCGCCCACCGTGAGCAGCAGGTCGCCATCGCGCAGTTCTCCGCGCAGGAATTTCTCCGCCTCCTCAAAACTGAGCGCACGGCAACCGGATACCGCCGCGAGCATCTCGCTTGAGACGCTGCCGTCGTCCGCCTCGCGTGCGGGGAATATCGGAAGGATGAGCGACATGTCGGGCATGCGTAGAACCTCCGCAAAGTCGCTGAAAAGTGCGCGGGTACGCGAATATGTGTGTGGCTGGAAGAGTGCGATGACACGGTTATATCCGCAGCCGCGGGCAGTTTCAAACAGTGCGCGCAGCTCGCTTGGGTGGTGAGCATAGTCGTCGTAGACGTCGGCGCCGGAAAATGTGCCCTTGAACTCGAAGCGCCGCGCCGCGCCGTGGAAGGACGCGAGCGCCCGTGCAATCGAGATGCCGTCCGCGCCGAGTTCGAGCATTGCAGCCGCCGCCGCAAGTGCGTCGGTGACGTTGTGCCGCCCGGGCACCGAGAGAGAGACCGGGATAAGTCCGCCCGGATGGATTATATCGAAGCTCCAGCGCCCGCGCTCGCAGGTGAGGTTCTCTGCGCGCACGTCGGCGGTGGGGGAATCTATTCCAAAGGTGACGACCCTGCGGTCTATTCCCTCGAGCGCGGCGACCGTTTCCTGGTCGTCTGCGTTAATAACGACCGTCCCATCCGGCGGGGTGAGCTCACAGAAGCTGCGGAAAGACTGTCTTATCTCCGCAATGCCGCTGAAGAAGTCGAGGTGGTCCTCCTCTATGTTTAGCACTACCGCAACGGTCGGACGGAAGTGAAGAAACGAATTGCAGTATTCGCAGCTCTCTGCAATTATGAGAGAACCGTTCCCGGTGCGGTGAGAGCCGACGCCGGGGAGCTCGCCGCCTATCATTGCGGTGACGTCGAGTCCGTCCTCGAGCGCGATGGAGACAGCCATCGAGGTTGCGGTCGTCTTTCCGTGTGTGCCTGCGATACAGAGCGCAGCGCCGTGCTCCGCCATTATCGCGCCCCATGCCTCCGCGCGCTCAAAGACCGGGATGCCGCGCTCTCTTGCTGCGGCTATCTCCGGGTTGTCGTCGTGAGCGGCGGCGGTGCGTATAAGATATGCGGCGCCCTTGATATTCTCCGCCGCGTGCCCTATCGAGACATCTATCCCCTCGGCGCGCAGAGCCGCTACCGCGGCGCTTTCGCGCACGTCGCTGCCGCGCACCGTGATTCCGCGGCGGAGGAGCAGGTCGGCAAGCGCGGACATGGAGACGCCGCCTATCCCAACGAGAAAGGCGGGCGCGCGCTGCGATATGTAGCCGGATATATCCATAAGGATGCCCCCGTTCGTTTAGTGGTAAATGGTAATGGTAAAAGTGAAGGTGATGGTCGGCGTGAACCAAACCAGAGTGCCGACACCATTGAAGTATCTCCCTGGAAAGCAGAAAATATACCGCGCTCAGCCCTCCACGCGCTCCCAGTCGCCTCCGGTCGAGCTTGCGATGGGGAACCACGAAGCGCTGCCGTCCGAACCGAGGGAAAACGCGACAAACAGCCGCATGTTGTCCTTTGATACGTCGGAGTGTACCGCTTCGACATAGCACATGCCGCCGCCGAGAAATGAAATGCTCTCCGGGTCGAGAGTGTATCCGCTCGCAGGGATTATCCACTGATTGGCAAGCAGCATATCCGAGAGCTCGCTTGCGGTGTCGATGTCCACACCGGCGCCGTTCGGACCCGCGTGCCAGCCAAATTCGTCGTTTTCTGCGACCAGTTCCCACCACTCGTCGGTGTAGTCGGACGCGCGCTGTACTATCACCTCTCGACCCGTGTCGGTCACACCGTAAACGAGATCCGCGCCGCTAAGCGAGAGAATGGTGTCGCTTGAAATAAGTTCGCCGGTCTCGTCAAACGGGGTGGAGGTCAGCTTTGCCTGCCAGTCATGATCCGGTTCGGAGTAAAAATCTGTGTCTTTACCATCGGTCAGACCGGGAGCAGGACTCTGCGAAGGGGTGGGCGATGCCTCTTCCGGAGGAATATATGTCACCGAAGCGGAGGGGGAAGGCGACATTGAGGTATCAGGAAGTTTTTCACCCAAATTTTCCGCACATGCGGAAAAAAGAAGCAGACAGATCAGCAGCGCGGCAGGATAAACCGCGGTGAAACGCGCGCAGAGTGGCATAATAAAACCTCCGTTATACCGGCGTTGTATCTGCGCACCCGTCGCGGCGCGCATTTTGATACATACAGTATACCACGTGCACGCAAAAAAAGGGTTACAAAACGGTACAGTTTTACCGGCAGCTCAGGTGGTAATGCGTATCTCGCGGTGACAGCGCGGACAGGTGACTATAAGTTTGCCCTTGCCGCGCGGCACGCGCAGCTCCGACTTGCATCCGGGACACTTCACGTAGACATATGTCTTTCGGTCACGGATACGGCGGGTCATGCGTGAAAAGAAGCGGCGCACCTTGCTCCACCAGCTCATGAACCATGCGTTTTCGCGTTCGCGCGCGGGGATGTTGCGTGAGAGCACGCGGAATATCCCGTAAACGGCGCACGCAACGCCGAGAAAGTTCAGCGTGAGCCCCACCCCTGCGGAGACAAACAGGAATATCCGGCTGAGCACGGTAAGCGCGAGGTAGACTACAAATAGTGCAATTGTGAGCTGATCGGTTCCCCGCCTACCCATCATGAACCTGCGCAGACTATCAAGGAATCTGTTCATGGTAAAAAACGATAACCTCCCGGAGACGGCGGGCACGAATGCGTTTTGTCTTCGAATTTCCGAATTGTGTTGCATACGTCCCATATACATTGTATATTATAGTTGCCGCGTTGTGACAGACAGAGCGGCGCAAACTATAAACATTCCATAAATTAAGTATAGCACCGCCGCACGACCATTTCAAGGCGCGCGGCGGCTGGGCGGCTACTGTTTACAATAAGTTTACAACAATTTCAGGGGTGCCGGAGGTTTGAGGAAATTTCGCCGAGGGCTCGGCTTGCCTCCATATCGAAGCGTCCGCTTTTGGCGAGGTCGGCGAGGGACAGCATCCCGCGCAGGACGCCGTCCTCGACGACCGGTAGGCGGCGTACTTTGTCCTCAGCCATAAGGCGGGTCGCCTCGTGCAGGTCGTCGTCTGGTTTTGTGGTTACGACGGCGCGTGTCATTATCTCGCGCACCTTTGTCTCTGCGGGGTCATACTCGGCGGCTATGCAGCGCACGACGATGTCGCGGTCGGTGACTATGCCGCGCAGTTTGCCGTCTGCCCCGCAGACCGGAAGCGAGCCTATGTTGTGTCGTGCGAGAAGGCGTGCGGCGAGTTCGGCGCTCTCGTCGGGGGAAATGGTGACGGCGGACGGGGTCATGAGGTCTTTGACTTGCATTATGTTCACGCTCCTTTGCAGTTTTTATAATATGACGGTATTATTATCGGCAGTGGAGCGGGGTTTAATTCGCGTGTTTACGTGTTAAAGGAGGAGTGAAAATGCCGTCAAGGCTGGATGAGGCATTTGGCGAAGAATTTATATCGGGCACTATCTCGGGTGCGCGTAGAGGGGAGACCCCGGAGCACGCAGCTCAGAAGGTGACTTTGCGCGCCTTTGAACTGCGTGGGCAGCGGGTCATACAGTTCACCTTCATTCTCCGCGACCGTGCGCTGCACGAGAACTGCGCGCCGCAGGTCGCGGGGGAGCGAACCGAGGAGCTTCTGCGCGGTGGATTCTCGCAGGCGGTGCTGTTTACCGCCGGGGGAGACTGGCATGTGACCTGCCTTGGCAGCCCCCTTCGCCTGAAGGTCATGCGGCGACCGGCGAGCAAGGCGGCGGCAAAGGCTCCGGCGGCGCACGACCGTAAGAAGGAGGGCGTGTTTGTCGAGGGCAGACCGTGCGTGTTCCTCGAGGCGCTCGGGGTGATGAACGCGGAGGGGAAAGTGCTCGCCCCGATGCGGGACAAATTCAGGCAGATAAACAAGTATCTGGAGCTGGTGGAGGGTACTCTCAGGGACGCTGCGGACGCGCGTCCCGACCGCTCCAAGCCACTGCGGATAGTGGACTTCGGGTGCGGCAAGGCTTACCTCACCTTTGCGGCGCACTGGTTTTGCCGGGAGCGGCTCGGCGTAGAGTGCGAGACGCTCGGCGTCGATCTTAAAAAGGATGTAATTGCCGAGTGCGAGGCGCTCGCTCGGAGGCTCGGGATGACCGGGCTCAGCTTTCATGCGGGTGACATCGCCCAGGCGGAGCCGCGCCGGGTGGATGTGGTTCTCACTCTGCACGCCTGCGACACCGCTACCGACCTTGCGCTCGCATACGCGGTGAAGAACGGTGCGAGCGCTGCGGTGTGCGTGCCCTGCTGCCAGCACGAGCTGTTCCGCCAGCTCAAAAGCGAGACGCAGCAGCCGCTTTTGCGCGGCATACTGCGGGAACGGGTCGCGGCGCTTGTGACCGACGCATCGCGCGCGCAGCTCATGGAGGCGTTTGGGTACCGTGTTGAGGCGGTGAAATTTATAGACGCCGAGCACACGCCCAAGAACATCATGCTGCGGTGCACCCGCCGCGCGGGGCGCATGAACAATGCGGCGGCACTAAAACACTGGCGGGAGTTTGCAGAGGCGTGGAGCATAGACCCGGCGCTTGCGCGGCTGCTCGGTGTGGAGGAACGAACCGCGCGGGATGACGACTGAGGCGGGCGGACAGGGTCATGTCATGTCACGTCTCGGTCTCGAGCTCGCGTACGCGCATGGTGTTCTTGAATACCTTTACCAGGTAGAGCTGACCCGCCTCGAGCGGTCCGAACAGGAACTGACCGAACTCGTCGGTGAACATCTGGCTTACAAGGCGGGGGTCGCCACGCTCCTGCGCCTCGAACAGGAGCACCGCCGCGTCGGCAAACGGTTCGCCGGATGTGTCCTTTATGTACCCGTGTATTACGCTGCGGCTGTCCTGGCGGAGACGGATGGTGGTCTCTATCTGTTCGGACTGCCCCGGCTTAAAGTAAAATTTTGTAAAGCTCACGGCTGATATCTCTCCTTTCCGCGCCTGACGCGCTACGACAGTATATGCCGGATTTTCCGCATCGGCGCATGGACGGGGTGAGATTATGAGACTTGACGCGCCGCGCGCGTGTGGATATAATAGGGGCTTAGAGACCGGATACCGACCGAAAGGATGATATATATGAACAACAGCGAAAAAACTATGGACAAGATAGTCGCGCTCTGCAAGAATCGCGGCTATGTCTTTCCGGGAAGCGAGATCTACGGCGGGCTTGCCAACACGTGGGACTACGGTCCGCTCGGCGTCGAGCTGAAAAACAACGTGAAGAGCGCGTGGTGGACGAAGTTTGTCCGCCGCAATCAGTATAACGTGGGGCTCGACTCCGCGATACTGATGAACCCGCAGACCTGGGTCGCATCCGGGCATCTCAGCGGTTTTTCCGACCCGCTCATGGACTGCCGCGAGTGCAAGGAGCGTTTTCGCGCCGACAAGCTCATTGAGGACTGGTGTGCCGAGAACTCGTTTGAGCTCGAAAAGCCGGTCGACGCTCTGAGTCAGAGCGAGATGAAGGCGTTTATCGAGGAGCATAACATTCCCTGCCCGAGCTGCGGCAAGCACAATTTCACCGACATCCGCCAGTTTAACCTGATGTTCAAGACTTTCCAGGGGGTCACCGAGGACGCAAAGAACACCGTTTACCTCCGTCCTGAGACCGCGCAGGGTATATTCACAAACTTTGTAAACGTCCAGCGCACAACCCGCCGCAAGCTCCCGTTCGGGATAGCGCAGGTGGGCAAGTCGTTCAGAAACGAGATCACCCCCGGCAACTTCATATTCCGCGTGCGCGAGTTTGAGCAGATGGAGCTTGAGTTCTTCTGCAAGCCGGGCACCGACCTCGAGTGGTTCGAGTACTGGCGTTCGTTCTGCCGCGAGTTCCTGCTCGGCGTGGGTCTGAAGGAGGAGAATCTCCGCCTGCGCGACCACGACCCGGAGGAGCTCAGCTTCTACTCGAAGGCGACGACCGACTTTGAGTTCCTGTTCCCGTTCGGATGGGGCGAGCTCTGGGGTATCGCCGACCGCACCGACTACGACCTCTCGCGCCATCAGGAGACTTCGGGCAAGGATCTCACCTATTTCGACCAGGAGAGCGGGGAACACTACATCCCGTACGTTATAGAGCCGTCGCTCGGCGTCGAGCGCACCGTGCTCGCGCTGCTCTGCGACGCCTACGACGAGGAGGTCGTGGACGCCGAGAAGAACGACACACGCGTCGTGCTCCGCTTGCACCCGGCGCTCGCACCGTTCAAGTGCGCGGTGCTGCCGCTTTCCAAGAAGCTCGCCGATGTTGCGCGTCCGATATACGAGCGCCTCTCGGAGGACTTCATGGTGGACTACGACGAGAGCGGCTCGATAGGCAAGCGCTACCGTCGCCAGGACGAGGTCGGCACCCCGTTCTGCGTCACCGTCGATTTCGATACCGCGGGCGACGCGGAGAAGGCGGGCGACGGCTGCGTCACCGTGCGCGAGCGCGACTCTATGCAGCAGGTGCGCATTCCGATAGAGCAGCTGCACGACTATATCGCCGAGCGCGTCAAGCTCCTGTAAGACGGAAAAAGCAATACGTATGAATTTCGCCCCCGATGCAGAACCAAGCTGCACCGGGGGCGTTTTTTGTATGGCGCACGGGGGATGTCAGATGTATAAGATAAAAAAATTAACGTTTATCGTTAAATTATAGTTGACAAACATAATGCAGCGAGGTATCATGTGTGTACAATGAACTGCTGAACTGAGAGAGGAAAGAGAGGTTGCGGCACATGGATAAACTTAGGAAAACAGCGACGGCACTGGACAGGATGTTTCGGGCGCTGTTTTGGGTCGACGTTACCATGGCAATTGTCTGCGCGGTCGCGCTCGCCGCCGCCATGGCACTGGGGAGCGACAGCGGGATATACCGGGCGTTTATAAACCGTGTGGATATCGGGAATGTGAGGGTTAGCCCGTTGCCTGAATACTGTCCGCAGACTGTTCTTCCTGTTGCGATTCGGCTCGCAATTGTGGTTGCTGCGGGGGTTTCATTTGGATGGGGAATTACCATTTTTCGAGGGATTCTCAAGCCGATGACCGAGGGAAATCCGTTTGAGGGCGGTGTAGCCAGCAGGCTGAAAAAGCTCGCACTGCTTACTCTTGTTGCGGGGGCGGTGCTATCGGTGATGCAGGCGGTGTGCGCGGCGGTGGATTTCGGCGCGTTCCGTGTCGCCGAGCTGTTCAACATGCAGAAGTTGAGCGAGGTGGTGCTGATAAACCGCATCGACGCGACATTTATTATAGTTTCACTTGTGCTGTTCCTTCTCTCGTTCATATTCCGCTATGGCGAGACCCTGCAGCAGCTCTCGGACGAGACTCTTTGAAAGGTTAAAAGAATGGCAATTATATTGAGACTCGACCGGGTAATGGCAGACCGGAAAATTTCGCTCAACGAACTCGCGGCGAAGGTTGGGATAGCAAACGTCAATCTGTCGAAAATCAAGACCGGGAAGATAAGTGCGATACGTTTCTCCACGCTGGAAGCGATATGCGACGCGCTGGACTGCCAGCCGGGGGATATTTTGGAATACCGGCGGGAGAGCGAACCGACAGAAAAATAAAAAAGGACCGGGCGGTCGCTGGGTTTGCCGAAACCCAATGACCGCCCGGTTTAAAGTTGTAAAAGTTGTATCAGAGCAGCACTATGCCGGCGTCTGCGCAGGTTTTCACCGTCTCGTCATCCCACAGCGAGACCTGGACTTCGCCGATGTGCGCCTTTCCAAGCAGAAGCATCGAGAGACGACTCTGACCGATACCTCCGCCGATGGACTGCGGGAGCTGCCCGCGAAGCAGCATCTTGTGGAACGGAAGCTCGGCACGCTCCTCCGCGCCTGCCTTTTCAAGCTGGCTTTTGAGCGATTTAGCATCAACACGAATGCCCATTGAGCTCACCTCGAACGCGCAGTCGAGAAGCTCGTTGTAGAATAGAAGATCGCCGTTGAGCGACCAGTCGTCATAGTCGGGGGCGCGCCCGTCGTGGCGCTCACCCGAGCGCATGACGTCGCCTATCTGCATGATGAACGCGGTCTTTACCTCGCGGAGCAGGCGGTCTTCCCGCTCCTTCGGAGTGAGCGTGGGCCATCTGTCCTCGAGTTCCTGCGCGGTGACAAAGGTGACATTACGCTCGAGCTCGAGCCCGTCGAGCTGCGGGAAGGTCCAGCGAAGCGCGTCCAGCGTGCCGCAGATGGCGACCACCTCGCGGCGGACCGTGTCCATGAGGTAATCGAGGTTGCGGTCGGACTGCGAAATGACCTTTTCCCAGTCCCACTGGTCGGTATAGACCGAGTGGAGGTTGTCGAGATGCTCGTCGCGGCGGATGGCGTTCATGTCGGTGTACAGCCCCTCGCCGATAGCAAACCCGTAGGTATGCAGCGCCATACGCTTCCACTTGGCAAGCGAGTGGACGACCGCTGCCTGACGCCCGGTCTCGGCGATGTCGAAGGTCACCGGACGCTCGACACCGTTGAGGTCGTCGTTGAGACCGCTCGCCGGGTCGACAAAGAGGGGAGCGGATACGCGCTTGAGGTTGAGCGCCATGCAGAGCCGCTCCTCAAACGTGTGCTTGAGCATACCTATCGCCATCTGGGTCTGGTACAGATTCAGGCGGGAGCGATACCCCGCAGGGACTATGGTGCGACTCACGTGACAACCTCCCATTTTAAACATCAATGAAATTGAATTTACCTCAGTTGCTCCTGCGCGGACAAAGAATACCAACGCAGCTAAAAATCACGGATTATTTTATAACTAATGCAAGCGATTGTCAAATTATTTTTTTGCGTCCCCGGGCGCCGCAAGCAGCACCGGCTGGAGCTGATGCATGTCGAGCGCCGCCTCCGCCGCGCGGGTAATCTGAGTGAAGTCGGCGACGCAAGAGCGAGGCTTGGATTGTGGGGCGTCCTGACCGAACGGAACGAAAAATACGCTGCGGCGGTTCAGGAGCGTGCCTATGTTTGCGGCGGCGCCACTCAGCGCGTCGTTGGTGGACAGTGCGATAAGTACCGGTTTTTCGCCACGCAGATGCGCCTTCGCCGCCATCGTCACCGAGGTGTCAGCAATGCCGGAGGCGAGCTTGGCGAGCGTGTTTCCGGTGCACGGCGCAATTATCAGCAGGTCGAGCAGGCTCTTTGGACCTATCGGTTCGACTTCCGCGACGGTGGACAGTATTTTGCGCCCGCACGCGCTCTCCACCCTCTCGGCGAAGTAGTCCGCCTCCCCAAATCGAGTGGACTGCGACCGAGTTATCCCGCTCATAATGGGAGTTACTGCCGCTCCGGTCTCTGCAATGAAGCGCTCAAGAGCGGTCACCGCGGTGTTCATGGTGCAGAATGAGCCGCAGAATGCCCATCCCACCCTTGTCTCAGGTGTTATTTTCATTGTTGTTACCTCTAATCTCCGCCGCCCCGGCGGTCTCGTCTAAAATGTTGTATACAGTGTCGCGGATTATCTCGCCCGCTGTCACCGGTGAGCAGCGACCAGGCAGTGAAAGCGCCCAGGTGACCTCTCTGCCGAGTTCGAGCGCGGCGTCCATGTCCACGCCTCCCGGACGGCTCGCAAGGTCGATGACCGGCGCCTCCGGTCTCAGCACCTCAAGCTCGGCGCGTCCGAGTACCCGCGCGGGAACTGTGTTGAACACGATATCGAACTGCCCAACAGCCTCAGCAAGCGCGGATGTTCGCAGTGCGCGGCAGCCAAAGGCGTCTATCCACGCGAGGTCGGAGTACTTGCGGGCGGACGCTGTCACGTCTGTACCGAGTGCACGGAGTTTCAGCGCGAGAAGTTTGCCTATCCGTCCGAACCCGACCACAAGCGCGCGGGAGCGGTGAAGGGTGACGCCGAGCATTCCCATCGCTATTTCGATGGCGCCCTCCGCCGTCGGGACCGCGTTACGCACCGCGAACTCCTCCCGCGCGGCGTAGTCCTCTATTCTGAGCCCGTGCCGCACAGCCGCCGCACGCAGGCTTTCGGACACCATTCCGGCGGCTACCAGCGTGCCCCGCCTCAGCCCGGAAAACAGCTTCTCCGGAGAAATGCGTACACTGCTGAACGGAGCGTTTATCGACCCCTCGGCATCTATTGCGGGCAGGGGCAGAACAACGAGGTCGGCGCGGGCGAGGTCGGCGTCACCCGCCGCGCGCAGGGGCGGAGAGGCAGCCGGCGCGTCCTCAGCCGCAAAAACGGATACGTCGTGACCATCCTCCCGCATCAGACGCGCGAGCACCGACATGCGCAGGTCGCCGCCGGCTGCAACGACCTTTAGCGGTCGCAAAATTCCATCCATATCAATCAACCATACCTTTCCCGGGTCATAGAGGACCCTGCGCTCCATACTATGCGAAAGCCGCGGCAGCCGCCCCTGCGCACATATAAAAAGAACCACAGCCGTTTTGACGGCTGTGGTTTTCAGCGTAGTGTCAACGCTTTCGCGTCAGATGCAGCCCGCAGAGAGAAGCGATGAGAAGTAAGGCGAGAAGGATAAGCCAGAGCACCCCGCTCTCGGTCGGGGTCGATGTGACAAATATCGAGGTCGGAGCATCTGCGCCGCCTATTACCGAGTTTGAACTCTCTTCCGGAAGCGGGAGAGTGCGCAGATAGAGAAGCGGGATGAGCCGCAGCAATGCGAGAGCGGATGCCGCCGCGACGCCGGCGAGAGAAAGCAGACGCAGCACTCTGCGTCGTCTCTCCGCGCTGCGTGCGAGTGTTTCGTTTATCAGCGAGAGCTTCTCGGAAATGGCGTGAAGCGAGTCGGCTGCCACGTCCGTCGGAAGCTCTACCGTCTCGCCGAGCAGAGTCGAGACAGGGACTTCAAAGTAGTTTGCTATCTCGACGAGCAGCTCTGAGTCGGGGACCGAGAGCCCTTTTTCCCACTTTGAAACGGTCTGACGTACAACATTTAACTTTTCCGCAAGCTCCTGCTGTGTAAGTCCTCTCGACTTCCGGAGCCGCTGCAGGTTGTCCTTCAGCATAATAGATCCTCCTGGATTGTAATTGTGTGGAATTCATTATACCGGGTTTGCACCGTTGCCTCCAGCAACGCAAATTAACATTGCGGGGTGCTCCGGGAGGATCGGTCACAGATGTAGCGTTTTAGTGGAAATTTTCTCGCGAAATGTTCGGTCGTGCTCGACGAATATCATCGTGGGCTTAAACTGCTCTATCAGATTTTCGATCTGTATGCGCGAATAGATGTCTATAAAGTTCAGCGGCTCGTCCCACACGTAAAGGTGCGCGCTCTGGCAGAGACTGCGGGCGATGAGCACCTTCTTTTTCTGCCCGCCCGAGAAATCCTCGATGCGCTTTTCAAACTGTACCCGTTCAAAGTCCATCTTCCGAAGTATCGATTTGAAGAGCGTTTCGTCTATGCCGCACTCCCTTGCGTAGCCGGAGAGTGTGCCCGAAAGGCTGGAGGTGTCTTGCGCGACGTATGAGATCACAATACCAGAGCCGATGGAGAGCGTACCTGTGTGCTCGATGGGCTCGCCGGTGAGAAGCTTGAGCAGGCTGCTCTTTCCGCTGCCGTTCCTGCCGTCGAGCGCCACACGGTCGCCGCGCTGGATAGAAAAGGTGATCGGGTCAAAGACCCGGCGCTCACCGTAGAACAACGAGAGTTCGGCGGCGGTGACAAGTGTATTGGAGTGATAGGAGAGGGGGAAGAGCTTTAGCTTCTCTGTGGTCTCGAGGTTGCGGAGAAGTCCTGAACGCTGCTCGACCGCCTGCTGTTGGCGCTGCTCTATCGCCTTTGCACGCTTCATCATCTTGGCGGACTTGTGACCAATGTACCCCTTGTCCGCAGAGCCGTCCCCGTACTTGGACGCCTCTACCTTGTCCGACCAGGAGGAGCTGCGCCGCGCCGCCTTTTGTAGCCGCGAGATGTCTTTTTGAAGCCGCTCGTTCTGCGCGAGCTCAAACTCCTGTTGGCGGTCGAAGTTGAGCTGCCAGGAGGAGAAGTTCCCGCTCTGCACCTCGATATTCGCCCGGTTCAGCGACAGGATATGGTCGACGCAGCCGTCGAGGAAACTGCGGTCGTGTGAGACCAGTATAAACCCCTTTTTGCGGCGAAGGTAGGCAGCCACAGTCTCTCGTGCTCGCGCGTCGAGGTGGTTTGTCGGCTCGTCGATGAGAGGGAAGTGCATGTCTCCGAGGAAGAGCGCCGCGAGGAGCACCTTTGTTCGTTCGCCGTTGGAGAGGGTGGAGAACGGACGGTCCAGCGCCCCGTCGTCCACCTCCAGCGCCGCAAGTTCGCGCAGGAACATCCAGTCCCCGGCTTCCGGGCGAACCTCACGAAGAATGTCGAGAGTGGGCTTGTCCGCGTCGGATATCTGCACCGGGAAGTAGTCAAACTTCACCGATGCGGTGATTTTGCCCCGGTATTCGTATTGCCCGAGAAGAAGCTTGAGGAAGGTGGTCTTTCCGCGACCGTTCCTGCCGATGAAACCGAGCTTCCAGTCGGTGTCAATGTGGAAACTTACATTTTCAAAGATGTTATCATAGCTTGAAGGGTATGAAAAGGTCAAATTTTCAACGTTTATGAGGGACAAAGCAGATACCTCGCTTTCATGTGACGGTGACGGGCGTATGCCGCAAACTTGTAGCTGAGTTGCAGGCGTTGTTTTAGGAGCCGCCGCGAAAAAAGGACGCGGCGCAGCGGATATACTGCGACACGTCCCTGTGAGATCATGAAAACACTGCCGTCCGTCCCGCGGTGAGCGGGAAGAAAAGGCAATGAAAAGAGACAATTCTCCTGCAAATAGGCGCAAAAACGCCAAAACATGGAATGCACATAGACTGCCGCCGCATATTCCCGTTACTTGCAGAGAGAAATAATCATCTTTTCACCCCGATACTAAAAAATTAAATTATGTAAGCGCGTATAGAATAACACATGCGCCAGGGAAAAGCAAGTAGGTCTGCCGACGAACTCCGGCGGAGGGTGTGGCGCCATCACTTCCTGATGTGCAGCAACCGCTCGAGGCTCGGATACAGGAGCAGGGTAACTATCGATACAGCGGCGCTCTTCAGGAGGTTGAGCGGAGCGACCGCGAACAATACGAGGGTACTCACGCTGTTTATAGACGAATTGACCTCCGAACCCATTGCAATTATCGAGTCGAGTGGCATCCCGTACAGGTCCGCAAATTTCGGAAGCAGGTATATCGCGTTGAAGAAGCTACCAAATACGGTCATGAGCAGAGCTCCGGCGGCAAGCCCCCACGCCGCCGACCGGCGAGTACGACCGGTGCACCCGTATATCACCGAGGCTGGAAGCACGAGCATTACCCCGACCATAAAGTTCGCGAAGTCTCCGACGAAGGCGGTGGAGGTGCCCTTTAACAAAATTTTCAATATGACCTTGAGCGCCTCGGCGGTAACGCCAGCGACCGGTCCAAGAGCAAATGAGCAGAGAAGAACCGGAAGCTCGCTGAAGTCGAGCTTATAAAAGCCGGGCGCGAAGAACACCGGCACTTCAAACACCATCAGCACCGCGCTTATCGCGGAGAATATTCCGATAAATGCGCAGCGCCGCGCAACGCTCACCTTGCGCTTCTCGCGTATGAGAAAACGCTGACAGAGCCATGCCACCACGACGGTCACGGCAAGGCATGCTGTACACGCCAATATGAAGAGAATGTTGTCCTTGATCTGCGTAAAAAGCTCACCCATATTTATACACCTCTTGGAATGAATTTCGATAGGGCGGCATCCCGAAACACGGACGGATGAATGCGGTGCAGAAGAACCTGCCGCAGCACGGCACGAAAAAAGCCCCGCCTGCGGCGGGGCACAAATGCGCACAGAAATGCTGCGCCTTCTACCATCCGGACTGTGACCGTCGGCGCCGGAATTTCACCGGCTCGGGAGCACCGGACACACCGGACACTCTTAGCGGGCTTTGACCGCCGGTGGGGAGTTTCACCCCGCCCCGAAGACGCCCCCATTATACACTGCGCGCGCTGCAAATGCAACAGGAAATAACGGTAAATTTTCCCGACCCGAGTCACGCGGGTGCGCTGCATATCGAGCTGCGTTTGCATAATTCTTCGATTATGTATTCCGCGCACAATTTATCGACAGCGCGGAATCGCAGGCGTAAGCGGGTTTTGCACATTTTCCACAGGGTTTTCCACAGTATCTTCGGAAAACTTTTATGTAAACCTGAAACGGTCAAAGCATACCGTACGAAAATTGAAAAAGACGGCATTGCCGCGGTCGTTGCCCATTGGGGAAACGGCTGCGCAAATTGTGCAAAAAAATCATAAAGGCTGTGTGTTTTCGGAAAATCCAAAGAAATCCATGATCTCTTCGCGTGTTTTGAGGGATGAGAGACCATCGATGTCCCGAACGTGGAACAGGTGTTTGAGCTGGAAAAGCAGGGGAATATCCACACTGCGGAAAACTCCCATGACTATCGTCCGGATTTTGTGACCATTCCACATTACGCGGTGGTCCATTGTCGCTATTGAGAGCCTTGTGACGTCTGAGGGGAGGAGCGAGTGCAGGAATACGATGCCCGGACCGGTAACAAAAGAGGTGATCTCTTCGCGGCGCATGATGTCGGAGAACAGGCGCCGTTCGTCCACGGATATCCCGGACAGGTCCCGGCATAGGAGCTCGACTATCTTTTCCTTTGCGGAAAACCGCTCCTTCTCGTGCCAGATGGCGTCGCGCAGGAGGTCTCCGGCGGAGTATCCGGCGGCGGGGCAGAGCCACTCAATACGCTTCTGTGTTATAAACTCTGATATTTTTGAGCGGTCCTCTTCGGTGAGGATGTAGCTTATCGGGATAGTGGAGATACGGCGGTTAGAAACCGGAACCCCCTCGACTGTTGTAAGGACAAGGTCGGTTCCGGAGAAGTCGAAGAAGGCTGACCGGTTTGCAGGAATAAGACTGGTAATGTCAAGGTAATTGCTGAATGCGCCGAGCACATCCCGCTTTGACGACCAGAGTGAAGACCTGTTGCGGTGACCGCATATGACGGTACGGAGCTTGTACTCGGGGTGCATTTTAAACAGGAATTCAAGTCCGCCGGATATGCAGTGCGCGAGGTTTATGAGCTCTATTTCGGTGAGGGTACGCGAGAGGTATTCCTCCGCGATTGGCTGGAAGAGCATGGCGATCTCCATCTCGTCGAGAAGGCGTTCCTTTGTAAAGCCCGCGTTGTCCTGACTGTTGTAGATTCGCCGACTGCGCTGCAGGTCGCGGATGTACAGGGTGAGGGTTATGTAGAAATCGCGGTCACCCGAGAAGTCGATACTGAATACGCTGCGGATGCGCTTGAGATACAGGTCGGCGAGCTGCCGTGTGCGAGAGTCAACGTACCGGGACAGGAAAACCGGATTTGTGATGTCGAGTTCGGACGGGTCGCCGAGCGAAAAGAGCTCATAGATCGCGTCCTGCTCATGGGGTGGAAAGGTACGCCCGAACCTGTCTTTCAATAGCTCGAACAGCTCTTCACAGGCGCGGGAGGCGCGAATGCTCTCTCGGTGGAGAGGCGCGGCGGCGGGAAGTGGATGACCGCTGCCGAACCGCTGGTTCATGACCGCCACCGAAATGTCCAGATATACGAGTAGAGGGTCCTCCATGAGAATGTTGTATTTCTGGAGAAGAATGGGGATAGTGTCCACGGCGAAGTCTATTATCTGCTCGTCAATAAAGTGATAGCTGTAATAGGCGTTTCCCTTCTTGCTGTAATCCCAGTCTTCATGGGTGAGCCGGGTCAGTATCTCGCGTATCTTATACTCGTCACGCTCAAAAAAGACCTCGTTTTTTCGCTGGGTGAGCCCTATAAACGGCTCCGCGGCACTGAATTTCCGCCGCACGTTGTTCAGGGACTGCTGGAGAGTGGTGTGGCTTATGAACATCTCATCCTCGAGGTCGAAGGTGTTGAGCGGGGCGTCGGCAAGGCAGAGCCGGAAAGCAAGGTAAAAGTGTTAACATTTCGCAGATAACGACCTACCTCGAAGATGAGACGGACGTGGAGATTTCGTTTATGGGATTCAAGAAAAATCGGACGGTAGGCGAGGCAGCGAGCTACGTGTTTGGACTGATAGGTGAGTGAGAGCCGGGGTGGATATTCTTGCGGTCTCAAGGCTGAGACCGCTTATGCAGTGGAGCTCGGATCCGTTCTGGCAAAAGATGTTTTCGGAGGCAGAGCGCCGTGAAGCGGCATTAAGAAATGATCCGCTGAGCTACTTTGCGGGAAGATGGGCGGCAAAGGAGGCTGTCATGAAAGCTCTGCCATCCTGGCGCAATCCGGAAGATTCCGCGCGCACACTTGAAGAATGCAACATAGAGATACTGACCGGAGAGAATGGGGAGCCGTATCTCCTGATATGCGGGAGAGAACGCAACATATCCGTGTCGATATCACACGAGGCGGAGTATGCGGTTGCCTTTGCGGTGAATTTTGAGGAATAACCATGACATTTACTGAAAGAATGCTTGAAAAAGCAAAGAAAAAATGAAAAGTATTGCGCTGCCCGAGGCGGAAAACGAAAAGGTTTTGCGTGCGGCGGCGAAGCTGGTGGAGCTGGGAGCAGCAAAGCCGGTGCTGGTAGGAGCCCCTGATGCGGTGGGGCGCGCAGCGGCAGAGCATGGAGTGGCGCTCGACGGCATTGAGATAGTGAACGCTGAGGAAGAGGGATTTCTTGCTGAGTTGAAGGCGGATTTTCTCGCACAGAGCTCAGAACTCAGCGAAAAGGCGCTTGGGCGCAAGTTTCGCGACCCGCTGAATGTTGCGGCGGCAATGGTACGCACCGGGCGGGCGGACTGCCTTGCGGCGGGAATAGTACATACCACAGGGGAAGTTATTTTGGCGGCGCAGGTATTTGTCGGCACGAGACCAGGGATCTCGGTTATCTCGAGCATTGGCATGGTCGAGTTTCCGAATTTTAAGACATCTGAGGGAAACCTCATCTGTTTTGCGGACTGCGCGGTCAATGCACGTCCGACAAGTGAGGAGCTTGCAGAGATAGCTATGGCGTCGGCGGACACTGTCGTCTCGCTGCTGGGATGGAGACCGAGGGTGGCAATGCTCTCATTTTCGACGAAGGGTTCAAGCGAGCACGAGGAGGTAGAGCGGGTGCGTGCGGCGGTGGAGATCGCGCGGGAGCGGAGACCGGGACTCGCAATAGACGGAGAGTTTCAGCTTGATGCCGCTATCATACCGGAAGTGGCGGCAAGGAAGGTGGGGGACGGCTCCGAAGTTGCGGGGCGGGCAAACGTGCTCATATTCCCTGATCTGGGAGCGGGAAATATCGGCGTCAAGATGACGCAGATATTTGCGGGTGCGACCGCACACGGACCGCTGCTCCAGGGATTTTCAAAGCCGGTCACAGATTTTTCCCGCTCGGCGCCGGTCGAGGAGATCGTCGGTAACCTGACCGCACTTGCGGTTCTGGCACAGTGAGGGGCGAAGTATGGCATACAGGGTATTTGCCGTGAACCCCGGCTCGACCTCCACAAAGATTGCGCTGTTTGAGGACGGGGAAAAGTTATTTTCTGAGAATGTAAGTCACGACTCCTCGGTGCTTGCGCAGTACGGAACCCTCTACGAGCAGCTTGCATACCGTGAGCGGACGATAGAGGAGCTGCTCGAAAGAGAGGGTGTAAAACTCGACGGATTGGACGCCTGCGTGGGCAGGGGCGGAGGACTTATAGCGATGGAGGGCGGTACCTACGAGATAGACGAACTGGTGCTTGACCACTCGATAAATGCGGAAAACGGAGTTATTCACCCGGCGTGTCTCGGACCGAGCCTTGCAAAGAACTTTGCGGAAAGGTATGGCGCAAGGGCTTTTACCGTAAACCCACCGGATGTAGACGAACTCCAGGATGTGGCGCGGGTGACAGGGATAAAAGGGGTGTACCGCGAGGTGCATCTGCATGCGCTGAACCTTAAGGAGACGGCGATAAGGCATGCGTCGGGCATCGGACGCCATTATGACGACTGCCGGTTTATCGTCTGCCACATAGGCGGGGGAGTATCGGTATCGGCGCACCGTGACGGTCGTATGGTGGATGGGTACGATATAGTTGGCGGAGAGGGTCCGATGGCACCGACGAGGTGCGGTGGAGTTTCGATCGCCGGCATCCTGCGGTATGCGGGAAATGCGGATCTGCGGTCTCTTGGCGAATTGTGCACAAAGAGCGGCGGGTTTGTCAGCCTGCTCGGCACATCCGACGCCATAGAGGTGACGGAAAGGGCGGAGCGCGGCGACCAATTCGCAAAGATTGTGTGGGACGCAATGATCTATCAGATCGCAAAAGGCATAGGAGCAATGGCGTCGGTACTGCAAGGTCGTGTGGATGGAATACTTCTCGGAGGAGGGATGGTCCACAGCGATGATCTGGTGCGTCAGATCCGAGAAAGCTGCGGTTGGATAGCTCCGGTGAGTGCATACCCGGGAGAGTTTGAAATGGAGGCGATGGCTGCCGGAGCGGTGCGAGTGCTTTGTGGAAAAGAAACTGCAAAACAGTACACCGGCAGACCGGTATGGAGTGGGTTTCCCTTCGAATAATGCTAAAATTTAATTGAAAAGTTTCAATGTGTGTGGTATACTGTAGTTAATGGGAATTATTCCTCTGATGCGGAGGAAAAGTGAAGAAACTTTCTGTCAGTGAGGTAAATGACGGTGGCAACAGTTCTGGACGTGGCGCGGGAGGCAGGAGTATCCCCCGCAACTGTTTCGAGGGTCATAAATAGCAGTATGCTGGTCTCGGACGAGAAGAAACAGCTTGTATATGCGGCCATGGAGAAGGTCGGATATGTTATCCCGATAAAGGATCGCCCCTCGCGCGCAGGCAATGGAAAACTGATGCTTGCCATTACAAACATCTCCCGGTATTCGCTTTTCGAGGGGATGCAGCTTGCAGCCGGGGAGATGGGGTATGGTTTCGTCATTCTCCAGACCTCCGAGGTCCAGCCGGAATATGCCGAAGCTATCAGCACGTTGAAGCTGCTCCATTCGGGCGGACAGCTTGCCGGAATCATGCTTGTCAACTACAATGCAAGCGTGCAAAGCGCCGACCTTGAGCAGGCGATTCGAAATTTCCCTGTGGTCAGCGTCTGCGAGCCGCTCAAGGGTACGAGTCTCGTTACGTCGGACGACTATCAGGCGGCATACGACGTCACCGAGCACCTGATCTCGCTTGGGCGCCGCAAAATAGCCTTCTTTGTGACGCGCAGTCCGGAGAACCGCGCGAACTTTGAGCTCCAGAGGATACGCGGATATCGTTCCGCGCTTATAGAGCACGGCATCGTCCCGGTTGAGGAACTGGTATACTATTCGGATTTTGTTCCGGAGGGCGGATATGACACGATGCGCAGGCTGATAAAAGATGGCGACCTGCCGGACGCTATCGTCTGTCTGGGTGACGTTATGGCTTACGGATGTATGCGTGCGCTGCGTGAACATGGGATCTCGATACCGGATGACATAGCGGTGGTTGGGATGGACGATGAGAGGGAGAGCGAGTATATGGCGCCCCCACTCACAAGTGTCAGGCAGAATTTCGAGGAGATAGGCAGGGAGGCTGTGCGGTTGCTCCACAAGCATATTACAGACAGCTCAGCGGCTCCGTGCAAGATATTTGTGCCACACACGCTTGTTATCCGCGAATCGAGCGGAGGAAAGCAGGAAGAGATCGGCTAAGAACGGTAAAAATGGGAACAGCCCCGCGAACTCTGTTCGCGGGGCTGAATTTCTCGGGAAATATCTGTTTTTTAGAAGTTCCGGCAAAAGTAATGTGCGGGTCATATGGGTTATAGCTCGGAAAAGAACGGGACGTGGCAGTGCGGTGTTATCTGCCGATAAGGTGCTTCAGCATCTCCTGGTGACGGCGCACCTGTTCGAGCTCGTCGCAGAATTCGTCCACGCCAAACAGGCTTTGTCCCTCATACTCACTCGAAATGAAACCGTCGTAGCCAATCTCGTGCAGGACGCGCAGCGGCTCCTCATATTCGATGCAGGATTCGCAACAGTTTTCGTCCATGTCGTAGAATTTGCCGTGACAGTGGACTATGTACTTCGCAATGTCGCGGAGCACCTTCGGTTCGGAGTAAACTGTGCGGGCAAACGAGTTTGCAAGGCCGATCTCTGCGGCGTTTGCACCGGCTGCGGTCATCCTGGAGGTAAGTTCTGCAAACGGTGTATGTGCCTCGGTGAGCTCGCACAAGAGGTCGACCATCTCCTGGCGCGCACCGCTCCTTAGCGCGTTTTCAATTCGTTTTTTTGCCGGACGCACCTGGAAAATACCGAAGTCGGGGACGATGCCAACATATTTTGAGCCGCTGCGATCCATCATCTCCAGGTACTCGGTTATCCACCTCGCAGTGAAGGTCATCGGCGAATGGACTTCAATGCCCATCTTGACGCCATAGTGCTCGGCTATCGGTATGGACGCCTCCATGACCTCCTTGCGCACCGGGCAGAGCACGCGAATGACCGGGAAACCAAGCCTGCTTGCCAGTTTCAGGTCGCGCTCCATCTGCATGACCTGCTCTTTGAGGGTCAGTATACTGTTCTTATAGAGCATCCAGTCGATGAAACTGTCCATGCAGGCGGGGGTAACGCCGTACTTGTCGAGCCAGCCCTTCCACATATCCACATCCGCGTCGGAGGGATTTGGGAAACTGCCGACCGGGGTCTGCTCTGCGAGGATCTCTATTCCGTCCGCACCAAGCGTCTTGCCGGTGTACTCCATGAGTTCCTCGAGGCTTTTTCTGCCGGTGTAATAGCTCTCCTGGTAACTGTAAAAAGATACGCTTCTCTTTATCATATAAATTCACCTTTAATATTGTGGAGTTCGCCTTTCGGGCGACGCAGGAAGTCCTGTACTCAGCCTCCCATTGGGCAGACGGTAAAGCTCTGGCTGAACGGGAGGACCATCCCCATGTAACTGACGCGAATTCCAATAAACACGTCGACTCTGTGCGTGCCGAGATGGATGCCTCCGTTTCGCCGCACAAATATCGTCATCTTCTCGCCATACTCCCAGCGCAGGTCGGGCATCGTGGACATCTCATCGAACGTATATGTCTCACTGCCTATTGTGAAGGTCATATCGGACGGTCCGTACTCCTGACCGTCAAGCGAAATCCTGACCGTATCTATCAGACTGAGAGACACGCCGCGGTAATAGGGAATCTTTGTCTTTACCTCAAAGCCCACCGCAACACCGTTTTTTACGACCGACTGGATCTCCTCCGGGTCAATCGCATATTTCAAATATGTGGACATGCTTTCGCCTCCTGTTCTCACACTGTTTACGCAATTATTATACAACACCAATGACTGGATTTCAAGAATATTTCAGAAAGTTTTCTTGACAAATTTCTGTTTGTGGTTTATTATATAATCAACAAAAAATTAGGAGGGCGCTGCAATGAAAGTTTTGGGACTCTCGTTTGGGCGAAAGGGAAAAAACTGCGATATACTTGTCAAGGAGGCGCTTTTTGGGGCGCAGGCGAAGGGTGCGGAGATCTCGTTCATAAATATGATGAATCTGAAAATAGGGCACTGCACCGGCTGCGGCGCGTGTGATAAGCGCCGTGAAAACGGGGGTCCGTCCCGCTGCGTGATAAAGGACGACTTTCCGTTCGTTGAGGATGCGATCCTGGAGGCGGACGCGATAGTTATAGCGGCTCCGGTGTATGTGCTTGCGCCGATAGGTCAGTACAAGAACCTTGTTGACCGTCTCGGACCGTCACATGACCGCAGCGTCATGGAGAAGGTCAACAAGGAGCGCATGGCTGCGGGAAAGACCGGCGACGAGCTGCTCGACCCGCGTCTGTTCAAGGACCGCTATATCGGGCTTATATCGGTCGGCGGAGCGCGCACCGAGAACTGGACGTCGATGGGTCTTTTCAATATGAGACTATTCGGATTCTCGATGCAGATGAGAATAATAGACGAGTACAACGCATACGGCATGGGGGACGTTGTGAACCCGGTGCTGGACGATGCGCTCTGTGCGCGTATGAACCGCATGGGAGAGAACCTTGCGGGCGCGGTCGGGACGCCTTACGACGAGGTGGCGTGGTACGGCGACAAGCCGGGTATCTGCCCGCATTGTCACGGGAGCATGCTCGAGGTCAAGAGCGGCACCACCGTCGAGTGCCCGCTGTGTGGAATGGCGGGAGAGCTCACCATTGAGAATGGCGAGATAAATGTAAGTTTCAGCGAGTACCAGCAGGAGCATTCGCGTATGCGCTTTGGCGGCGTCGAGGACCACCGAATAGAGCTTGCGAGCATTATGGAGCACGTCTTTGAGGTGCTCGACAAGGAGGGCGAGCGGCTGCCCGGACTGCTGAAAAAGTATGACGAGATAAAGGAGCTCGACCGGAGCAAATTTGTCGAGAATATGAAGCAGTGAGCGCATAAAATTACATAGAAAAAAGGACGCCGGAGGCGTCCTTTTTTGCAAGATAAGTTCAACATACGGATGAAAAACGTAAGGGGTGTGGCAGTTAAAGACACATTCCCTGCGTGACGGTCCCCACCATCTCGTGGTGGGGACCGTCATTTTCTACTATCTATGATACTGTGAAATCTAACAAAGGAGGCTGTTAGGAAGTGATCAATTCATTCCGGCGTCCATCTTATCGAGAACCGCCTCGTCGTCAAGGGTGAAGGTGATCTCGTGGTAGGTGCCGTTATTGGAGTCATCCACCCGGTAGAAGGTGAGCGAGATCTGCTCGCCTGCGGTGAAATCCTCCTTTGCGGAATTTATCTCGTCGACCGAGTAAACGAGCTGACCGTTGAACTCGGTGATGATGTCGCCCGGACGGAGACCTGCAGCATATGCCGAGGAGTACGAGTTTATTCGCATGACTATCACGCCGTAAGGTACGCCGTAGAGCTGGCGGACATACGAGTCGACGTTCTGTCCCTCTATGCCGAGAGCCGGACGTCCCTTGACGTAGCCGTAGGCTATCAGCTCATCGACTATCTCTTTTGCGGTGTTGGTGGGTATCGCGAAACCTAGACCCTCGACGGTGGTGGAGTAGTCCTGCATCTTGAGGGTGTTGATACCGATGACCTGACCGTACTGATTGATGAGCGGTCCGCCGGAGTTGCCGCTGTTGATGGCGGCGTTGGTCTGGATGAGGGTCATGGTGCGCTCGTCAACGACGACGTTGCGGTTTATTGCGGAAACGATACCATCGGTCACGGTGCCCATGAAGTCAAGACCTAGCGGGTTGCCTATTGCGACGACAAGCTCGCCGACACGGAGCTCGTCAGAGTTTCCGAACTCTGCTGCGACCAGCTCAAGTCCGGTCGGGTCTATCTTGAGGACTGCGAGGTCGCTGCGCTCATCGCTGCCGACAAGCGTCGCCTCGACGGTGGTTTCGTCCATAAGCGTCACGACGATGTAGGTAGCGCCGTCGATGACGTGGCAGTTGGTGATTATATAGCCGTCGGTGGACATGATGATGCCGGTGCCGACCGAGCTCACAGTGCCGTAGTATTGGCTATCGGTGGAGGCGGTGATGCCGACCACCGAGGGGGTGCACTTCTCCGCGATCTCCGGAATGGTGAGCACGCCGGAAGTGGTTGTGACACCGCCGGAGGCGAGCTCGGAAGAGGTGGGAGCATCGTGGATTTCAAGGGTCGGACCATCTGGATTTGCCGCGGTGTCGGACAGACCGGCGGATCCGTTGCCGGTGACGTCGTTTGCTTCCGGTTCGCTGTTATCAATGACCGGGGCGGACAACGAGTCGCGCGAGACTATCGAGAACAGGGTGCCGCTGTCCCCGCTGACAAAGGTGTACTGTGAGAAGAACACACCGCACGCGCCGCCGAGCACCGCAATAGTAAGCACCGCTGCGAGAATACGTCTGCCAATCTTTTTGCGACGGCGCGGTTTCTGGGGCTCTTCACCGCCGCTCCTGCCGTAGCTTGGAGAGGGGGTGTGGGACCACGCGCCGTTTGCGTTTGAATACTGATGAGTGCCGCTTTCCTGCGAATGGTAAGAACCGGAAATGTACCCCGACCCTGTCGGCGGATTATAGCCGGTGGGAGGGGCGTAACCGGTGGGCGGCGTATAACCGGTGTGCTGACTGCCTGAGGAGGACTGAGTAACCCCTGTCTGCTGTGCGCCATTAAAAGACTGTTCCTGCGAGGTCTGTTGCGATGTGTCGCCGTAGACCGGGGAGGAGGCGGAGACGTCTGAGTTTGCCGCGGACTCCTCAGCGCCGCTAGCGACTGGGTCATTTGCCGTGCTGCCGGGGTCTTCGGTAAATCCGTTGCTTGCGCTGTTTATATTTTCATCATAATATGACATACGGGTCACTCCTTATCGGTTATGGATTAGGTTCGAGGGGAACCGTTCTTATCGATTACATTTGAGAGTATAGCCGGTACATTTGTGCAAAAAATAAACTCGATGTAAATAAAAAATGAACGAGGCGCCGCTCACACCGCTCAAACCTCGTGCATTTTGCGTTGGGCGACAGCAAGTGCGTCGCAGCGCTCGTTATAGCTGTTGCCTGCGTGACCGCGCACCCACACGAATCGGACCGAGAACCGCTCCACAAGCGGAATAAGCCGCTCCCAGAGTTCGCGATTGAGAACAGGCTCGCGTTTGCTGGTCTTCCAACCGTTTGAACGCCAATTGTCTACCCAGTGCTTTGAGAAGGCGTCGGCGAGATAGCGTGAGTCGGTATATATTGTGACCAGAGCAGGCTTTTTTATTGCTTCCAGCCCGTTAATTGCAGCGAGCAGCTCCATACGGTTATTGGTAGTGAGTGCTTCGCCGCCGGAGAGCTCTCGCTCTAGCCCGAGCTGCTCGCACACTAGGATAGCTGCCCAGCCCCCCGGACCGGGGTTTCCAGAACACGCACCGTCGGTGTGGAGGTCTATTTTGTAAGTGGCGTTCATTTCACGTCCTCCGAAATTTAAACTACATTACATTACAAGTCCACGCACAAGCACCATCAGAGGGATAGTCGCGACGCTGAGAACGGTGGAAACGGTCACGAGACCTGCGCCGGTGCGCTCCGCTTCGTCCATCCCGAAAAGTCCGGGCAGCAGCGACGATGTTGCAGCACAGGGGCAAGCCACAACGAGAAATGAGCTCAGCGAAACCGTTTCCCCTGCCCCGAACAAGGCGAATACTGGCAGCATGACAAGACAGGTGAGTACCAGCTTTATCGCGCATACCAGATATGTATTCAGACTGCGCAGGTATTTTGTGACCGGAGTGCGCGCGACCGACGTGCCTATGACTATCATCGCAAGAGGCGTGTTCAGGGAGGAGACATAGTCGAGCGTTATCGATATTGGGGAGGGCAGCGTGAACGGCATTGCGAAGAGCACTAGCCCTGCTATGCAGCCTATCGAGCCGGGGTTTAGGATGAGACGGCGAACAAGTCCGCGTCCCTCGAAGCTCCCGGTGAGAATCATACGCCCGACGGTCCACTGGTATACGTTGAGCATGAGGATTCCGCAGGAAGCATAAATAACGCCCTCCGGTCCAACAAGCGCACTGACGAGAGGTATACCCATAAACCCGCAGTTCGACGCGACCGAGGCAAATCGCTCCGCGCGGACGGTCTGGCTATTTCCACGTAAAATCAGGAATGCAAGAGCTATTCCGAGTATATGTGCTATACCGGAGAAGAGAAGTCCGAGCCCGATGTTACCGAGCAGCTCTGCGCTGAACGGGCGGTTGTAGCTCGAGACAATGACTGCCACCGTTACAACCGTCAGAAGGATCCTGTTTAGCTGGGCGCAGGTCGCGTCACTTAGCATCCTGAGTTTATATAGGGTAAAGCCGATAGCCATCAGCATCAGCATTATTAGCACCTGTTCACCTGCGATCAGTGCGGTTTCCATTTGATCACCTGTTTCGTAGTTTGTACATCTCACGCACGATTTTATATCACCAGCCCGCAATATGCAAGATGATTATTCACATTGTGCGGGGGACGTGGTAAAATGATAAACGTATTCTTCTGTATTTTGGACGTACGGACAAGGAGGGCGCAACATGCTTGTTATGGCGATAGGCGACGTAGTAGGCGAGGGAGGAGTGAAACTCCTCTGCCGTGTGCTGCCGGCGTTCAGGAGGCTGCGCGCGATAGATTTCGTGATCTGTAACGGAGAGAACGCTGCGGGGCTCGGGATACTTCCCCAGCAGGCGGAGGCGATGTACGCCGCGGGGGTGGATGTGATAACGCTGGGAAACCACTCGTACTCCCGCAGAGAGGCGAGACAGATGATAGAAGACGACAGGTACATTCTCCGCCCTGCGAACTTCACCGCGCGCAATCCGGGGCGCGGTTTCGGCGTGTACGACGCGCCGCGCGGGCGGCGTGTTGCGGTGATGAACCTGATGGGGAGACTCTTCATGGACTCGAACCTCGAAAACCCGTTTCACACCGCTGACCGGCTGCTGCGCGAGACGGAGGAGAAGGCGGACTTCACGCTCATCGATATGCACGCGGAGGCGACAAGCGAGAAGCTGGCCCTCGCGTACTACCTCGACGGGCGAGTATCGGCGGTGTACGGCACGCACACCCATGTGCCCACCGCAGACGAGAGGGTACTGCCTGGCGGCACCGGGTATATCACCGACCTCGGTATGACAGGCGCGGTAAACTCTGTTCTCGGAATGGCTCCGCAGAGCTCAATAGACCGATTTCTCGGAGTTCAGGGAGGGAGGCAGCGCGCCGCGGAGGGCGAGTGCGAGCTTCAGGGAGCGATGTTTTCACTCGACGAGAAAACCGGACTCTGCGTATCGGTGGAAAGATTGGCTCTTAGGGCATAAAGCGGTTGACCTCGCTTTTCAGCTGTGATAAAATATTAGTACAAAAGCAACCCCTGCGGCGTAGCCGTATGCTGCTGTATGTAAGGAGGAGACGGTATGAAACTTATTCTTGCGATCATAAATCATGACGACTCGCAGAAGGTCATACGCGGAATGACGCAGAACGGATTCTCGGTTACAAAGCTTGCCACTACCGGCGGTTTCCTTATGAGTGGGAACACAACGATAATTGCGGGTGTGGATGAGGCGCGCGTGGATGAGGCGATTGGCATAATTCGCGATATGTCGCACAGCCGCACGCAGCTCGTCCCGGTGATGACCGGGATGGAAATCGGGGGGATGTTCTCCACCATGCCAACGGAGGTTATGGTCGGAGGCGCCACAATATTTGTGGTGGACGTGGATCGCTTTGAGAAGGTCTGATCCTTGTTAAAGGACGGGGACTATTTTGAGTATAAATGATTTTATGAAGGCGAAGGGCGGGGCGATAAGCGCCGCCCTTGCCGTACGTCTCGATTCTGCGGTGTCGGGGCGCTTTTTTCATGCTGCGATAATTTCCGGCGGGAGCGAGGCGCAGCGTGAACTTGTGTCGGAGGCGCTGTCGGCTGCCGCAGTCTGCCTTGCGCAGAGCGGACGCCCGTGTATGAGCTGCGCCGGCTGCCGCAAGGCGGAGGAGGGGATCCACCCCGATATACTGCACCTGCGTGTGCCGGACGGGAAGAGTACCATCCCGGTAAATTCGGTGCGTGATTCGCTCCGTGAGTTGGCGCTCAAGCCGGGGGAAGCTCCGCGCCGCGCGCTTGTGATACACTCCGCTGAGCTTCTCGGCGTACCCGGGCAGAACGTGCTGCTCGCAACGCTTGAAGAACCACCGGGCGACGTGCTGTTCCTGCTTCTCGCCGAAAACGAGCGCGCGCTACTCGAGACGGTGCGCTCGAGGTGCGCGATACTGCGGCTGGGCGCAGCGGAGCAGAAAGGCGGGGATGAGCTCCCGAATCAGGCGCGCGAGATACTTTCGGCGTACAGAGCGCTCATAAACTCGCGGGGAACTCGCGGTCGTGCGGAGGGACGGTGCGAGCTTTTGGCGGCGGTTTACCGGCTGAATAAACTGAAAGGATCTCAGATAATCGAGATAGCCTCGGCGCTCCGGAGGGAGTGCGTCAGGGAGATGGTCGAGGCGGAGCGTTTGGGCAGAGACGCGCGTGCGTTTGCGGGGATGGAACGCGCGGCGGCGGAGGCGATAGAGCTGGCGGGTTCGAACGTGAACGCGGGGCATATCGGTGGACGGCTCACGGCGGCACTGATAGAAGCTGCGGACAGGTTTTCCTGAGTTTATGGGAGGACGCGGACCATGAGTGACCTGATTTTCTGCATAAATGCGGTGCTACCCATCTTCCTTGTCGTGTTTTTCGGGTACTTCCTCGGTAGGAGGGGTTTGCTCGACCCGGTCACCGCCGGAAAGATGAACACCCTATGTTTCAAATGGGCTCTCCCTGTGCTTCTTTTCTGCGACCTTGTGGATGCAGATTTCGGCTCATTTGCCGACCCGAAGCTGCTGATATTCGTCGCGGTCTCGGTCTGCGTCACCTTTGCGCTCGTGTGGGCGATAAGTGCGCTGTTCATCCGCGACAGGAAGAAGCTCGGGTCGTTTGCACAGGTGGGCTACCGCTCAAACTATGTGATACTCGGTATCACGCTTATACGCAATGTCTACGGGGACAGCGAGGCGGTCGCGGTCGCGTCGGTTGTCACCGCGGTCGCGGTGCCAATGTTCAACATGTTCGCGGTCATACTGCTCTCCTTCTGCGGAGGGACGGGAAAGCGTGGGTTCTTGTCAACGGTGGCGGGGGTCGCGAAAAACCCGCTGATAATCGGCGCGGTGCTCGGACTTATTGTTTCCGCGCTTCCGTTCGAGATACCTGTCGCTTTGCGCAAGGGGCTTGACTACATAGGCGGGATGGCAAGTCCGATCGCGTTTCTCGTGATAGGGGCGCGGATAGAACTGCGCGGGATATTCAGCAAGCTGTCGCTCTGGGTGGCGGCGGTGCGACTGGTTATAGTGCCGCTCGTGGGTATAAGCGTTGCGGTCGCGCTCGGATTCAGGGACGCGGAACTGATGTCACTCATGGTGATGTTCGCAGCGCCTGCTGCGGTGTCGAGCTACGCGATGGCGACGAATATGGGCTGCGACGAAAAGCTCGCCGCCGACGGCGTATTCGTGACGACCCTGTTTTCGGTGGTCACTATCACGATGTGGCTGTTTGTGCTGCGGTCACTTTCTCTGATTTAGGTGGTCGGCGCTTTACACTTTACAATTTAATGAAAATGTAGTATTTTTATGAAAACAATACCATGCGCCCGGTCTCCGATAAAATGGGCGGTTTGAGATCTGAGAGGGGAGAATAATGACATGAAAAAGTACAAAAGACTTACGGCGATGCTTATCTCGGTGATATTTGCGATGGCGCTCTTTGCGGGCTGCTCCGACAAGGAGAGCGGGGACGTGCTGGTGGTCGGCATGGAGGTGTCGAGCGACGGCGTTTTCGAGGCTCGTGACATGAACGGGGACCCCTGGGGGGTGAGCGTTCAGCTCGCAAATGATTTCGGGGAGTACCTCGGGCGGGAGGTGCGAATAGAGAATATCGCATGGGATGGGCTCATCCCCGCGCTCGAGACAGGGAAGATAGACATGATACTCTCCTCGATGACGATAACCGAGGAGCGCGCAGAGAAGGTGGACTTCTCCGAGCCGTATGCGCTTGCTTATCTCGCGGTGCTTGCGGGGAAGGACAGCGGCATAGAGTCGGTGGACGACCTGAACAGCGCCGACCGGTCGGTCGCGGTCGCGACCGGGTCGACCGGGTACTACTACGCGCAGGAGAATCTGCCGGAGGCGACCCTTCTTGCACTCGGCGACGCCGGCGCCTGTATAACCGAGGTCATACAGGGCAAGGCGGACGCATTCATCCGCGACCAGCTCTCGATATACCGTGCAAACCAGCAGAATCCTGACACGACCGTAGCAATACTGATACCGTTCCAGGATGCGGAGCCGTGGGGTGCCGCGTTCAAGAAGGGGGACACAGAGCTTTGCGACCAGTTCAATGCGTTCCTGGAGGAGTACGAGGCGGACGGCGGTTATGACCGCCTGACCGAGGACTACATGGCGGAGTACAAGACCGCGTTCGACGAGCTTGGATTCAAGTGGTTTTTCGACTTTGAGGACTGAGGCTGACGATGGCTCTTTTTGTACAGAAAGATGGGCGAAAGCCCTCCCCGTTTGCCGCGGCGCTGAATATTGTGCTAGTGTGTGCGGTGGTGACCGCGGTGTTCTGGCTCTCGCTTGCCATCATCGACATCAGGTTTGACTTCAGTTTTCTGCCAGATTACCGGAAGTGGGTGCTCCGCGGGTTTGGAACGACTGTCGGGGTGAGCGTGATGAGCCTAGTACTCAGTCTGCTTATCGGAGTGCTTGCGGCGGTGGGTGGTTCGAGTAGGGTGCTGTTTTTGCGCTACCTCTGCCGCGGATACGTGACCGTGATACGTGGAACGCCACTCATCACGCAGATATACCTATTTTATTATATAATTGGTACCGCATGGGGGATAGAGAGCAGGTTGCTCTCCGGTGCGCTCATCCTGTCGGTGTTCGAGGGTGCGTACATATGCGAGATAATCCGGGGCAGCTATCTTTCCATCGACGAGACTCAGCTCGAGGCGGCGCGTGCGGTCGGGTTTAACCGCAGTCAGACCGCGAAGTATGTAATTCTTCCGCAGATGATAGCGCGGACGGTACCGGCGCTTGCGGGGCAGTTCGCGTCGATAATCAAGGACTCGTCGCTTCTATCAATGATAGCCGTGGTGGAGCTTTCTCAGGCGTTTCGTGAGATAAGTACCTCGACGTTTCACCTCTTTGAGGCGTATTTCACGCTCGGCGCGATATATCTCTGCCTCACTCTGCCAATTAGTTTCGCGAGCAAGCGCCTTGAGAGGAGGTTCTACTATGAGAATTGAGCTTGAAGATCTCAGTAAGACCTTTGACAGTGGACGTGAGGTGCTGCGCGGCGTCAATTTCGACGACGAGGTTACTTCGCTTGCTATAATCGGTCCGTCGGGCGGCGGAAAGTCGACGCTTCTCCGCGTAATCGGGGGTCTGCTCTCGCCGACGTCGGGCAGCGTACGGGTGGATGGACGCGAGATTGTCCAGGACGAGCGCCACCTGACGCAGTACCGCCGGGAGGTGGGGTTCGTGTTCCAGCAGGGCGGGCTCTTCCACCACATGACCGGCAGAGAAAATATAATCCGCCCGCTTGTCGTGGTGCACGGGATGGGCGAGAAAGAGGCGGGAAGGCGCGCCGACGAGCTGCTCGCGCGGTTCGGGCTGGAGGAGGATGCACACAAGCTCCCCGCGGCGCTTTCCGGAGGGCAGCGGCAGCGTATCGCAATTGCCCGTGCGATCGCTCCCGGACCGCGACTGCTGCTTCTGGACGAGCCGACAAGCGCGCTCGACCCGGAGTACACCACCGAGGTTCTGGACATGATAAACGAGCTGAGCCAGAGCGGTATACGATTTATCATTGTTACGCACGAGATGGGGTTTGCGCGTCGCGCCTGCGAACGCGCGGCGTTCCTGTACGGTGGGACAATTCTCGAATACGGTTCGGGGCGCGAGCTCTTCGAAGCGCCAAAGACGAAGGAGCTCGGTCAGTTCCTCGGGAAAATGTTTGAATGGCAATAGAGGGGACCGGGGCGCGTCGGTGCTCCGGTCCTGCTGCCTTCGCGTGGCGGGCGGCGGGAAATGGGCAATGATTGACATTGACCGCTGCAACGCTTATAATCTGTGGTGACAAGCTGCAGGGGGGTAAATATTTTGGCGGAAAACATGGTTGAAATAATAACCGATAAGACGACACCAGAACTTGATGCGTTTGTGGCGTCGCATCCCAAAGGTCACTTCATGCAGACCTCGCTCTGGGCGGCGCAGAAGCCGGAGTGGGGATGGGCGGCGATCTGCCGTAGGGACGCCGAGGGCAGGATAGCGGGCTCGCTGTCCATGCTCATCCGTAAGGTGCCGAAGCTCCCGTTTTCGCTTGTGTACTGCTGCCGCGGTCCGGTGTGCGACCCGGAGGATCTCGACATGATACGCGATCTGCTTGCGGGGGCGAAGTTCCTTGCGCGGCGGTTCCATGCGTATGCGATAAAGATAGACCCAGACATTCCGGTGGGGGAGAGCTCCGCCACGATGGCACGCGCACTCAAGGAGGCGGGGTTTCGCCTTGCGGGAACCGGCAAGAACTTCGAGGGAGCGCAGCCCCGGTTCGTGTTCCGGCTGAATATAGAGGGGCGGAGCGAGGAGGAGCTTCTCGCGTCGTTCGAGCAGAAGACACGGTACAACATCCGGCTTGCGCAGCGCAAGGGTGTCGTGGTACGGGAGACCGGGCTTGCGGGTGTTGCCGACTTCTCGCGGCTCATGGTAGAGACCGGACTTCGCGACAACTTCACGGTGCGCCGTGCAGGATACTTTGAGAACATGCTCAAAAACCTCGGCGAGCACGCCAGGCTGTACATGGCATATATCCCGGACGGGGAGGGCGGCGAAGTACCGATAGCGGGTACACTCGCCATTCACTGGGGGGACAAGGTCTGGTACCTTTACGGAGCGAGTTCGAACGAGCACCGCAACTACATGCCGAACTACCTCCTTCAGTGGACGATGATAAAGTGGGCGCTCGAGCTTGGATGCCGGATATACGATTTCAGAGGCGTGAGCGGCGACCTCGACGAGTCCAATCCTCTCTACGGACTGTACCGCTTCAAGCGCGGCTTCAGCGGTGACTTTACGGAGTTTATGGGGGAGTACGACTGCGTCATAAGTCCGCTCATCGACCGAGCGGTGGACATGGGCAGGAAGGTGCTTCGTCGCCGCGCGGCAAAGTCGTTCAGGAAACAGAACTCCTGAACGGGACAAATATATACCGAATCCGGATTGTGCAGGAACAAAAAATATTGCCGTCTGAGAGTATGGGGAGTGTGGGAGCATGAAAGAACTGGTTATTCAGACCGATAGGGTGAAAGCCAACCTTGCGCTCATTCGCAAGCGCGCGGGAGATGCGGTAATTTACGCGGTGCTCAAGGGCAATGCATACGGGCTCGGGCTGCTTCCGATGGCGCGCGTGCTGCGTGAGAACGGCATTAAGAATTTTGCGCTTACCGATGTGGAGGACGCGATAGCGATGCGTGGCGCCGGATTCGACACCGAGGAGATCCTCATGCTCCGCTCGACCACAGACCCGGAATATATCGAGGCGCTTGCCGAATATAATCTTGTAGGGACAATCGGTTCGTACGATGCGGCGCTGGCGGTGGCGGGTGTCGCGGACAGGCGAGGAAGCGTCATAGAGGCACATATTGAGGTGGACACCGGTATGGGGCGCAGCGGATTCCTTCCCTCCGAGATGGACAAGATGATCTCGGTCTACCGTAATATCCCGAATGTCGCGCTCACCGGAATATACACGCACTTTGCGAAGGCGTTTGCAAGCGAGAAGGTGACGCGCGCGCAGGCGGAGGCGTTCGAGGGTGTGGTGGACAAGCTGCACCGGGCGGGTATCGACCCCGGTATAATGCACGCGGCAAACTCGTCCGCGCTCTTCAATTATGACTTCTGTCGGTATGACGGCGTGAGGATAGGTTCGGCGATAACCGGGCGGGTGCCGACCCGCATGAAGTTCGGGCTCCAGCCAGTCGGAACGCTGCGGGCGGATATCGCGGAGGTGCGCTGGCTGACCAAGGGGTGTACAGTAGGCTATGGCGGGGTGTACCGTGCAAAGAAGCCGGTGCGGATCGCGATAATACCGGTAGGATATGCAGACGGGTTCTGCGTGAAGAAGGAGCCGGACAGCTACACTCCGCGCGAGACGCTGATGGGGATGCTGTCCACGCTGAAACGCGGGTTGCTCAGGCGGAAGGTCTATGTCCGAGTGGGGCAGAGCCGCGCAAAGGTGATAGGACATGTCGGAATGCTACACACGGTGGTGGACGTCACGAATATAGACTGCGCTCCGGGCGACATCGTGACAATGGACGCAAACCCGATCTACTGCGGGGCTGTGCCTAAGAGATACGAGTGACCGGCTGAGGGCGTGGATCGAACAGATGCAATAATGCTATGAAAACGGAGAAGACACGATGAAAGTGCTGATTCTTGCGGCGGGTAAGGGCAAGCGCCTGCGCGACGGTGAGGGGGACAACACCCCCAAGGTCATGAAGTGTGCCTGTGGGCGTCCGCTTATAGACTATGTTTTGGAGGCGCTCGACTTTGTGGCGCCGTCGGACATAACGGTGATAGTTGGGTTCGGACGGGAGCAGCTCGAGAGCCATCTCGTCGGGAGATACGGCATTGCGGTGCAGCAGGAACAGCTCGGCACCGGGCACGCCGCGAGGTGTGGCATGGATTCACTGCCTGCCGATTACGACGGCAGCGTGCTGATAACTGCGGGGGATATGCCGCTCGTGAGCCGCGAGACGTATCTCGCGCTCTGCCTTGAGCATACGCGCAGTGGTGCGGACTGTACGGTGCTTACCGCAGTCGCCGCAGACCCGACCGGGTATGGGCGGATACTGCGCGATGAAAAGGGTGGGTTCGCCGGAATAGTAGAGCAGCGCGACTGCACTCCGCAGCAGGCTGAAATAAAGGAGATAAACTCCTCGGTGTACGTGTTCTCTGCATCGGTTCTGCGCGAGAAGCTCGGTCTGATAGGCAGGGAGAACGCACAGGGCGAGTATTATCTGACCGATGTGCCATGCATGCTTGCGCGGCAGGGCAGGAAGGTCGCCACCTACCGTCTGCCGAACGACGGCGAGCTCATCGGGGTCAACACCCGCGAGCAGCTTGAGCAGGTGGAGAGGATGCTGAAAGAACGGGGGGAAGAGATATGAAACTCTGGCAGGGACGGCAGAGCGGCGAGGGCGCAAAGGTTGCGGAGGACTTCAATTCTTCGGTGCGCTTTGACAGCCGCATGTACCGCGAGGATATACAGGGGTCGATGGCGCACGCAGCTATGCTCGGTGCGCAGGGGATAATCGACCCGACCGAGGCGCAGAAGATAATCGAGGCGCTCGCCGGAATTCTCGACGACATAGACTCCGGCACGCTTGAGATAGACCGCGAAAGTGAGGACATACATTCGTTCGTGGAGGGTGAGCTCACCCGCCGAATAGGGGACGCGGGTAAGCGGCTGCACACCGCGCGCAGCCGTAATGACCAGGTAGCGCTCGACTTGCGCATGTATCTGCGCGGGCGGTGTCGGGAACTGCTCGGGTTGCTCTCCGGGTTGATAGGCGCGGTGGTCGACAAGGCGGAGGAGAACCGTGGTGCCATTGCCCCCGGATATACGCACATGCAGCGCGCACAGCCGATAAGCTTCGCGCACCACCTGCTCGCATATGCATTCATGTTCGAGCGGGATGCGGGGCGACTGCGCGATGCGATAAAGCGGATGAACCTTTCGCCGCTCGGGAGCTGCGCACTTGCCGGAACCACCTATCCGACCGACCGCAGTTCGGTTGCGTCTACGCTCGGTTTTGACGGGATAACCCTGAACTCGATAGACGGAGTGAGCGACCGCGATTTCTGTCTTGAGATAATGTCCGCGCTGTCGATACTGATGATGCACCTCTCCCGGTTTTCGGAGGAGATAGTGCTCTGGTCGAGCTGGGAGTTCCGCTTTGTGGAGCTGGATGACGACTACACGACCGGCTCGTCGATAATGCCGCAGAAGAAGAATCCTGACATGGCGGAGCTCGTACGCGGGAAGACCGGGCGGGTGTACGGCGACCTTGTGGCGCTGCTTGTCACGATGAAGGGACTTCCGCTCGCTTACAATAAGGACATGCAGGAGGACAAGGAGGCGGTGTTCGACTGCGTGGATACCGCGTCCGACTGCCTGAAGGTGTTCACGCCGATGGTCGAGACCATGCGCACCCATCCGGAGAACATGCGCCGTGCGGCGTCCGCCGGTTTCATAAACGCGACCGACCTCGCCGATTACCTCACGCGCAAGGGTATGCCGTTCCGCGATGCGTACCGGCTAGTGGGAAGCCTTGTCGCGAAGTGCATCGAGAGCGGAAAGACGCTCGAGACGCTTACGCTCGACGAGTACCGCGCCGAAAGCGAGCTGTTTGACGAGGACGTTTACACCGAGATAAACCTCGAAAACTGTGTCGAGAGGCGGATATCCGCCGGCGGAACTGGCAGTAATTCAATAGAAAACCAGATACATACGCTGCGCCGTGCGCTGCTTGAGTGGGACGGGGAGTGAGTTGACCGCTCCCCGCCTGGGCTTGCGCACGACGCAGCCCTTTTTGGATGGAGGAGCGCATCAAGCGCCGTCCGGTGGAATATCGACAGATGTCTTGCAATTTTGCAGGAAGTCCGGGGTTGTCACTTGCAATAATTATACACCCTTATTTTACCGCATGTGCTGTGCATATACAACAGTATTGCGCTGCGTTTGGTTGTCGGATTGACCGTTTGTGTGCTCTTTCGCAGAATATATAATTTTTTGTCCAAATACTTGCAATTGACGAAGGACGGTTATATAATAGAAAAGTCATTTGACAGTGTTGTTTTATCCTACTTAATTTAGTGAAAGGATTGACGGTATGAATTTCAAAAGCGAATATCTTGCAAAAGTCTATGCGGATGTCGAAAAGCGGAACGCGGGTGAGAGCGAGTTCCTGCAGGCGGTTGGCGAAGTGCTCGAGTCGCTCGAGCCGGTTGTCGAGCGCCGCCCGGACATAGTTGCCGCCGGCGTCATCGACCGCATTGTCGAACCGGAGCGTCTCATTACCTTCCGTGTAAGCTGGGTGGACGACGAGGGCAAGGTCCGCGTCAACCGCGGCTTCCGCGTCCAGTTCAACAGCGCGATCGGACCGTACAAGGGCGGTCTGCGCCTGCATCCGTCGGTCAACGCATCGATACTTAAGTTCCTCGGCTTCGAGCAGATATTCAAGAACAGCCTCACCGGTCTGCCGATGGGCGGCGGCAAGGGCGGCAGCGACTTCGACCCGAAGGGCAAGAGCGACGGAGAGATCATGCGCTTCTGCCAGTCGTTCATGACCGAGCTTTCCAAGCATATCGGTCAGTTCACCGACGTTCCCGCCGGCGACATTGGCGTGGGCGCACGTGAGATAGGCTACATGTTCGGTCAGTACAAGCGTCTGCGCAACGAGTTTACCGGAGTGCTCACCGGCAAGGGTCTCACCTACGGCGGCTCGCTCATCCGTACCCAGGCGACCGGATACGGTCTGTGCTACTTCACCCGTGAGATGCTCGCCGCTGCCGGCAAGAGCTTCCAGGGCGCTACCGTCGTTATCAGCGGCTCGGGCAACGTCGCTATCTACGCCTGCGAGAAGGCGACCGCTCTCGGTGGCAAGGTCGTCGCAATGAGCGATTCGGGCGGATACGTCTATGATGCGAACGGCATCAACCTCGACGTCATGAAGCAGATAAAAGAGGTCGAGCGCGGTCGCATAAGCGAGTACGCGAAGCGCGTGCCCGGCTCGGTCTACACCGAGGGCTGCAGCAAAATCTGGACCGTTAAGTGTGACATCGCGCTGCCCTGTGCCACCCAGAACGAGCTCGACGGCGAGAGCGCGAAGACCCTCATTGCCAACGGCTGCTACGCGGTCGCCGAGGGCGCCAACATGCCGAGCACTCCGGATGCGGTCGCCGCATTCCAGAAGGCGGGCGTGCTGTTTGGACCTGCGAAGGCTGCAAACGCCGGCGGCGTTGCGACCTCCGGTCTCGAGATGAGCCAGAACAGCCTGCGTCTGAGCTGGTCGGCGGAAGAGGTCGACGAGCGTCTCGACAACATAATGAAGGGCATCTATGCAAGTGCCGAGAAGGCAGCCAAGGAGTATGGCTGCGAGGGCAACCTCGTTGCGGGTGCTAACATTGCCGGCTTCCTGAAGGTCGCCGAGGCGATGCTTGCACAGGGAGTTGCATACTGAGTTTTACAATAAGCGTTACCCACCGGCGCGTTTTGCGCCGGTGGATTTTTTGCCTGCACACCGCATAATGTACAATTTGAAGGGACAGTCAGGGGTCTCCCATGATATAATGATCACAATAGATTTGCCGCAGAGAAAATCAGACAGCGAGAAAGGGGAACGAAGATGGGAATTGAACTGAAAAAGTATTACAAGCCGGAGGTCATTGAGTACGGTGAGCTTCTCACGTTTGAGACCAAGATGGTCACCTTCCCGGACAAACGGGACAGGACGATACGTGTCTGGCTGCCGGAGGGTTACGACGGTAAACGCCGATATCCGGTAATGTACATGCACGACGCGCAGAACCTGTTCGTGGGTGCGGGCGTCGACGAGTTCAAGTGGTATATCGACCGCGAGATGCGCGCGCTGAAGAATGACAATATCGAGGTCATCATAGTGGGTATCGACACCTCGGACGACCGCGGAAGCGAGCTTCTGCCGCCGTACAAGCAGGACGCCGGACACCCGATCCCCCACCGCCCCGGTACCCCGGAACCCACCGCCTGCGGGCACCTGTACGCCGATTTCGTGCGCGATTACCTCAAGCCGATTATCGACGAGAACTTTAAGACGCTTCCAGATGCGGCGAACACCGGCGTCGGCGGTGCGTCGATGGCAGGATTGCAGTCGTTCTATATGGCGCTTCGCGACCCGGACGTGTTCGGAAGGGCACTTGTGTTCTCCCCCGCATTCGCCATAATGGACAAGAGCTGCATGTCGCTTATCGAGCAGTATGATGCGTCGCGGCTCGCAAATTCACGTATATTTATATTCAACGGCGACCAGAACATCGACGCCGAACTTCTCGGTCCGGCAATAGAGGTGTACCGCGTCATGAAAGAGAAGCTCGGTCTGAACCCGACCCAGATAGCCATGCTCGTGGATTCTCGTGAGACGCACTACATGACCGCCTGGAACAAGTACTTCCCTGAGTCCATGCGTTACCTATATTCGGAGGACAATTCCCGTCCGTCGCCCCCGGCTCACACCCAAAATGTGCCCCGCAGATAGGCAAGAGCATATTTAAAAAACCAACCGCCCGCCGGATGTGCCACCGACCGTCCCGGCGGGCGGTGTTCCGTGCTGTGCTGCGAGCGCAAAATAGGGGGTGCACTGATGGAAAAACTATGTTATAATGGAACAGTTGCCGAAGCACACCGCAGCATAGGAACGGTACAGTAACACTGCGTGCTGTGGGTCGTGGTCTTGGATCCTTGTTTTCATGTTGGAAGGAGAGCCCCGTTGAAACTGTTGAAACGCAATATCGCCATGTTGCTTGCGCTAATGTTATGCCTATCTGCGTCGGCTTACGCCGCAACACCGCAGGAGCAGTCTGCCTCCGTCGGGTTGATGATGCGCAGGGTAGGTGCCGCTGAGTTTGACCGGCTGGGCAGTTTTGGAAAGACTGGATATGCAGCGGCGGAGCGGGACGGGAGGTATGCTCCGGTAGGAACGGACGGTCGCTGTGTCACCGGGTTTGAATACGTGTGGATGGATACGCTTGCTGCGGGCGAGCCAGATGCCGAGCTTGTGGCGGTCGCCGCAAAGCCGCTCTATACCGTCACTGTCTATGCGCCGGACGGGGAGCGGGAGGACATGCTCTGTCGGTTGGTCGCTATTTGGCGTGACGGCAGAGAGATGGTGTTCGAGGCGCGTCAGCGATTCGGGGACGGGACCGAAATATCGGAGCCGTTTACTGCGCTGCTCGGAGAGCTGCCTGAGATAAGTGTTAGCTACTCGGACGGGGTGGTTCGTATCGGCGGGCGTGCATTCCTGCTCGAGACCGGCGAGGAGATACTGCCGGATGCCGGGGACGTTATGACCAAGCTCGCGCGTGACCCGTCGCTGCCGTTCGACCGGTTTGTAGTGACCGGGGACGCGGCGGACGGACTGATACCTGTGCGCGCCGAGAATGGTGTGGGAGGATTTCAGTGCTTCCTGATGGAGAAAAGTGGCAGAATAGTGCGAGTGTACCCCGGAAGCGTCTCAGCCGACGCGATCGGCGGGATAGACGCGGTGACCGACGGAGCCGTGGTCGCACGGAGCGCGGCGGACGGAGATAAGACCGGGCTTGTGGGGCTTCTGGACGAGAGCGGGAACTGGGTAATCGAGCCTCAGTTTGAGGAGTACGAGAGCGGGGAGGACGGCGTTTTCTCCTGCGGGCTTTGGGCGGTAAAAAAGGACGGACTGTGGGGCGCTGTGGACGGCACTGGAAGCACTGTGATACCGTTCGAGTATGAGAGTATAAGTGTGTTTTCGGACGGATGCGCGGCGGCGCAGTTTGGCGGTGAGCCGGTGATCGTCACAGACGGCGGCAAACGAGTGGAACTGCCCGGCGAGTGCGGGAATGTGGCATGGCTCGGCGAGCCGGAGGGCGGGTTTGTGCCCGCGTATTCGGCGGAAGGCGAGCTCGTGTGCTGCATCGCCCTGACCGGAGGCGAGCCGGAGGTGGTAGCGTGTCCGGACGGCGTGTTTGCCGAACCGGGGAGCGCGGCGGCATACCGCAGCGGGGAGCGCTGGGGGGTGGCGTGCGCAGTTCTCGGAGAGCTGTACACCGCGGAATTTGACGACGTGGAAGCCGGCGCGTACTATGAGCGCGCGGCGGCGTGGGCGGAGGCAAACGGCATCGCGAAAGGGACGGCGGATGGAGTGTTCTCGCCGGACGAAATGTGTACACATGCACAGATAGTCACCTTTATCTACCGTGCACAGGAACCTGTGGTGGCAGCGGAGATCGACGGATATGCGGCGGCGGAGAGCTGGGCGAGAGAGAACGGAGTGGTGAATGGCGATTTCGATCCTGATGCGCTATGTACGCGCGCGGATGCTGCGCAGTATCTCTACCGCGCAGCGGGCAGCCCGGAGCCGTGGCGAGGGTGCGTGTTCGGAGACGTTCCGGACGGGTATGCCGATGCGGTAAGTTGGGCGTATTCGTGTGGGATTGCTGAGGGGACGGCGGATGGAGTGTTCTCGCCGGACGGTGTGTGTACCCGCGCTCAGATAATAACTTTTGCATACCGCGCTTATGCGTGAGAATATATTGGAGGAAATTAGAATGAAAAAGATCGAGACAAAGGCGGCGCCCGCCGCAATAGGACCGTATTCGCAGGCTTTTGTGAGCGGCGGATTTCTGTTCACTTCGGGTCAGATACCGGTCGATCCGGTGAGCGGAGAGGTGTGCGGCGACAACGTCGAGGCGCAGGCTGAGCGGGTCATAGCGAACCTCGCCGCAGTGCTCGAAGCTGCGGGGACCGGGTTTGACAAGGTAGTCAAGACCACCTGCTTCCTGCGGGACATGGCAGATTTCGCGGCGTTCAACGGTGTCTACGCAAAGTATTTCACTTCGCTTCCGGCTCGCTCGTGCGTTGCGGTGCGTGAGCTGCCGAAGGGCGTGCTCTGCGAGATAGAGCTGATCGCCGAGGTGTGATAGGCTCAAAGGTCAAACGAAAAGGGCGAACTCACTTCATGTGAGTTCGCCCTTTAAAAGTTAAAGCTCAGCGGCGACCACGGTAACCGCGGCTGCGGCGGTTGCGGCGGCGACGGGAGTTAATAGCTATAACGAATATGATGTACCCGACTATCAGGAGCACTATCGCAAGCCCTACAAACAGCACCCATGGCTGCGAGAAGAAGCCCTTGACCTCCTGTGCATACAGCAGGGTCTTGTCAAGTGAGACCGAGTTTATCGCAATGAGAGGGATAGTGCCGTACTCTCTTCCGTTCCACACTACCGTGACCGAGCCGTACGTGTCTCCCTTGACCACCGGCGCATCCACCCCCTCGGGAGAATCCACTGTGACCTCGAGTTCGACCTGCTCGATGTCGAATGTGTCGGGCAGAAGTGCATCGAGACCGGATTCCGGCTTCAGTACAACGTAATCGGCGTCCGAACTGAGCGAGACCGGAAGTTCGTACAGTCCCTTCGTCGGGTCGAGTAGCTGCTGTATCGAGTAGCAGTCAAATGCCCACTCATACAGGTTCTTCGAGTCGACGAAGCTCATTATGCGTTCAGTTTCCTGGTCGTATACCGAACCCATCACGACGCAGATGTAGTAGCTCGAATCCTTCTCGGCAGAGCTTACAAGGCAGTATCCGGCACCAGACGTGTGACCGGTCTTTATGCCCTTCGCGTAGTGGTAGATGTAGTTCGGGTTCTTGAGACGGGAAATGAGATGATTGGTAGTGAAAAATGTGCGTTCACCGCTCTTGTTGGTCGCGGGAATGATGACGCTTGCGGTGTTGCATATCTCGAGAAAGTGCGGATTTTCGAGGGCGGCAAGGGTTATCTTGTAAATGTCACGCGGGGAGGAGTAGTGCCCCTCCTCAGTGAGCCCGTGCGTGTTCATAAAATGTGTGTTTGTACACCCGAGCTCGGCTGCACGCTCGTTCATGCGGTCGACAAACGCATCTATCGAGCCGTAAAGGTGCTCGGCGACGACGTTGCAGGCGTCGTTTGCAGAGGCGATGAGAATACAGTCGAGCAGGTACTCCATAAGTATCTCCTCTCCCGCATACAGCCCGGCGATAGAGCTGTCCGGATGGAGGTCATCAAGCGCACTCTGGGAGACCGTGACCATGTCGTCTAGGTTTGCCTCCTCGAGCACTATGAGCGCGGTCATTATCTTGGTAAGCGAGGCGGGGCTCGCCTGCTCATCGGCATTCTTTTCGTACAGCACCGTGTCGCTCGCCGGGTCCATCAGCAGTGCCCGCGCTGCGGCTATCTCGGGGGGAGAGGATGCATCGGCGAACGCAGATGTGGGCAATGTGGGGGCTAAAATGGCGATGAGCAAAAAAAGAGCAAGAATTTTAAATTTTTTCATTTTCTTCTCCAGAGAAATGTGTTACAATATATCATGACGGGAAATCGCGTGCCACTCTGACCGGGATGTGTCTTGCCGCGTCCTCAGCCGCTGTCAGCCGCTGTTAGTATAGCATATTATAGCAGATGCGGTTAGCTGAAACAATATAAAAATAATAAACAAAGCGCGAATTGGGCGAGGGAGGTATTATGGAATTCAATAAACTGGTCAGAGACAAGATCCCTGAAATGATAAGAAGTCATGGTGAAGAAGCGGTTATAAGAGTTTTACAGGCTGATGAATACATTGAGTGCCTTGAAAAGAAGCTCGACGAAGAAGTTGCCGAATATCATGCGAGCGGAGAGACCGAGGAGCTGGCGGACATTTTGGAAGTGGCATTTGCGCTTGCGGAGGCGCGCGGCGTAACGAGAGAGGAACTCATGTCGGTGTGCAGAGAGAAGGAAGAGAGCCGCGGAGGATTTGCTGAGAGGATATTTTTGATATCCAAGCGATAGCGGCGCCGCAGAACAGGGCAACAGTAACCGAAACAAGAGAGATTTACCGGGTCACGGAGAACGGACAGACGTTCCCGCCCGGTGTTACCAAAGAAGGAGAAGGATATGAAAATACTGGTCGTAGATGATGAGAAGCTGCTGGTAAAGGGGCTGAAATTCAACCTCGAAAACGACGGCTATGAGGTCGAGTGCGCGTATGACGGCGAGGAGGGAGTCGCAATAGTTCGCCGCGGCGGGATTGACCTTGTGCTGCTCGACCTGATGATGCCCAAAATGGATGGGCTGGAGGCGTGCCGCCGTATACGCGAGTTCTCGAAGGTGCCGATAATTATGCTCACCGCGAAAAGCGAGGACACCGATAAGATAATAGGTTTCGAGTATGGCGCGGATGACTACATCACAAAGCCCTTCAACATAATGGAGGTCAAGGTGCGTGTGCGCGCGATACTTCGCCGCGCCGCCACCCCCGCAAAGAAGGAGGAGAACCCGCCCGGACGTATCGTCCACGGTCACATCGAGCTTGACTCGTACAGCCGTAATGCGTACATCGACGGACGGACCATCGACCTCACCGCAAAGGAATATGACCTTGTGGAGCTGATGATGAACAACCCCGACCGCGTTTACAGCCGCGAGAACCTGCTCAATGTGGTCTGGGGATATGAGTACCCGGGCGACATCCGGACGGTGGACGTGCATATCCGCCGCCTGCGCGAGAAGCTCGAGCGGGACCCTGCCCGTCCTGAGCACATTATGACTAAATGGGGAGTGGGTTACTATTTCAAGGCATGACCCGTCCGTAACCGACGGAGCGGTCAAGGACGCAGGTCATGGAGGTCCCGCAGACCGCACAAGCGAAAACAAAAACGGAATAGTCGAGGCGAAAGCGGCGGCAAAACTGCGCCGCTTTCGTCCCCGTGCGCGAATACAGTTGAAGGTGGCGATGACATACATCGCCATCATTTTTGCTGTGCTCGCGATCCTTGATATATATCCCGCTCGGGTCAGCCGGAACTTCATATTCCGTTCGAAGCAGGACACCATGGAGGACCGCGCAGTGCTCTTTGCCTCCACTCTCTCCGGCATTGGGGAGATGACCGAGGAGAGCTCGCGGCGTGTGTACGAGGCGATAGATTTCGGCGCGGAGCGGTCGCTTCGCGTGGTGGTGGTAGACGATGAGTTCTATTCGGTGTACGACAACTCCACAAGCGAGAACACAGAGGGAAAGCTCGTGCTTCTCACCGACCTGCGAGCTGCAATGGACGGAAACGATACCGTGTTCTGCGAGTATCAGGACGGGGTGATAACCTCACGCGCCGCGGCGCCCATCATGGTCGAGGGTGAGATCGTGGGTGCAGTCTACCTGTACGAGGTGGACGACGAGCTCGGCGGGCTGTTGTACGACATGCAGAGCAACCTCGTTCGAATATCGGTCATTGTCTGTGTAGGAGTAATAATAATATCGCTTCTTCTCAGCCGACTGCTCACCCGAAGGATAGCCGAGTTGCTCAAGGTCATCCGCCGAATGCAGGACGGAAAGTACGGCTTGCACGCGAAGGTGAACGGCACTGACGAACTGAGTGAGCTCGCAGCCGAGTTCAACACTATGAGTGACCGGTTAAAGAAGTCGGAGGAGATGCGGCGCAGATTTGTAAGCGACGCATCGCACGAGCTGAAAACGCCGCTTGCGTCGGTGAGAATATTGGTCGACTCCATTCTTGGAAGCGAGGATATGCCTCCCGAGATGATACGCGAGTTTATCGAGGGCATAGGGGAGGAGACCGATCGCCTCACGCGGCTCACCGAGAGCCTTCTCAACGTCTCACGCCTGGACGCGAAGCGCCCGAAGATAGGTGCTGTCGATGTCGGGGGCGTGGTACAGCGGGTCACGCGAAACCTCAATCCGCTTGCAGCAGGGGAGAACATCAGCATCGAGCTGTCGCTGGACGAGAAGTGCATAATCGATGCGAATGCGGACGATGTATACCAGATAGTGTTCAATTTAATGGAGAATGCGGTCAAGTACAACCACCCGAACGGGGAAGTGCACGTATTCCTGTATGGCAAGGAGGAGCAGGTCACGCTCATAGTCGCGGACACCGGCGTTGGTATCCCGGAGGCGGAAGTTGACCGGGTGTTTGAGAGGTTCTATCGCGTGGACAAGGCTCGCTCGCGCGAGGCGGGAGGTAGCGGTCTCGGGCTTGCGATAGTCAAGACGGCGGTCGAGCAGTTTGGAGGCAGCATAGAGGTGGAGTCCACTCTCGGGGAGGGCACTCGGATAACGGTCGTATTCCCGGCGGCTGGCAGGAGGGCAAAAGGATGAGACGGAGACTTTGTGCGCTGGTTTGTGTGCTGGCGTTGTTCTGTGCCGCTGCGGGATGTTCAAACCGGCAGACGCAGGGGGAGAGCATAACACTGTGGTTTCTCTCCCAGATAGCAGATGACCTTGGGGTGGATCCGCTTGTCAGTGCTGAAATAACGGTGGGTCGTAATGCGGACAAGGTCACTGCCGCAATGCTCGCGCTGCTTCAGGGGACCGGCGACCACCAGTCTCCCTATTTGGAGGGCGTGCAGGTCGCGGGTATCACCTACGACGGCGGGGAGGTCACTATAGATTTCAACGAACGGTATCTCGAAATGGAGGGCGTGGAGCTCGCGGGTGCGGAGGCTTGCGCGACCCTCACGCTGTGTGGGATCGACGGGGTGACCGGCGTTAGTTTCACCGTATCCGGACAGCCGTACATGACCGGTGGTAGGAGCATGCTTGAGGTGGAGGACATAGTGACCGGCGACCTGTCGCTCAAACCGGTCGAGCGGGAGGTGTCGGTGTATTTCAGCGACGGCAATACACAGTACGTCGTAAAAGAGACGAGAAATGTCGTGCTGCGAGAGACTGCGCTTCTCGAGCGGTACGCGATAGACGAGCTGATAAAGGGACCAAACGACAGCTCGCTTGCCTCCACTCTGCCGGAGGGGACGTCGGTACTCAGCGTTTCCACCGAGCAACGGGTGTGCATAGTGAACTTCTCGGAGGAGTTCGAGCAGATAATGGAGTATCCACTTGCCGAGCGGATACAGACGCTTTTTGCGGTCACAAGTACAATATGCGGAGGCGGAGACGTGGACTGCGTACAGTACTACGTGGATGGCGAGAGGCTGTTCGATGGACCTATGTACAAAAATGACATTGCAGAGGGGAAGTTTGTCGACAACGCGATAGACTGTACCGTGTACCTGCCCTCCGACGACGGGAAGGGCGCGGTCGGGGTGTTGATGCGTGTCGAGACCGGCGGAGGATTCGACATCAACCGGCTACTCTGCGAGCGGCTTGCCACCGGGATAGACGGTAACGGGTTTATGAGTGCGCTGCCGCGCGGGACCCGCGTCAATGGGGTCTCGATAGCAAACGGGATAGCGACAATAAACTTTTCGCTCGAATTTGCGCAGAACGAGCCTCCGGACGGCGTTTCACGCGAACTCATGGAGAATACGATCGCGCTCACCCTTGCGTCCACCAATGAAGGGGTGGAGGCGGTCACATTCCTTGTCGAGGGAGAGATATACGGCGGGGGCAGAGTGGTGCAGGCTGATTTTTCGCTTGTTCGCAGTGAACGGTGAGTAAATAAATCAATGATTTGTAAATTGCATATTCAGAGCAAATAATATATTTATTGGAGGTCTAAATATGGAAAACTACCGTTTTGAAACGCTTGCGGTCCATGCCGGGTACGAACCGGAGGGACCGAGACCGGTCATGACGCCGATATATATGACTACCGCCTACGACTTTGGCACGACCGAGCTTGCTCGCCGTCGTTTTGCGCTGGAGGACGGCGGTGACATATACACCCGGCTCTCCAACCCCACCACGGCAGTACTTGAGCGGAGGATAGCGGCGCTGGATGGAGGATATTCTGCGGTTGCGGCGGCGAGCGGTCATGCAGCGATGACAATGTGCTTTATGAACCTTGCGGGTCAGGGCGACGAGATAGTCTCTGCGAAGAACATATATGGCGGCGCGGTGAATCTGATGAGCAAGACGTTCGCGCAGTTCGGCGTCAAGTTCACGTTGGTGGACGGGCGCGACCCGGAAAACTTCCGGCGTGCGACTACCTCCCGCACCCGCGCATACTTCCTCGAGACGCTTGGCAACCCGCTCGGCGACATCGTGGACATCGAAGCCATCGCGAAGATAGCGCATGAGAACGGCATTCCGCTCATAGCGGACAACACCGAGGCGACCCCGGCGCTGATGCGTCCGCTCGAGCATGGTGCGGACATAGTGGTATATTCGTCTACCAAGTTCCTCTGTGGCACAGGTGCCGCGATGGGAGGACTTGTGGTGGACGGCGGCAAGTTCCAGTGGCGCGGCAACCCGCGCTTCCCCGAGTACAATGAGCCCGACCCGAGCTACCACGGAATAGTGTACGCCGACCTCGGTCCGGATGCGTTTGCACAGAAGCTGCGTGCACACATACTACGCGATATCGGCGCCTGTCAGTCCCCATTCAATGCGTGGGTCACGATGCTTGGAATGGAGACGCTGCCGCTGCGCATGGCAAAGCACAGTGAAAACGGACTTGCGGTGGCAAAGTGGCTAGCGGCGCGTGATGACATCGAGTCGGTCAGCCACCCTGAGCTCGAGGGTTCGCCCTACCGCGAACTTGCGAAGAAGTACTTCCCGCACGGTACGAGCTCGGTCTACTGCTTTGACATCAAGGGGGACCGGGCGACGGCGGAGAAATTCTGCGACTCGCTTGAACTCATAAACATAGTTTCCAATCTCGGCGACAGCCGCACGATAGTGAGCTGTCCCGCAGCCACCACACACTCTCAGGTCCCGGACGAGGAGCTTGAAAAAGCGGGTATCAAGCCGGGTACCATTAGAATATCGGTGGGTATCGAGAACGTGGATGACCTGCTGCGCGACATCGAGCAGGCGCTCGACCGCGCGTTTGGAAGAATATAGGCGCGCCGGAGTGAGAGATGCGGATGATACGACTTAATAAAGAAAGAATATATCTGCACGCACCAAACGCGTGCGTGCTAGCGGCGGTATCTGTCTCGCCCGCGCCCCCTGTCAATGAGCTGGAGGACGCGATACGCCGCGCCGCCGCGAGACACGGTTCGCTCGCAATGAGGGTGGAGCGCAGAAGCGAGGGCGAGAACGGATACGAACAGTGTGAGCCTAAGCTCGAGATCTCGCACGACCGGCTGGAAAGCGAGTTTGACTGGCTGGGCGCGGCGGATGATCTGCGGGAGTATGTGTTCGACACCGCGTCGGGGGAGATGGCGCGCTTCGTGATACTCGAGGGCGAGGGGGAGACCCAGCTCGTCTGCGGGGTACACCGGCTCGCGGGAGACGAGCGCTCGGTGGTGCTGCTGCTTTCGGACGTTGCGGCGGCGCTCGGCGGGGCAGAGCTTTCGCCGCTGCCGATGGAGAGTCATGAACAGCCGGAACGAAAGGTGAGCGGTATGCTCTCGATGATGGTCAAGATGTGCAACCGGCGTTGGAAGCAGCAGGGTCGCGCATTTGGAGAGACCGAGTACCGCAAGCTCTGTGAGAAGGCGGCGGAGCAGTCGCAGCTCATATGCAGCCGCAGTTTCGACGCAAATATGACTTCGGCTATACAGAACGCCTGCCGCGAGCATGGGGTCAGCTGTGCCGACGCGGTCGCGGCTGCTGTCGTGTACACCTGGAGGGAACGGTGCGAGGTTAATATGACAAGCGAGCTGCGTGAGAGCGGCTGCGCCGCAATGGGCGACTACTCCACGTGTGTGACCCTCGCGGTCGACCCGCGCACCAAGAGCTTCTGGCAGACAGCGGCGGAGCTGAAAGCGGCGCGCAAGACGGCGGAGGGTGACCCGGCAAAGCTTTACGCCCAGATGAGCCTGCTGGACGCCGCGGAGCCTACGCTGATAGACGCGGCGTGGTATCAGACCTACGACCTTGTGCGCCACCCGATGGTCGGTCAGCTCGCGGACATGCTCGGGCTCGGGATGCATTCGCGGAGTTTCTCGGTCACCGGACTGGGGCGGGTGAGCCTCGAGGGCGGCGGATACCGCTGGAGCGGGCTTGCGGTGATGCCGCCGTGGCTGCCGCTTGCGCGGAGAACGGTCGCGGAGGTCGAGCTCGCGGGAGAGCTCGTGGTCACGATGCAGCTTGCGGATGACGCGGACGCGGATGCGGATGCGGAGCGTTTCGAGGATGCGATGCTGCTGCTGGAGGAGGCTACGGTGGACGAGTGAGCCGCCGCGTTAAAGGTTTTTTTACAAATTGAAGCGTCTATGCGCTTGAAGCAGGCGGGGCTTTATGTTATCATGGAATTGACCACAAACTCCGGCGTGGTCGGTTCTGACCGATTGCCGGCGTACAGGTCGATGCCGGCAAGCCGGGCAGCACGGATGGTGCTGCGGGCTCCACATGGCGAAAGCCCCGAATAATTTCAGGAGGTTAGTACTATGCTTAAAGTTGTTCTCGGACCGAAGGGCACCGGCAAAACTCAGCGTGTAATCGATTTGGTAAACAAGGCGATAGATCAGGAGCTTGGCAGTGTCGTCTGCATTGAGCTCGGCAACCGGCTGACCTACGACATCAGCCACCGCGCCCGGCTCATCGATGTGACCGACTACCCGATGAACGGGTACGAGATGCTCCGCGGTTTTGTTGCGGGTCTCTGTGCGGGAAACTACGACATTTCATATATATTTATAGACAGCCTCTACAAAGTCTCCAACGACAAGGATCCGGCGGAGACGTCCGCGTTCCTCGAGTGGCTGGATAAATTCTCGGATGAGAAGCAGTTCAAGGCGGCGGTCATGATCTCGGTCCCGATGGAGGAAGCGACCGACGTTATGAAGAAATATTCCATGGATTGACAGGGGAAGCTGGAGGAGATAGAACGATGATTCGCACCGATATTTCGGCAATTTACAATTTTGCGGACAGCGCGGCGGTCGCTGCAATGTCATCCGAGCTGCTCCGCGCGCATGAGACGCTCGAGCAGGGCAACGGTGAGGGCAGCGATTTTCTCGGATGGCTGCGTCTGCCCGAGAATTACGACCGCGAGGAGTTCGCCCGCATAAAGAAGGCGGCGGACAAGATAAAGTCGGACAGCAAGGCGCTTGTCGTCATCGGCATAGGCGGAAGCTACCTCGGCGCGCGCGCTGCGATAGAGTTCCTTCGTTCGCCCAACTATAACCTCAAGAAGAAGGATACTCCGGACATCTACTTCGCGGGAAACAACATAAGCGCCGCTGCTGTTGAGGAAATAATCGAGCTCATCGGCGACCGCGACTTCTCTATAAACATCATCTCCAAGTCTGGCACCACCACCGAGCCCGCGATAGCCTTCCGTGTCTTCAAGAACCTCATCGAAAAGAAGTACGGCAAGGAGGGTGCTCGCGGTCGCATATACGCGACCACCGATGCAAAGCGCGGTGCGCTCAAGGGTCTCGCGGTCGAGGAGGGGTACGAGCAGTTCGTAGTGCCGGATAACATCGGCGGGCGTTTCTCGGTTCTCACGGCAGTTGGGCTTCTGCCGATAGCGGTTGCGGGGATCGATATAGACGCACTGATGGCGGGTGCGCACGAGGCGATGACCAAGTTTGCCGAGAAGAATATTGACAACCCGGTCTGGCAGTATGCTGCCGCGCGCAACCTGCTCTACCGCAAGGGTTACACCACCGAAATACTTGCCTGCTATGAGCCGGCGTTTCGCTTTATGGCGGAGTGGTGGAAGCAGCTCTACGGCGAGAGCGAGGGCAAGGACGGAAAGGGAATCTTCCCCGCGTCGGTCGACTTCACCGCCGACCTGCACTCGATGGGTCAGTACATCCAGGAGGGTGAGCGCCGCCTGTTTGAGACGGTCGTGAAGATAGCAAATCCGCAGGGCAACGTTATTATCGAAGCGGACGAGGCGAATGTCGACGGGTTGAACTTCCTTGCCGGTCGCAGCCTGCATTTCGTCAATGAGCAGGCGCGCCGTGGAGTGGTGCTTGCGCATGTGGACGGCGGCGTGCCTAACATTCTCGTCGAGATGGATCGCGTCGACGAGCAGAACCTCGGAATGCTGATATACTTCTTCGAGCTCGCGTGCGGTATATCCGGGTATGTGCTCGGGGTCAACCCGTTCAACCAGCCGGGCGTTGAGGCGTACAAAAAGAACATGTTCGCGCTGCTCGGAAAACCGGGATACGAGGAGCTCGGCAAGGAGCTTGCCGCACGGCTTGACAACTGATAATATTGTGTAAAACAAATTTGGCTCCGGAAACCCCGGAGCCAAATGTTTTAGAAACGGTAAACTTCAATTACAAAAAGTAATTTCGAAGAGTTATATTGCCGTTAGTTTTGGAAAAAGCGCGAAAAGGGTTCACGGCTTGAAGAGGGCGAGCCCGATGAGCTTGCTGAACACGTCGCCGAGGGTGAGTTTTTCCACCGCTTCGGCGGCTGTTATCGGCACGCGGAGGAGCTCGGTGTCGCCGGAACGTACTATCATTTCTCCGAGAACGTCTCCGGCGGCGACAGGCGCCTGCACGCTCTGGGCGAGGTTTACCTCGCGTTCGATGCCGTTCAGCGCGCTCTTCTCAATGAGGATGGAGTTGCCTGAGAGTATCTCGGGCTGTACCCACTCGCCGCGCCCTCCGGTCACCGGGATCTGGGACAGCGCGCCCTCCGGCCAGACTTCGCAGAGAGTGTAGTTGGCAAAGCCGAAGTCGAGAAGTCCGCGCGCCGCGTCGAATCGCTCTGCGGAGGAGGACGAGCCGAGGACCACGCATATCAGTTCCATGCCGTCCCGCTCGGCGGTGGCGGACAGGCAGTGCCCGGCGCGGCTCGTGAAGCCGGTTTTCAGACCGGTCATGCCGTCATAGGAACGGATGAGGCGGTTCGTGTTGGTGAGCTGGAAGGCGCCGTTGCGGACACTGTCCATCCATATGGTGGTGTAGTTGCGGATGTCGGGGTATTCGAGCAGCAGCGCGCGGCTCATCAGCGCGATGTCGTGCGCGGAGGTGACATGCCCGTCCACGTCCAGTCCGCATGCGTTGAGGAAATTGGTGTCCTGGCAGCCGAGGGCTGCGGCGCGCTCGTTCATGAGAGCCACAAAGGCGTCCTCGCTCCCGCTGAGGTATTCGGCGAGCGCGACTACGGCGTCGTTTGCCGAACCGAGCACGACCGATTTGAGCAGGTCCTCCACGCTCATTTTCTCGCCTGGTTCGAGGTATATCTGGCTTCCGCCCATCGAAGCGGCATGTTCCGAGCAGGTGACAATGTCGGTAAGCGATATGCGCCCGTCGTTCAGTGCTTCACATATCAGCAGAAGGCTCATCACCTTCGTGACCGATGCCGGGCTCAGCTTTTCGTGAGAATTCTGCTCGGAGAGTATGCGACCGGTGCTCTTTTCCATCAGGATAGCGCTCTTTGCCGCGACCTGCGGCGTGGTGACTGCGGCGGATGCCCGCGGCGAAAGCGAAAGCAATAGCGCGAGCGCCATGGCAGCCAGTACGATTCTCTTCATTTTTTCAGTCCTTTCCTGCCCATTTCCGGGCGCAGCTTTTGTGAAAAGGGTGTGTAGCGGAGGCAGATTTTATACCGCGGGGATGGAACCGAGAACCGGTTTTTTACGTCTCATTTAAAGAGTAACTATGGAGATTCGGATTTATGCGAGTGGCATTTTTGACACTGGGATGCAAGGTAAATCAGTATGAGAGTGAGGCGATGCGCCGTCTTGCTGAGAGCGCGGGACATGTGGCGGTGAGCCTCGAACAGGGTGCGGATGCGGTAGTCATAAACACCTGCGCCGTGACCGGAGAGAGCGCGCGCAAGAGCCGTCAGGCGATACGGCGCGCAAGGAGGCTCTGTCCGGATGCGAAGCTGGTCGTATGTGGGTGCGCTGCTCAGGCGGATGCGGACGCGGTGCGAGCTCTCGGCGCGGACTATGTAGGCGGCGCCGGGGAGCGCAGACAGGTTGTGGAGTACCTCAACGGTCTTACCCAGCCCTCTCTTGCTCCATCCTCGCCCGCGGGGAGGCACAGCTTTGAGGAGCTGCCCGCCGGCGGGTACGAGGGTCATGCGCGCGCCTACCTCAAGGTGCAGGACGGCTGCGCAAACTTCTGCTCATACTGTATCATACCATATCTGCGCGGCGCGCCGCGTTCGCTTGCGCCCGAACGGGCGGCGCAGCTCGCGGGCGAGCTCGCGGGCGGTGGGTATCGCGAGATAGTCCTCACCGGCATAGAGCTGTCAAGCTACGGTGTGGATAACGGTTCCTCGCTCGGCGAACTGGTGGAGCGGGTGGCGGAAGCCACAGCCGCGAACGGCGGCGCCCGGATACGGCTCGGGTCGCTCGAACCGTCCACGGTGGACGAGCAGCTCGTGGAGCGGCTTGCGGGCACCGGGGCGGTCTGCCCGCACTTCCATCTGTCGCTGCAGAGCGGGAGTGCCGGTGTACTTAAAAGGATGCGCCGGAAGTACACTCCGGAACAGTTCGTGGAGGTGGTGCAGCGGCTGCGGGAGCGGTTCGACAACCCGGCGATAACCACCGACATAATTATGGGGTTTCCTGGCGAGACTGACGACGAGCTGCGGGAGACGCTTGAATTTGTGGAGCGGGTACAGCTCGCGGCGGCGCATGTGTTCCCGTACTCGTCCAGAGAGGGTACGCTTGCGGCTTCTATGCCGGGACAGATACCGCGCGCAGAGAAGGAACACCGCGCGCACCTTGTGGCGGACGCCGCGGCGAGGACCCGCGCCGCATATCTTTCGCAGCAGGTAGGACGCACCCTCGAACTGCTTGCGGAGACCGAGACTGCGGGTCACACCGAGAACTACTGTCCGCTTGAGCTTGAACCGGAGAGCGGCGTCGCTGAGCGCGGGTCGCTTGTCCGAGTGCGGGTGACCGCGGCGGGTAACGGTATCATCAGGGGTATAAAGGCGTGACTGCGGCAGACTTTTTTGCGGCGGCGCTCGCGTCGTGGAACCTTGTGGCGCTGCTCACCGTTGTATTCGACAAGCGGACCGCGGTGCATAACGGCGAGAAGGGTGTGGGTCACAGGCGGAGACGGAGAGTACCGGAGCGACAATTTCTCATATACGCCGCGACACTCGGTGGGGCGGGCGTGCTCGTCGGATTTTATTCGGCACGGCACAAGACGCTGCACCGGGGGCTGCTCGCGGGGGTCTGGTGCCTAACACTGCTGAGCTATGCCGCGTGTGCGCTGCTTTGGGTATTCGTTTTTTAGTATAGGTTATTGAACGGACGAGATATATGGCGTATAATATAACAAAACAGGCAAGAACTGGTCGCTCAGGGGGTGACGGTCGAATGCGCAGAACGCTGTCGTTTTTCCTTGTGTTCGCAATTGTTATCTCGGCGTCGTTTTTCGACGCGACTGTCTGCTCCGCGCAGGGCTCAGAGTATACCGGTGCGGAGGTTTCCGGGCTGTACGCGGGTAAGTACCACTCGATGCTGCTCACCACGAACGGTGAGCTGTGGGTGTGGGGGGATAACCGCTATGGGCAGCTCGGTCTCGGCGACACTACAAACCGCACTACACCTCAGCTTCTGTTGCGCGATGTCATCGCGGCGGCGGCTGGGGGCTGGTCGAACTATGCCATAACTTCGGATGGGACGCTCTGGGCGTGGGGCAACAACGAGCAGGGTCAGCTCGGACTTGGGGACAACGTTAACCGCAGTTCTCCGGTCGAGGTGGCGGGCGGGGCGGTGCAGGTGGCTGCCGCGCTGAATTACGCATATATGTTGGATAAGGACGGCGTGCTCTGGGCGTGGGGAAACTCGTCATATACATACCCGGACGGAAGCCGACTGAGTTCCGAGCCGCGTGCTGTGGCACAAGAGGTGGACCGGGTCGTTTGCGGCGGGTCGACCACGCTTATTTTCAGGGGCAGTTCGCTGAGCGGATGGGGCGGCGGAGTGTCCGGGAGCATATCGGAGGACCGTGAGCTCACCGAGACAGCAATCGCTTCCCGTGTCAGTTCGGCGGCAGCTTCGAGCACCACCGTTGTGTATGTAGATGCGGATGGCTCGCTCTGGCAGGTAAAACCGTCGGTCAAGCAAAAGCTCCAGGGCAGCATGTCGGAGGTCTACGCAAGCGAGACACACTTCCTCGCGCTCGACAGGAGCGGTGGGCTCTGGGCGTGGGGCACGAATTCGTACGGAGAGCTCGGTACCGGGGATGTAACGGACCGTTCACGTCCTGTGCAGGTGCTGTCCGGAGTCAAGCTCGCGGCAGCGGGGTCCGGGTTTTCACTTGCGACCAAGAGCGGCGGCGGGATCTGGGCGTGGGGGGACAACACCTACGGGCAGATAGCCGGCGGCGATAACCGGTACTCGTACAACTTCCCGCATGTCGCGCTCAGCGGCTCTCGCGAGCTTGAGCAGGCGGCGCAGGGGGAATATCACATAATACTTAACGGGGAACTCGTGAAGTTTGACGTGCAGCCGATAAACCGGAACGGGCGGCTGATAGCTCCGCTGCGCGCGGTATTTGAAAAATACGGCTCGGTGAGCTGGAACGCCGCGACAAAGACGGTCACGGCGGTGCATGGGACCGCGACCGTAGAGCTGAAGATAGGAAGTTCAGTCGCGAAGGTGAATGGAATAGAGGTCAGTCTGGATACTCCTGCGGAGATAGTCTCGGGGCGTACGATGATCCCGCTGCGATTTCTGAGTGAGACGCTCGGAGCGGTGGTGACTTACGACCCGAGCGAGCGGACGGCGGACATTGCCGCAACCGAGCAGAGCATAGACCTCACCGCGGCACTGCGGGAGAAGCTCGTCGCCTCGAATGTAAGGCTCACAGTCGAGCTCGAGGAGGGTGGGACCGGCACCGCGAGTGGCATAGTGATAAACAGCGGAGGGCTGATACTCACGAACAGACACGTCGTTGAGAATGCAAAGTCGATAAAAATAACTGCCTCCGACGGAAGCTCGAGCAAGGTCTGGGAGATATTCTATGTCGACCCGGACATGGACTACGCAATAGTTAAGACCGACCTGAAGCTCCCGGCAGCAGCCGAGATAGGGCGTTCCGGTGCGCTGCGGATAGGAGACAAGGTAGTCGTGTGCGGAAATACCGACACGGGGAGCAGCGTCGTTCGCACTGGCACGATAAGCAGCTTCGGATATGCGTACGGTGGCTCTTTCGTGTGCTCGGTGCAGGCGACGCAGGGTCTCAGCGGCGGTGGCGTATATTCGGCAAGTGGGCTTGTCGGGGTCGTGTGGGGCGGCGTGGACGGAAAGACGGTCGCCATACCGATATCTAGCATAGTCGGGAAGATAGAGAGCGCGGTTGATCACTACGGGTTAAAATAGAAACAAACGAATCGGGGGTAGAGGTATGAGCAAAGGGAAGTCGCTGTTGTTTGCGGTGCTGTTTCCGGTCGTATATCTGATGGTCCAGAGCACGGTAAGCGGGATCTTCGGAGTTGTGCTCGGGGCTATCGAGGGAGTGAGGACTGCGGTGTCCGGCGGTGACGTGCAGGATATGAGCACAAACCTCGCCTGGCAGATAGCGCAGATGTCCTCTATCATAACGGGGGTCGCCGGACTTGTGGCCATGCTCGTTGCGGTGCTCTGGCTGAAGGCGGAGCGGCTAAAGATTTCAGAGGAGTTTGGACTGAAACAGGTTGACGGCGTTGCGGTTCTGCTCTGCCTGCTGCTCGGACTCGCGGCGAACTTCCTGATAAGCGGGCTTATGATGCTCGTGCCGCTGCCGGAGGACCTTGTAAACCAGTATAACGACCTTGTCGGGCAGTCGCTTGTGACCGGCAACCCGATCGTGACGGTGATCGTCATCGGAGTGCTCGTGCCGGTGGTCGAGGAAGTGGTTTTCCGCGGCATGACGATGGGTACGCTGAGAAAGGGCTTTGGAGCCGGTTGGGCGGTAGTGGGTTCCTCGCTGATCTTTGCAATCGCGCACATCATTCCGCTGCAAATTGCATTTGTGCTTCCGGTGGCGTTTATAATAGGTTTTGCATACCTCTGGAGCAGGAGCCTGTACGGTGCGATAGCGGTACACATTGGATTCAACATCGTGAGCGCTATATCCAGTGCCTTTGTTGGCGAGGAGTCGCTTGAAGGAACCGCATCGTCGTCGGCTCCTGCACTTCAGGTTGCGCTCATGGTCATAGTGGGCGGAGGGATATGCGCGGCGTGCCTTGTTGGACTGTGGATGAGGTCGCGGGCTGCGAAAGCGAGGGAACTGAATGCAGAAACCTAAGGGAGAGCACGACGGACACCGCGAACGTCTGCGACAGCGGTTTCTAAAGGAGGGTTTGGACGGTTTCGCGCCGCACGAGGTGGTGGAGATGATTTTGTTCTACGCGATACCGCGGCAGAACACGAACGTCCTCGCGCACAAGCTGATCGACCGCTTTGGGAGCCTCTCGTCGCTGCTCGATGCGCCGTATGCCGAACTTCTCGAAGTGAAGGGCATCGGTGAGAATGCCGCAACCTTGCTGAAACTGCTGCCCGAGCTCTGCCGTCGTTACACAAGCGAGCGCGCCTCGGTGGAGCAGATAATAAATTCCGCGGAGAGTGCGGGAAGACTGCTGGTACCGCGTTTTCACGGTCTTTCGCGTGAGACGGTGATGATGTTGTGCCTCGACGCAAAGGGTAAGGCGCTCGGGATAGCTACCCTCGCGGAGGGTGATGTGCGCGCGGCTCAGGTCGGAATAAGACAGGGAGTCGGGGTCGCGCTGAGCTTCAATGCAAGCGCGGTAGTGCTCGCGCACAATCACACGAGTGGCATAGCGGTGCCATCCTACGAGGACGTGTCGATGACTATGCGGTTGCGGGAGGCGCTTGCGGTAGTGGATGTGGTGCTGGTCGACCATATTGTTGTCGCGGAGGGCGACTTCGTGTCGCTTGCGGAGAGCGGATTGATACGTGACGACGCCAACAGACTGGTGGGCTGGAGCAGGTATTTTTGAGTAAAGGCAACGGAGGAAGGACATGGGAGTTACATGCTCGGTAATAGTCCCGGTTTACAACGAGGCGGAGGTTCTCGAACAGAGCTACGGTCGCTTGCGCACGGTAATGGAGGGGATTGGCGGGAGCTATGAGCTGATATTTGTAAACGACGGGAGCGCAGATGGCTCGACCGGGATACTGCGCGGTATCTGCGCCGCCGACCCGCACTGCCGCGCCATCTTCTTCTCGCGGAATTTCGGTCACCAAACGGCTGTCACCGCCGGGATAGACGCGGCTTGCGGAGATGCCGTCGTCATAATAGACGCCGATCTCCAGGATCCGCCCGAGCTGATACCGGTCATGCTTGAACAGTGGCGCGCCGGGAAAAAGGTCGTGTACGGAAAACGGATAGAGCGGAAGGGTGAGACTGCGTTCAAAAAGCTCACCGCGAGCGTCTTTTATCGGGTGCTCGCGTCACTGTCCGAGACCGAGATACCGACAGACGCGGGCGACTTCCGGCTGATAGACCGTGAGATATGCGAACTGCTCCGCAATATGCCGGAGCACAACCGCTATCTGCGCGGAATGATTGCATGGGTCGGATTTGAACAGGCGGCTGTGGAGTATGTCCGGGATGAACGCGCCGCCGGCGTCACAAAATACACGCTAAAAAAGATGCTCCGTCTTGCGGAGGACGGACTTGTCTCATTCTCGTCAAAGCCGCTGCGCTTCGCCCTCGGTTCGGGGGTGGTCGTATGCGCGGTGAGTGCTGCCGCGGCACTGCTAACCCTGATACTCAACCTGGCGGGAGTTACCGAAGTGTCAGGGCTGTACTTCCTCGGCTGGGCATTGATGTTTGTGGTCGGGCTGACACAGATATTCCTGGGCATTGTCGGCATGTACATCTCAAGGATATGTGACGAAGTGCGTGGTCGCCCGCGCTACATCGCGTCCGAACGGATAGGTTTCGGAGAAGCTGGAAAAGATGGAGAGGAATAGCCCTGCCTCCCCCCAAATTATAAACTTTTAAATATCTCTTGCGCAGAAAGCTGCGTACATGGTATAATAATGATTCGGAAATGCTGTCACCCGGGGCGCACGCCATGCGGTATTCACTTTCGGCTGGCGTCGCCGTTATATAGGTAGAATGAGCCCGTCTCGGGCAGGAGGAACACGGAAAAATGGCCGGAAAACCGAAAAGAAAGATCACTAACCTTCGTAGTGCAACTGAAAATAAAGCCGCAGAGGAATATGCGACCAATAAAATACTTGCCGTATTCATGCTCACCTTTGTGATACTGTTTGTGCTGGTTATTGCGTACCGTGGATACTCACGTGTTGGAAGCTATCTTACGAGCTACTATGCGTCGTGGGTAGTGTTCTGGGTGTCGGCGGCTGCGACGGTGGTGCTCGGGCTGGTAGCTCTTTTGCGCCGTGAGAAGGAGGCGGGAGTACAGAAGATATTCACGCCGGCGCATCTCTGTTTTGCGTGCGCGATGCTGACGGTGGCGTCGTTTGCGAGTGCGCGTTTTGGAACTGATGGTATAAAGGTGATGTATGCGGCGGTGCCGGCGGTGTCGGTACTTGTGCTCATAACGATGATATATCCGCGCGACTTCTTCTTTATTGCACTTGTGAGCGGGTGCGGAATACTTGCGATGTATATCTACTACCGGCATATATCCGAGCTTCTCGTGTGGCAGCGGGACTTTTCGGCTAGGTCGTTTGGGGCGACGGTGTTCATACTTGCTTGTGTGGCGGCGTGGACAGTGCTTCTTGGCGTGCTTCGCCGCAACGGAGGTGTGCTCAGCATACGCGGCAGGGAGTTTGAACTCTACCCGAAAAACGCGCAATGGGTGTTCAGCTATTTGACGGCGGGGGTAGTCGCGCTGTGCTGCATTGCGGCGTATGTTCTCGGTTCGGTCGCGGCGTATTACATGATGTTTTTGCTGCTCGCCTACCTCTTTGCGATGGCGGTGGCATACACTGTCAAGATACTCTGAGAATGCGGTTGCGGCGTGTCCAGAAACGGGGCGTTTCGGGCACGCCGCGCTGTTGTATTAGAGCTGCTCAAACCAATCGACCAATTGAAACTATTGAGAGGAAAGGAGCTGCAAATGCTTCAATCGAGCGAACTGCGACTTGCGGTGCTGATAGATGCGGACAACATTCCATACAAGAGTCTTAAAAGGATAATGGAAGAGATCGCGCTCTATGGGACACCGACGGTCAAGCGCATATATGGAGACTTTTCTCGCCAACAGCTCTCCGGCTGGAAAAATGAGCTTCTCGAGTGCGCGATAACTCCAGTGCAGCACTTCGGATACACCACCGGAAAGAACTCGACCGACAGCGCGATGGTCATAGATGCGATGGACATCCTCTATGAGGGGAAGGTAGATGGGTTCTGCATAGTCTCGAGCGACTCTGATTTTACGAGGCTTGTCATGCGGCTGCGCGAGAGCGGTGTCAAGGTGTATGGATTCGGTGAGAAAAAGACGCCGAGTCCGTTTATAGTGGCGTGCGACAAGTTTGTGTACATCGAGGTGCTGGAGGACAAACAGTCCTATGAGCACCAGCCGGAGTACTCCGCTGATGAGCGCGGCGGGGAGCGAGCTGCTGATAGCCATTCGGTCCCTGCGGCGGAGGAGGCGAAGGTGCTGCCGGTCAAGATAGTGGAAATGATAATCTCATCGATACGCGACATATGCGATGAGGACGGATGGGCGTTTCTCGGTACACTTGGCAGCCTGCTGATAAAGAAACAGCCCGACTTCGACCCGCGGAATTTTGGATTTCGTTCGCTTGCCCCACTTGTAGAGGCGATACCAGTGCTCGAAACAGACGCGCGACGGACCGTCGGGTCGAGCGCAAAGCACATATATGTCCGAGAAAAGCGGTTTTCTACAAAGAATACAGCAAGAAAGTACCAGAGCAAATAGGAAATGAGAAGAAAAAGCACAATTTTCGCAATTGCAGCGTTGCTGACCGTACTTACCGGAACTGAGCTCGCGATCTCAAACCTCACCGTCGAGCTCGAGAATATTGAGGTGTTTCCGCGCGGGCTTCCCTCAGAATTCGACGGATTTCGGATCCTGCTGATAAGCGACACGCACGGCAGATACATGTTTAACAGGGATACGGTGCTCCGTCTCGTGGCGGAGGCGGAGCCGGATATTATTGCGTACACAGGGGACGCTGTCAACGACGGGCGGGACAGCGTGGATGATGCGGCGGTGTTCGTCGCGGCACTCTGCCAGATAGCGCCGGTATATTACGTGCCCGGAAACCACGAATATGCGTCGCTGAGCGACATACAGCTCTTCCGCGAATTCGGGCAGATGGGTGCGGTAGTGCTTCGCGATAGCAAGACGGTCATAGAGCGGGACGGAGCACATATAACCATCGTGGGCGCGGACGACATGAACGGATATGGCGGTATACGTCCGCTTAGTGAGTCGCTGGCAGGGGCGTTGCCGTCGGACGGTGAGTGCTCGGTGCTGCTCTGCCACAGGTATGACATGGCGGGGCAGGCGGCGGAGCTCGGTTTTTCATTGATGCTTGCAGGACATGCACATGGCGGGCTTGTCCGGCTGCCGCTGGTCGGTGGGCTTATAGGTCCGGGCAGGGTGCTTTTTCCGCAAAATACAGACGGATATTACGACATAAACGGGATGGAACTCGTGGTTAGCCGGGGACTTGGAAACACTGCGGGAGTGCCGAGATTCGGCAACAGGTTCCACCTGCCGGTGATAACGCTTCGCAGCGGAAGGTAGCTGCTTGGACCAATGAGAGAGGAGGGTCAGGGTGCATATGAGAAATAAGCTGTGGATACTTCGCAGCGGTGACGAGGAGGCGGAGAAGAGTCTTGTAGCCTCCGGCATCCCGACCCTCTCCGCGAAGGTGCTGTCCGCGCGGAAGATACGCACGCCCGAGCTTGCCCACCACCTCTTCTGCTGCACGGCGGACGACCTGCCTGACCCAATGCTTCTTCCCGACATGCCCGAAGCGGCGACCCGTCTCCGCCTCGCGATAGAACAGGGGCAGCGCGTGGTGGTGCACGGGGACCACGATGTGGACGGTATCACCGCGACTGCGCTGCTCACCGGGTGGCTGCGCGCCAAGGGCGTGGACTGCAAGTCGTTTATCCCGGGGCGGGTGGATGGATATGGTGTCACACCGCAGAGCGTGGAGCGGGTGTGTGAATGCGGTGCACAGCTCATAGTAACCGTCGATTCTGGGAGCACAGCCTGTTCCGCGGCTGAGCGTGCGGCTGAGCTGGGCGTTGACATGGTCATAACCGACCACCACGAGTGTACCGGGGAGCGCCCGGCGGCGGTGGCGGTGGTAAATCCGCAGCGAGGGAGCGTTGCGCGTGAGCTTGCGGGGGTGGGAGTTGCGTTCATGCTCGCGCTCGCGGTGGACGGCGCGGAAGCGCGAGACACGCTGGTAGACAAGTGGTCCGACCTTGTGGCGCTCGGGACGATTGCGGATGTCGCACCGATGATCGGGTCAAACAGGGCGCTCTGTTCGCTCGGTATGGAGCGGATACGCCGCATGGAGCGACCGGGGCTCAAGGCGCTGGCAGAGGAGTGTAAGGTCACGCCGGACCAGGTGTCGAGCAGGGCTATCGCATTCAGCATGGCTCCAAGACTCAATGCGGCGGGCAGAATGGACAGCGCCTCAGACGCGGTCGAGCTCATGCTGACACAGAACAGGCACCGCGCGGAGGAGCTCACGAAGCGGCTCTGCGAGATGAACAGGCAGCGCCAAGCGGCGGAAAATATGCTGCTCGAACAGATAGCCTCCGAGTTGGACAGGGAGCGGCGCAGCAGTGGAGACAAAAAAGTCCATTCGGCTCTTGTGTTCGTCGGAAAAGGATGGCAGCCCGGAATTGCGGGAATTGCTGCGTCCAGGATGAGCGAGAGGTATGCGCGACCGGTGTTCATGATATCGGTGGGCGAGGCGGACGGGCTCGGAAAAGGGTCGGTGCGTAGCGCTTACGGAGTGAGCATTCTAGAACTGATGCGGCGGGCGGAGTACCTATTTGAAAACTGGGGCGGGCACGAGTATGCCGCGGGCTTCACCATAAAGGAGGAGAATATTCCGCTATTCCGTGAGCTTGTAGCCGAGTTTTCGCTCGAGCTGCCGGTGCCTCACATATACGCTGACGCGATGCTGGGTCCTGAGCTCATCACCCCCGAGTTGGTGGATGGTCTCGAGTGGCTGGAGCCGTTTGGGCTCGGAAACGAGCCGCCGCTTTTCATACTGCCCGACGTGGAGATAGATTCATATGTCCCGGTCGGATGGGGGCACAGTGCGCGCATGATAGTTCGCTGTGGCGGGCGCGAGTTTCCGGCGTTCTGTTTTGGGACAGATCCGTCCGCGCTCGAGATATGCGACGGGGACAGGGGGGATGCGCTCTGCCTGCTCTCGGTTTCGACGAGACGTGGTGAGCGGCAGGTCACCCTTGTACTGAGAGGCATTGAAGGTCCTCCGGAGGAGATGAGTCGATTTATAAGCGAGATGGTGCTCTTCCGCGGATTTAAGGACGGACATGAGCTTACGCGCGAGCAGGCGCAGCTCCTTATGCCAAAGCGTGGGGACTTTGTGGGTGTGTTGCGCCACCTGAAGCGGGGGCTGCGTCAGCGGCAGAGATTTGTGACCGGAATAAGTGCGATGTGCCGGCGCATATGCCGCGAGGAGCACCTGCAGCTTGGGTACGCGCGTATAATGGTGTGCCTCGAGGCGTTTGCGGAGACGGGGGTGCTGGAATACCGCGACGACGGAGAGACGGTCTCGATAGATCGTGTGCGCGATCAGCAGGCAGACCTCCGGCGTTCACCGACGCTTGCGAGGCTGCGCGAGAAGATCGGCGAACCGATAAGCGGTTCGCGCGCGGGGGACGATGGGAAGGAGTGAAATGCAGTGGACGATTATGAGAAATTGACAGCCGAATATGGGCGCAGAGTAGAGAACATCTGCGCAAAAATGTCAAAGACCGACGCGGACAGGGTGCGCGATGCGTACCGGTTTGCGCTCGAAGCCCATGAGGGGCAGACGCGCCGCTCGGGTGAGCCATATGTAATGCACCCTGTCGCCGTCGCGGAGATAGCGCAGGAGATCGGGCTGGACGTCGACTCGATAGTCGCTGCGCTGCTGCATGACGTAATCGAGGACACCAAGTTCGGTTTTGAGGACGTTCGTGCGCGGTTTGGGCAACATATAGCCGAGATAGTGGACGGTGTAAGTAAGCTGACCCGCGTGCAGTACACCTACAAAGAGGATGAGCAGATGGAAAATCTGCGAAAGATGTTCCTCGCAATGGCGAAGGATATCCGCGTCATCCTAATAAAAATTGCGGACCGTCTGCACAATATGCGCACCGCACAGTACTGGAGCGACCAGAAACGCCGCGAGAAGGCGCTCGAGACGATGGAGATATACGCCCCTCTCGCGCACCGGCTAGGAATGCAGCGCGTCAAATGGGAGCTTGAGGACATCGCGCTGCGCTGCCTCGACCCGATAGGGTATTCCGAGATAAGCGAGAAGGTCGCAGAGGTCGACCACAGCTATTCGCATTTTCTGGACAATGTCCGTGCGCGCATAGGTGCCAAGCTTGCCGAGGTGGGCATAAAGGCAGAGATACAGGGTCGCCTGAAACACGCTTATTCGATATACCGCAAGATGTATAATCAGCACAAGTCGCTTGCCGAGATATACGACCTCTATGCGGTGCGGGTGATAGTGGATGACGTCAATGACTGCTACAACGTGCTCGGCATCGTCCACGACATATACAAGCCGATGCCAGGGCGGTTCAAGGACTACATTTCGACCCCGAAGCCAAACATGTACCAGTCGCTGCACACTACGGTGATTGGCAGGGAAGGCATGCCGTTCGAGGTGCAGATACGCACCTGGGAGATGCACCACACCGCCGAGTACGGTATAGCGGCGCACTGGAAGTACAAGGAGGGGGTGCAGACAAGCGAGAAGGACACCGACCTGAAACTCGAGTGGGTGCGCCGTCTGCTCGAGAGCCAGGAGGACACCGACGCTGACGAGTTCCTCAGCAACATCAAGATAGACATGTTCGCCGACGAGGTGTTCGTATTTACGCCGAAGGGGGACGTCATCAACCTGCCGGCGGGAGCGACGCCGATCGACTTTGCGTACGCCATCCACACCGGCGTCGGCAACCGCATGAACGGAGTTCGCGTGAACGGGCGGATGGTGGGATACGAGTACCAGCTCCAGAACGGGGACATAGTCGAGGTCATCACCACAAAGCAGGAGCACGGACCGAGCCGTGGCTGGCTTGATCTTGCAAAGACGAGCGAGGCGCGCAATAAGATACGCCAGTGGTTCAAGCGCGAGAAGCGGGAGGAGAACATCGCGGAGGGGCGCGCACGTTTTGAGGCGCAGCTCCAGAAGCTCGGGATATCCCCTGCTGCGCTCACCGAGGAGGTGTTGCCGTCGGTGCTCCGCCGGGTGAGCTTTGGTTCGCTCGACGAGATGTATGCCGCGATAGGTTATGGCGGGCTCACCGCGATGCGCGCCGCAAACCGTGTGCGCGATGAGCTGCTGCGTCAGGGTCGGATAGCGACCGGCAAAGCCGTCATTCCCCAGAAGAAGCGCCCGAAAAAGACCGAGAGCGGGGTCGTGGTCGAGGGAGTGGAAAACTGCCTTGTCAAGTTTTCGCGCTGCTGTATGCCGGTGCCGGGCGACGAGATAATAGGCTTTGTGACGAGAGGTTACGGCGTGTCGATACACCGAACCGACTGTCAAAATGTCGAGACGCTTGGGCGCGCGCACGAGCGAGGGCGCTGGATAAACGTCTACTGGGCGGAGGAACCGGGTGAGCGATTCACTACCGGGCTTGAGCTCTCCGCGCGCGACCGCCAGAACCTTATTGTGGACGTGATGAACGCACTTGCGGTGCAGCACGTTCAGGTGGTGTCTATGACGGCGAGACGGCTTGAGGACGGGTTTTCGGCGATAAACCTCGCGGTTGAGGTGAAAGACCTCGCTATGCTCAAGCTGATAATGGCAAAGCTGAACAACATTCAGGGAGTTATACAGACGACCCGGAAGAGCTTCGAAGGGTAGCATGACCGGGAAACGAAAATAAGTAAAGAAGGGATAGCGCTATGGATTTCATGAAAGAGTATGAGCGCTGGCTTGCCAGCCCGGTGCTTACCGACGAGGAACGGAAAGAGCTCGAGGCGATCCGCGGTGATCGTGACGAGATAGAGAGCCGGTTTTACGCGCCTTTGGAATTTGGAACGGCGGGTCTGCGCGGCGTGATGGGCATGGGTATAGCCCGCATGAACATCTACGTAGTCATGCAGACCACGCAGGCGATGGCGAATCTGGTGCTCCGCGAGAAGGGCGAGAAGCGCGGTGTTGCGGTCGCACACGATTGCCGGATAAATTCGAGACGTTTTGCGGAGGCGGCGGCGGAGGTGCTCGCGGCAAACGGAGTAAACGTTCTGCTGTTCGAGAGCCTGCGACCCACTCCCGAGTTGAGCTTTGCGATACGCAAGTACGGCTGCATCGCAGGCATCAACATCACCGCTTCGCACAACCCCAAGGAGTACAACGGATACAAGGCGTATTGGGAGGACGGCGCGCAGCTTCCGCCGGAGCCCGCCGAGACGGTCGAGAAGGAGAACGCGAAGATTGACGTTCTCACCGGCGCGAAGCGCATGCCGCTCGAGGAAGCAAAGGCTGCGGGGCTCGTGCGTATACTCGGCGATGAGACCGACGAGGCGTTTCTGGACTGTGCGCTCGGGGAGGCTATCGACCTTTCACATGTTGCGACGAGCGGTCTGAGCATAGTGTATACCCCATTCCACGGGTGCGGGTATAAGCTCGTGCCGGAGGCGCTCCGTCGTGCCGGGTTCAGCTCCATATACCCGGTCGCCGAACAGATGGTCATAGACGGCAATTTTCCGACCGTCGTTAGCCCGAACCCGGAAAATCCGGAGGGCTTTGCGCTTGCGGTCGAGCTTGCGGGAAAGGTGGGCGCGACATTTATTCTCGGTACCGATCCGGACAGTGACCGCGTCGGCGTGATGGCGCGCGCGGCGGACGGCAGCTTCCGCGTGCTGAGCGGAAACCAGACCGGTTCACTGCTGCTCGATTATATTATAAACGCGCGGAAAAAGTGCGGGAAAATGCCGGAAAAGCCGTTTGCGGTCGGAAGCATAGTTTCAAGCGATATGCCCCGGGTCATCGCGGAGGCTAACGGCGTGGAGTATTACAAGACCTTTACCGGGTTCAAGTTTATTGCAGAGTGCATAAACGAGAATTCCGCGCTCGGAAAGACCTGCATATTCTCGTTTGAGGAGTCGTTCGGGTATCTCATCGGCGACTTCTGTCGTGATAAGGACGCGGTGACCGCGTCGCTCCTGCTCTGCGAGATGGCGTCGAGTTACGCTGCGCGGAACATGACCCTCATAGACGGGCTTGAGGAGCTCTACCGGCGCTATGGTGCGTTTGCGGAGAAGACGATAAGCAAGGTCATGCCCGGACTGGACGGCGCGGAGAAGATGGCAAAGCTGATGGAGGAGCTCCGCGAAGGCAGGGTGGCGCTGCCCGGCGCACTGAAGCTCATTGGTCGGAGCGACTACCTCACCGGCAAGAGCTATGACATTGAAAGTGGAGAGTGGAGCGAGATGGAGCTTCGCGACTCGAATGTGCTTGAGTACCGGTTTGAGGGCGGCAGCAAGATACTCATTCGACCGAGCGGCACAGAGCCTAAGATAAAGTTCTACATTCTCGCGCGCGGAGAGACAATGGAACGCGCGGAGGAGATCCGCAGTACGCTTGAAAAGTTCGTTGGCGAACTGTGATAAAAAACGAGACAGGGAACCCGGAAAGGGTTCCCTGTTTGAATTATATGCTCACACAAACCGTTCAAGCTCCACCCGAAGACGCCCGCGACGGCTTTCGCCGGCAAATGCGGCGACGATGAGCCGCCCGTGTCCGCGCAGCGACACGAGGTCGCCCTCCCGCAGTTCGCGGTGCAGCTTGTCAACGGGGCGGTGGTTGAGCGAGACCAGCCCGCGCCGCACTGCGTCTTGTGCTTCCTCACGCGAGAGCCGGAATCCCGCCGCGACTATCGCGTCCAGCCGGGGCGAGCCGACGGTCACGGTGACACGCTCGGTTTTTCGCTCCGGAGGTACGAGCTCGTTAAGCGGGAGCTCGGATGTCTCGAGCGGAAGCCTGCCTGCGCGGCTGAGGCTCATCAGCAGGAAGTCGAGGTTGGCGCGCAGGCAGATGAGACTGCTTGTGTGCTCGCCCACGATTATGTCCCCTATCTGTGCGCGTTCAAGCCCGAGCGACATGACCGCGCCGAGAATGTCCCGGTGACCGAGCGGGCGCGAGTGCGTAAGCCGCAGCGCCGCTACCGGGAAGAGCAGGTCGGAGCGGTCGGGCGGGACGCCGTCCTGCGCAGTGAACACTGCGACCGCGCGCTCAGCCCCGTCGAACCCGCCATCAAATGAGAGCTTCGCCTCAAACAGCGACCCCGCGGAGAGGCAGAGCGCCTGTTCCGCGGGGGTGAGAAAGCGACTGAACGTGCAGCGACCGGTGCGGTCGGCGCGCTCGGAGAGATCACACATGCGGCGAAGCAGCGCACGCTCGTCGTCGTCCGCGCCGAACCGCTCTATCTTTTCACGAAGCGTCATAATGTGTGTGTATTGGGGGAATCGGCGGAGGATCAGACCTCGGTGACCCAGCCGAACTTGTCCGGCTCGCGACCCCACTGGATGCCGGTGAGCTGGTCATACAGACGCTGCGAGAGCGGACCGATCTCGCCCTTGTTTATGGTGTAACGCTCGCCGTCGTAAGCAAGCAGACCTATCGGGCTGATGACTGCGGCGGTGCCGCTGCCCCACGCCTCCTCAAGGCTGCCGTTCGACGCCGCCTCGATGAGCTCGTCGACCGGGAGCAGGCGCTCCTCGACCTCGACGCCCCAGTCCTTGAGCAGAGCGATGCAGCTGCGGCGGGTGATGCCGGAGAGAATGCTGCCCGAGTCGAGCGACGGAGTAACGACCTTGCCGTTTATCTTGAAGAACACGTTCATTGCGCCGACCTCTTCGATGTACCGGCGCTCAACGCCATCGAGCCACAGGACCTGGGAAAAGCCCTCCTTGGCTGCGCGCTCGCCCGCACGCAGCGACGCGGCGTAGTTGCCGCCGGTCTTGGTGTAGCCCATTCCACCACGGACCGCGCGGACGTCGTGGTTTTCTATCATTATCGAGACCGGATTGAGCCCGGACGCATAGTACGCACTCACCGGAGACAGGATTATTACGAACAGATATGTGTGCGACGCATGGACGCCGACATGCGGGTCGGTCGCGAAGATGAACGGACGGATGTACAGCGAGGTGCCGGGAGCGGTCGGTATCCAGCTCTTATCCAGCTCGACAAGCTTCTTTGTGGCGGTGACCGCGAGCTCGACGTCTATCGGCGGGATGCAGAGACGCTCTGCCGAGATGTTGAGGCGCTCGTAGTTGTCCCACGGACGGAAGAGCAGAGTGCGCCCGTCGGCGGTGTGGTATGCCTTGAGACCCTCGAAGATCTCCTGCGCATAGTGCAGGACCATCGCCGCGGGGTCGATCTCGAGCGGCGCATACGGAACTATGCGCGCGTCGTGCCAGCCACGACCCTCGGTGTAGTTCATGAGGAACATGTGGTCGGTGAAGTAGTTGCCGAACCCGAGATTGGAATAGTCCGGCTTTTTCTTCGGCGAAGTGGTCTGAACAATTTTGATTTCCATTTTCTGGCGCTTCCTTTCATGCCCGCGAGCGGGGCAAAAATAATTTGAAGAAAAAGGTTAAAAGATATTTTATCACACTTCTTTCCATAAATAAAGACGGATAACGAAATTTTTTTGGCGGAGACTATCTGTGCCGGTGAAAGCTAAACGTTGAATTGACCGGGCGGTTGTGATAAAATATATTATGTATAGTTGTAAGCAGGGGGACCTGTTTTCGGAGGAGGTGCTCGTTTGAGCGGAAAGATGCGGGTAGTCGCGATAATTCTGGCGTGTGGAGTGCTGCTCGGGATATTTGGTGCGCTCGGAGCCGCGGCGGAGGGAAACGTGTACTTCACTGCTGCCGCCGACGAGCTTAGACCGCTCTCGGACGACACGATGCCGTTTGTCCGCTCTGGCGAGTACTATCTGCCGTATACCATATTTTCAGAAAAGTCGCTCGGGATATCCTATTCCCGCGACCTGAGTAAGTACACTCTCACACTCAGCGATGGGTCAAAGACGCTAGTGTTCGATTCGCTGCGCGGTTATGCGTACGACGAGCAGCAGAGGTACGACGAGCGGCTTGCCGCGCGCAATGGGACGGTGTATCTGCCGATAGAGTTTGTGTGCGATTATTTCGGGCTGGATTTCCAGGTCATAGCCACAAAGCCGGTGCCTATTCTGCGAGTGGCGGGAAGCGGCTCGATGAGCCAGTCCGAATTCAGGCAGAAGGTGGAGGTCGGGCTTGCGCAGCTTTACCTTGAGTACCAGACGGCGGGCGAGGACGATCCCTCACCAAGCGCGACCGGAAGCACCGCGCCGTCTCCGACCCCATCCGGCGGCGAGGTAGATTCCTCTCCGGAGCCGACACCGGAGCAGCCGGAGGAGGAACCGGTGACTGTATACCTCACTTTTGACGACGGTCCGAATGTCCACACGACCGATATTTTGAACGTGCTGGACGACTACGATGTCAAGGCGGCGTTTTTCCTCACCGGGAGCCTGCTCGAAAGCGAGGACAGGCAGGACATTGTGCGCCGGATAGTAGGAAGCGGGCACACGGTCGGTATACACGCATATTCGCACGTCCCAGAGCAGATGTACGCTTCGGTGGAGTCTCTTACCGGTGAGCTTGAGCGGGCAAACGAGGCTCTGCGCGCAATAACAGGCGAGCGTACGCGGCTCTTTCGGTTTCCGTACGGGTCGAGGTACACGGCGGTGACCAAGAATATGCGAGAGGCGGTCATCGGAGCGGGCTATCGCTACTGGGATTGGACGGTGGACGCCGAGGACTATACGCAGCCGTCTGCGGCGGCGCTCGCAAGTCAGGTGATAAGTGGGTTGAGGGCGGCAAAGCCGGGCTCGACGGCGGTGGTGTTGATGCACGACACCGGGTATACCGCGCAGGCACTTGAGACGATACTCGACTATATCGAGGCGGGAAACTTTGTAATAGAAACCATTCAGGTCACCACCGACCCGATAAACTTTGGCGGAGACCTGCGATGATACGCCCGGGGTTCCGGGACAGCAACAAGAAATCAGTATTGGAGCATTACAGATGGAGATCATACTTGGAAAGATGGGCGAGGTGGTGCTCAAGGGACAGAACCGGCGCCAATTTGAAAACCGGCTCCTGTCCACCCTCCGGCACCGCCTGCGCCGCTACGGCGCGTTTAATGTGTATGCCATGCAGTCCACAGTGTATGTCGAGCCTGTCTCGGAGGATGCGGACGGCGAGATGGCGTTCGAGATAACGCGGAGGCTGTTCGGGCTGGCGGCGGTGAGCCGCGCGTACTCGTGCGCGAAAAATGTCGACGACATTTCACGCACCGCAATAGACCGCCTCTCGCCTAGTCTCGGGGCGGCGGCGAGTTTCAAGGTCGAGACCCGCCGCTCGGACAAGGCGTTTCCTATGACCTCACCCGAGATCTCGCGAGAGGTTGGAGGGCGCATCGCGGAAGCGTTCCCGGCACTTCGGGTGGACGTGAAAACCCCGGCGGTCACGGTGTACGTCGAGGTGCGTGACCGCGCCGCGTACGTACATACCGACCCGACGCCGGGCGCTGGCGGATTGCCGCAGGGGACTGCGGGGCGCGCCGCGATAATGCTCTCCGGCGGCATAGACAGCCCGGTGGCGGCGTACATGATGGCGAAGCGCGGGCTTGAGCTGGAGGGGATACATTTCTTCAGCTATCCGTATACATCAGAGAGAGCGAAGGACAAGGTGCTCCGGCTCGCGTCTATTCTCGCGGGACACACCGGGTATCTGCCGGTACATGTCGTGCCGTTCACTGCGGTGCAGGAGCGGATACGGGACAGGTGTCCTGAGGAGTATTTCACAATAATCATGCGCCGCTCGATGATGCGAATTGCGTGCGCCGTTGCGGAGCGGAACGAGTGCCGCGCGCTCGTCACCGGGGAGAGTCTCGGGCAGGTCGCAAGCCAGACGCTTGCGGCGCTCGCGGTTACCGAGGAGGCGGCGTCGATGCCGGTGTTCCGTCCGTGTATCGGACTTGACAAGGAGGAAATAGTCACGATATCCCGTAGGATTGGAGCATTTGAGACGTCTATCCTGCCGTATGAGGACTGCTGCACGGTGTTCACGCCGCGCCATCCGCGCACAAAGCCACGCCTTGCGGATGTGCTCGAGGTGGAGAAGGCGGCGGAACTTGAGGAGCTGGAGGCGGAGGCGATAGCCGCCGTCGAAAGGGTCAAGACCGAGCCTCTGCTCGAACTGTGAAGCTACAAATGGAGGAAAGGAGAAAAAATGTCGCTTACCGCTGAAATTCTCTCGATAGGTACCGAGCTGCTGCTCGGCGACATAACAAATACCGACGCACAGGCTATCGCACAGGAGCTGGGCGCGCTCGGAATAAATGTTTACTTCCAGACGGTTGTGGGGGACAACCCCGAGCGTATCCGCCGGGCGGTGGAGATAGCAAAGAGCCGTGCAGATTTGATAGTGACCACTGGGGGGCTGGGTCCCACGTATGACGACATAACAAAGCAGACCCTTGCCGAGAGCTTTGGTCTGCCGCTCGAGATGCACGAACCGACGGTCGAACGGATACGCTCCTATTTCGAACGCAGGGGAGGCACAATGACCGAGAACAATCTCCTGCAGGCAATGCTCCCGCGCGGGTGCACGGTACTCGAGAACGACTGGGGCACCGCACCGGGGGTCGCGTTTGAGGCGAACGGCAAGGTGGTCGTGATGCTGCCCGGTCCGCCGCGCGAGTGTGAGCCGATGCTGCGTGAGCGGGTGCTGCCATACCTCAAAAAGTTCAGCGACGCCGCGCTCGTGAGCCGGAACATACGGGTGGTCGGGCTGGGTGAGTCCGCGATGGAGTACAGGCTGCACGACCGGATAGTGTCGATGACCAATCCGACAGTCGCACCGTACGCAAAGACGTTTGAGTGCCTGCTGCGTGTGACTGCGCGCGCAGAGACGAGCGAGGAAGCCCGCGCGATGACCGAGCCGGTGGTGGAGGAGATATGTCGCGAGCTCGGTGACGTGGTGTACGGAGTGGATGCGGACTCTCTCGAGTCGGTAGTCTTTGAACTGCTCAGGTCGCGTGGGCTCACGCTCGCTGCGGCGGAGAGCTGCACCGGAGGCATGTTCGGCGAGCGATTCACGTCGGTGCCGGGGGCATCGGAAGTGTACCGGGGCGGCGTGTGCAGCTATTCAAACGACCTGAAGGTCAACCTTCTCGGAGTGGACGCCGGGTTGATAGAGCGGCTGGGCGCGGTGAGCGCGGAAGTCGCACAGCAGATGGCAGAGGGAGTGCGCCGCGCGTGCGGGGCGGATATAGGCATCGGGATAACCGGCGTCGCCGGTCCTGCGGAGAGCGAGCGGAAACCGGCGGGTCTCGTGTATATCGCGGTCGCGGACGCTGCGGGTGTGGCGGTGCGCGAACTGCATCTCGGGCGCGGGCGCGAGAGGGTGCGCACCGGAGCTGTGGTCTCGACGCTCGACCTCGTGCGGAGAAGGGTGCTCGGGCTGCCGGTCAACCCTCAGGATGATTGAACTTTAACTTCGGAAGGAATTTGGATAGATGACCGCATTTGTAAGCGAAAACGAACTTGAATACCAGCGCGAATGCATGCGCCGTGTGCGCGCTATGCAGAGCGGAGCGACAGCATTCGTGGACACCTACGGCTGTCAGCAGAACGAGGCGGACAGTGAGCGGATGCGCGGAATGCTGCGCGAGATGGGATACACGCTCGCGCCGGACGAGCGCGCTGACCTCGTGATTATAAACACCTGCGCTGTACGGGAGCACGCGGAGCAGCGTGCCCTCGGCAATATCGGGCATATGGTCCACTACAAGAGGGAGAATCCCGCGCAGAAGATAATCCTTGCGGGGTGCATGGCGGGTGAACCGGGTGCGAGGGAGCGCGTGCGCCGCAGCTATCGGCAGGTAGATGCGGTGTTGGATACCACCAATTTCTGGAGGCTGCCCGAGACGGTGCTGCATCTGCTAGAGACGGGGGAACGCTCCATACCGGACACCGAGCCGGACAGCCGCATAGCAGAGGGGCTGCCGGTAGTACGTACACATCCGCACAAGGCATATGTGTCGATAATGTACGGGTGCAACAATTTCTGCACCTATTGCATAGTTCCGCATGTGCGCGGCAGGGAACGCAGCCGTTGTCCGCAGGACGTGCTCGGCGAGGTGGAGGCGCTCGTCAAGGACGGCTGCCGCGACATCATGCTGCTCGGTCAGAACGTGAACAGTTACGCGGGCGAGGGCATGGATTTCGCAGAGCTGCTCGGGGCAGCGGCGAGCTTTGACGGGGATTACGTCGTGCGCTTCATGACGAGCCACCCCAAGGACTGCACGCATAAGCTGATAGACACGATAGCCGCCTGCCCGAAGGTGGAGCGGCACATACATCTGCCGGTTCAGTCCGGTTCGAGCAGGATACTTAAAGCCATGAACCGGCGCTACACGCGGGAGAGCTATCTCGAACTTGTGGACTATGCGCGCAGCAAAATACCGGGGTTGGTGCTTACAAGCGACGTGATCGTAGGATTTCCCGGAGAGACGGAGCAGGACTTTGAGGACACGCTCTCGCTTGTACGTGAGGTGCGATACGACTCGCTTTTCACCTTTATATTCTCCCCGAGGGAGGGGACGCCGGCGGCGGCAATGGACGACCCGACCACGCGCGAGGAGAAGAGCGAGCGGTTTGCTCGGCTTACGGACCTGCAAAACGAGATATCTATGGAGATACACTCGGAGGCGGTGGGCAGAACAGTTCGCGCGCTCATAGACGGTGAGAGCCGCGGCGGAGAGCTGAATCTCGCCGCACGCACGCAGGAGGGTCGGCTGATAAATCTCGCGGGTGACCCGTCGCTTACCGGGCAGTTCCGGGACGTGGAGATAACAGGAGCTACGACCTGGTCATTTATCGGGCGGCTTAAATAGCTGCGCCGCAGAATACAGGTACACATATATTATAGTTTACAGGTGGTGGGAAAATGGCTCAGACGCCGATGATGAAGCAGTATCTCCAAATGAAGGAGCAGAACGGGGACTGCATACTGTTCTTCAGACTGGGCGACTTCTATGAGATGTTCGGCGAGGATGCCAAAACCGTCTCAAAGGAGCTCGACCTCGTACTTACTACGCGGGACCGAAGTGCTCCGGAGGAAGAGCGGGTGCCGATGTGCGGGGTGCCGTATCACTCGGCGGAGGGGTACATAGCACGTCTGCTCGCGCGCGGGTACAAGATAGCGGTGTGCGAGCAGATGGAGGACCCAAAGTCGGCAAAAGGGCTCGTCAAGAGGGACATAACCCGGATAATCACCCCCGGAACAGCGGTAGAGAGTTCGATGCTTGAGGAGGCGAAGAACAACTTCCTGGCATCTGTCTATATAGACGGGGAGGACACAGGGGTATGCTTCTGCGACATGTCGACCGGAGAGCTGTATGTGACCGGGCTGCATGGAGAAGGGGCGACGTCGCTTGAAAGTGAGCTCGGTCGGTTTTCACCGTCTGAGGTGGTGCTATGCCCTGCGGCGGCGGATGACGCCGCGCTGTGCTCGTTTCTCACCGAGCGGCTCGGATGTTCGGTAGAGAAGCCGGACGGCGCCGATTTTGAGCGGGCGGACGAGGTCTGTGGGCGGCAGTTCGGGTCTGCGGGTGACAAACTGCTCACGCTCCCCTCTGCGGCGGCAGCTGTGACCGGGCTTTTGAACTACCTCTACCGCACTCAGAAGAGCGACCTCGGATATATCCGCGCTCCAGAGATATACGAGCGGGGCAAGTTTATGGTGCTCGACCTCACCGCGCGGCGGAACCTCGAGCTCTGTGGTGCGCTGCGCACCGGAGAAAAGAGGGGGAGTCTCCTGTGGGTGTTGGACAGGACGCTGACGCCGATGGGCGGGAGGCTACTGCGTTCATGGGTGGAAAAGCCGCTGACCGACCCAGGAGAGATAAACCGGAGACTGGATGCGGTGCAGGCGTTCGTGAACGACCAGGCGCTTCGCGACCGCATGGGCGATTCGCTCAACGGGTTTGGGGACATGGAGCGCACCCTTGCGCGCATTGCGTACGGTAATGCAAACGCGCGGGATATGCGGGCGCTTGCCCAGGCTGCCCGCAGAATGCCCGGGCTCATTGAGACGCTCGAAGGGGCACCGTCGCCGCTGCTCTGCGCGATAGCGAAGGAGGCGGACGGTCTTGAGGACATAGCGGAGCTTGTGAGCAGCGCTATCGCGGATGATCCGCCCTTTTCGGTGCGGGAGGGCGGATTCATCCGCCGCGGGTACAACGCGGAGGTGGATCGTCTCGATGATCTGCTAAAGGGCGGTCGTGGCGGGGTGGCTGCGGTGGAGGCTCGTGAACGCGAGCGCACCGGTATCAAGACCCTGAAGGTGGGTTACAACCGGGTATTCGGGTACTATATCGAGGTGCGACGGAGCGCGGGGGACAAACTGCCCGACGACTACATCCGCAAGCAGACGCTTGTGGACAGGGAGAGGTACATAACCCCCGAGCTCAAGGAGATGGAAAGCGCGATACTCACCGCGTCCGAGCGGATAAACGCGCTTGAGTGGGAACTTTTTGAGGAGCTGCGCGCGCGAATTTCAGCCGAGGCGCGCAGGATACAGCGCACCGCACATGCGGTCGCGCAGGCGGACGCGCTCCGCTCGCTCGGCGAGACGGCGGCGCAGTACGGCTACTGCCGACCGGAGGTCGACCTGTCCGACGTGATAGAGATACGCGACGGCAGGCATCCGGTCGTCGAGAGAATGCTGAAAAATGCGATGTTCGTGCCGAACGACACTCTGCTCGACCGGTCTGAGAATGTCGCGGCGATAATCACTGGACCGAACATGGCGGGTAAATCGACATATATGCGGCAGGTGGCGCTGATAGTGCTGATGGCGCAGATGGGTAGTTTCGTCCCGGCGCGCTCGGCACGGATCGGAATTGTCGACCGGATATTCACACGCATAGGGGCGTCGGATGACCTCGCTGCGGGGCGTTCCACATTCATGGTTGAGATGAGCGAGGTCGCGGAGATAGTTTACGGCGCGACGAGTTCGAGCCTGCTGATACTCGACGAGATCGGTCGGGGCACTTCCACGTTCGACGGCATGGCTATCGCGCGCGCGGTGCTCGAGTGGGTGAGCGACCGCCGCAGGATAGGTGCGCGCACGCTGTTTGCGACGCACTACCACGAGCTCACTGCGCTTGAAGACGAACTTGACGGAGTGAAAAATTACAACATCGCTGCAAAAAAGAGGGGTCAGGACATAATTTTCCTGAGGAAGATAGTGCGCGGCGGTACCGATGACAGCTACGGCATAGAGGTGGCGCGGCTCGCGGGGCTGCCGGATGCGCTGATCCGTCGGGCGGGACAGGTGCTCGAAGGTCTGGAAAGCGGCGGAGAAAAAACCGCCGTATCCCGCGCAAAGCCGGGCGGAGATGAGGACGGTCAGGTATCTCTCGGAAGCCTCGGCTCGGACAGGATAGCCGAGAAGCTCCGCGCTATCGACCTGAACGTGATAACGCCGATAGAGGCGATGACAAAGCTGTACGAGCTGAAACAGGAGGCGGAGCACGCCGACTTCTGAGCGCGACATGGAGGCGCTTAATGGCGAAAATATTAAAACTTGACCGGAAGGTTGCCGACCTCATAGCCGCGGGCGAGGTGGTGGAGCGACCGTCGTCGGTCGTAAAGGAACTTTTAGAAAACGCAATAGACGCGGGCGCGCACAGCGTGTCGGTGGATATTTCGCATGGGGGTCTGCGCTCCATCCGGGTCACCGACGATGGCTGCGGGATAGAGCGGGAGGACGTGCCGGTCGCATTTCTGCGGCATGCGACTTCAAAGGTGCGCACCGCGCAAGACCTTGCGGCGATAGGGACAATGGGGTTTCGCGGGGAGGCGCTTGCGAGCATCGCCGCCGTCTCCCGCGTCGAAATACGGACAAAGACCGCACAGGAGCTTGCGGGATTTATTTATAGGATAGAAGGGGGAGAGGAGACCGGGAGCGACGAGTGCGGCATGCAGACCGGTTCGGTCGTGACGGTGAGCGACCTCTTCTACAACACCCCGGCACGAATGAAGTTTGTAAAGCATGAGGCGGCGGAAGCTGGACTGGTGCAGACGGTCGTGCGCTCGGCGGCGCTCTCCCGCCCGGATGTGGCGTTTGAATTTCTGAGAGAGGGCACGCGCGTATTCGGCACACCGGGTGACGGCAAGCTGATGAGCGCGGTCTACGCCGCACTCGGCAGGGAGTTTGCGGCGGGACTTGCGCCGGTGTCGCGGAGCAGGGATGGTATCACGGTGAGCGGACTTGTCTCGAAACCGTCCTGGTCGCAGGGCAACCGCCGGCGTCAGGAGTTCTTCGTCAACCGCCGCCCGGTAAAGAGCCGGCTGCTCTCTGCGGCGGTGGAGGATGCGTACCGGGGAAGCATAATGCTTGGAAGGTTCCCTGCCTGTGTGCTGCATATTGAGCTCGAGCTCGAGACGGTGGATGTAAATGTGCATCCCGCTAAGACCGAAGTGAAATTCGCGCTCGAGAGCGTGGTGCGCGACGCGGTACGTGATGCGGTGGCGGCGGCGCTGAGAGAAGCTGACCCGCGGGTGGAGCTGCGCGAGAGGATGGTAGGAAGCGTGCGCGCGTCCGTCCGGCGCGCGCAGTCCGCGCAGGGGACGCCCGCCGTGCCGCCGCCTGTGCGGAACGGGAAGCCGGAAAAGCCGCGGGTGAACGCGCGTCCGGTTCCCCCACAGATGAGGGACGAGGATTTCTACCGTGAGATGACGGTGAGCGAATACAGGAAGCTGCGCGGGCTTGACTGCGCGGAAAGCGGGTCTGCGGCGACGAAACAGACGGTGGCACGGCTGAACCCAACGCCGTCGGACGCGGAGAGGCGCACCGAGACCGGCTCGGTGATACCGCTGCGCACGCTTGCACCGGTGGAGCGCCGGGCGGAGCCTGAGGTGCGGCAGCAGCTTTTCTTTGGCGGGGTGACCCTGCCGGACAGCCGACCTGTAAAACCGGTCATTGCTCCCGCCCCCACCACCATCCCCGCACATACTCCCAAAACTGCCCGCGTGTCAGCAGATATGCCGGTGCAGGAGGTCGTTTACGAACCGGCGGAGGAACCGGAAAAAGCGGCGGAGACGGTAAAGATGGTACTGACGGCAGAGGAGCCACAGGTAACGATTTCTGCCGACGGGTGGCGCACGATAGGAGAGCTGTTCAATACGTACATTCTCGTGGAACGTGGTGACGAGCTGCTGCTCATCGACAAGCATGCGGCGCACGAGCGGATGCGATATGAGGCGCTTCTCGAGAGCGCGCCGTCGTCCATGAGTCAGATGCTCATGGAGCCACTCGTATTCACGCCGGAGGCGGCGGAGCGGGAGCTGTTACTCTCCGAAAGCTCACTTCTGCGGGAGATAGGTTTTGAGATAGAGGATTTCGGAGGGGGCAGCATAATCGTGCGCGCCGCGCCGGACGAGCTTGAGCGGGATGAGTGCGAGGCTGCGCTCGACGAGATAGCGGAGAACCTTGCGGTGTCCAGACGCGCGCCACGCACCGAAAAAAGGGAGGCTGCGCTTCGGCTGGTGGCATGCAAATCGGCGATGCGCGCCGGAGCGGTCACAACTCCAGCGGAGCGGGACGCTTTGGTAGCGCGAGTACTCGGCGATGATGACATCCGCTTCTGTCCGCACGGCAGACCGGTCGTGGCGGTGCTCTCTCGAGGCGAAATAGAGCGCCGTATCGGCAGGCAGACGTGACCGCACAGATTTAGTATTCAGTTTTGTACGGAGGGCATTGTCTGGGTGGATAACAGGACAAAGGTCATATGTGTGGTCGGTCCCACTGCGTCCGGAAAGACCGAGATCGCGGCGCGGCTCGCGCGTGAGCTTGGCGGCGAGGTCGTTGGGGCGGACTCTATGCAGATATACCGCGGGCTGGACATTGGGACCGCGAAACCGACCGAGCAGGAGATGCTCGAGGTCCCGCATTACATGATAAACGTGGTGGAGCCGGGCGAGCGGTATTCGGTGGCGAGATACGTCTCAGAGGCGTCGCGAGTGGTGGACGAAATAGCCTCGCGAGGTCGTGTGCCGGTGATAGCGGGGGGGACGGGATTATATATATCCTCGCTTGTGCGCGGATTTAGCTTTGAAAACGGCGAAAAATGTGTTACAATGGATGAGAAAACAGTTATGCACGTCCGCAGGCGTCTGGAAGAGATGTACGACAGGTTTGGACGCGATCGGATGTGGCGGTTGCTCCGGCAGCGCGACCCTGTATCGGCGCGCGGCATTCACCCAAACGACCGCAAGAGGGTCGTGCGCGCGCTCGAGCGCAGTTTTGAGGCGCGGACAAAGGGAGAGGCGGACGCCGAGAACCGCAGCCAACAGGCACGTTACAATGCATTGTGGTTTGGGCTCGACTACCGCGACCGTGCACTGCTGTACGAGCGGATAAACCGGCGGGTCGACGGCATGCTGCAAGCAGGCGTGCTGGACGAGGCGCGGTGGCTGCGCGGGATAGGAGGGACTGCGGCGCAGGCGATAGGGTACAAGGAGCTGTACCCGGCACTTGACGACCCGGCACTTCTAGATGAATGTGTCGAGGTGATGAAGCGAGCGACGCGGAGATACGCAAAGCGGCAACTCACCTGGTTTCGCATACAGGAGAAGGTGACGTGGTTTTTCCGGGATGAGACGTGCACGGACGAGATATTGCGCGTTTCGACCGGATATGCGCGGAACTTTTTGTATAATCAGCAATAGAAATTTGCGCCGCACACAGTCGGCGCGCCATAAAGAAAGGACGTGTACCCATGAAAACACAGAATCTCCAGGATTATTTTCTCAATCAGGCGAGGAAGGACAAGACTCCGCTTACCGTATTTCTCATGAACGGAGTGCAGATGAAGGGGATAGTTCGCGGATTTGACAGCTTTGTTGTTATAATAGAGAGCGACGGGCGCCAGCAGATGGTGTATAAGCACGCTATATCCACCGTTATTCCGCTGCGACCCGTGGACCTGAGCGCTCGCGAGGAAGTTCAGGAGGACTGACCACGGTGGAGCGGATATGAGACGAAAAAGAGCGCCGGTACTGCTTGTCACGCTTATCATAGTTCTCTGTGTTGCGGCGTACATGGGCTACTACATAGTTAGGGCGTTCTCGAGCAGGATAACCGTGTCCGAAGCGGTGATGGCGACCGCGGAGGACACACTAACGGTCAACGGTTGGTTTGCGCGGGACGAGTATCGGGTCTATCTCGACGGCGGGGTGGACGAATACGTCGTGTCGGAGGGGGAGAAGGTCTCGAAGGGAGAGGTCGTTGCAGTCACATATCAGGACGGCAGCGCCGCTGGCGTCAATCACCAGCTTGGGGAGCTGGAAGCGAGCGTAGCCGAGCTGAAAAAGACAGCATCGCTCACTGCAGGGGAGGACCTCTCGAAGTCGGACGCCGAGGTGAGCAGCAGTATATATGCGCTGAGCTATGCGGTATCCAGGGGCGAGTACTCGGGGCTCTCTGAAAAGGTGTCCGGAGTGAAGTCGTCGGTCATAAGCAGAGATTATGTACACGGAAAACTTTCGAGGGAAATGCTCGATACTGAGATTGCCGCGCTTGAGACGCAGATAACGTCGCTGAGCGGACAGGCTTACGAGACGAGCGCGTCGCTCCGTGCTGCTACAAGCGGGTACTTCTCATCATCTGCCGATGGATACGAGGAGACGCTTACATATGAGAGCGTCCTTGAGATGACCCCGTCCGACATCGATGCTCTTGCGTCGCTTGAGGTGCAAGTGGAGGACAACTGCTGCGGAAAGATCTCGACCACTTTTGGCTGGCACTATGCGACGGCTGTAAGTGAGCAGTATGCGGACATGCTCGAGCAGAACAAGTGGTACACGCTGCGCTTCAGCGGCGGATATGTCGGCGAGGTGAGCGCGAGGCTGAAGTCGGTAAGCGAGCCGGAGGACGGGCGATGCGTGCTGGTATTCTCCTGCTCAAACCACATAAGCGAGCTCATAAATATGCGCCGCCAGAATGCGGAGATAGTGCTCAAAGCGTACGAAGGGATCCGCGTGCCGAAGAGCGCCATTCGAGTGGGCGAGGACGGGGAGAACGGAGTGTACGTACTCCTGTCGGCGCAGTCGCGTTTTGTGCGGGTCGAGCAGATCTACGAGGCGGATAACTACTACATAGTTACGTACGACCCGACCTCATCGTCGGCACTGAGACCGGGCGACGAGATAATTGTTAGCTCAAAGGAGCTCTATGACGGCAAAGTGGTTGAATAACCGCAAAATTTATGTTGACATGGAGCTGTAAAAATAGGATAATGAATCGACAGCGCTGCTAAATACGGAGGTGCAGTAAATATGGGAATGTTGGACGAACTTAAAAGGATGATCCGCCCGTACGGCGAGGACGATTTCGAGGACGAAGAGGAGATAATACCCGCTCGCTCTGAACGTGACCGCGAGCGTGAGCGTGAGCGTGACAATATCGATATAGACCTTGCGGGAGAGCCGAAGCGCAATAAGGTGGTCAACATCCATGCGACCACTCAGCTTCAGGTGGTGCTCGTCAAGCCGGAGCGCTTCAACCAGTCCGCGGAGATAGCAGACCATCTGCGGGACAAGCGCACGGTCGTGGTCAATCTCGAGTCTACAAACAAGGATGTTGCGCGCAGGATGCTCGACTTCCTAAGCGGTGTGGCGTATGCCAAAGACGGGAAGATACAGAAGATTGCGAACTCCACATACATAATCACCCCATTCAATGTTGAAATAATGGGCGATCTTATAGACGAGCTGGAGAACAACGGGCTCTATTTCTGAGTTTCCCGCCCGCAGCCAGGGCTCAGTGGAAAGGAGCGGAATTATGCTGACGCCGCAGGACATGCAGGAAAAGAAGTTTACAAAGGCGGTATTCGGCGGTTACGACATGCGAGAGGTGGATGATTTTCTCGACGCAGTCGTGGCGGATTACGAGCATCTGTACAAGGAGAATGCGATACTCAAGGGCAAGTTGAAGACCCTTGCGGACAAGGTAGAGGAATACCGGGCGTCGGACGACGATATGCGCCGCACCTTTGCCGAGGCGAAGAGGGCTGCCGAGTCCGCGCTGTCCTCCTCCCGCGAGGAGGGGAAGAAGCTGCTCAGCACCGCGCGTGAGGAGAGCGAGCGACTGCTCAATTCGGCGCGTGAGGAGAGCAAAAAGCTCCTCGACGAGGCGAAGCATGCAAGCGAGACTGCGGAAAAGACCGCGCGCGAGGATGCGCGCCGCAGGCTTGGCAGTCTCGGCGAGCAGATAGAGGCGGAGCAGCAGCGGCTTGAGCTCATGAAGGAGCGCAGTACCGAATATGTCCGAGAGGCGGAGCGCCTGCTCGCCGCACAGATGGACGCATTGCGCGCATTTGAAAAGGGAAGCATACCAGAGCGTGTGGCGACCCGGTCGGAGGAGCTTGATGCGGATACCACGAAGGCGGATGACGACGAACCGACACGCCGGTTCGGAGCACCGGATACCGCAGATACTGCGGAGAACGATGCGGCAGACGTGGACATGCGGTCTACGGGAGACCTGGGAGAGCCTCCCCGTGTAATTTCGGATACCGTCGCCGCCTCCTCTGAAAACAAGAGCAATTTTTTTGCCCCCTCGCGTGAGATAAACATTGGAGGGCGGAACGTGAAGGTTTTCGACACGAGACAGAAGAACGTGTTTGAAGACATTTTCCGGGAGGAGGAGTAGCCTGCCCAACCGGGAAGGTCAGCTCGGTTGATCGACCGTTTACAGCCTGCCGGACGGCGCGAGTTGCCCGGCAGGCTTCAATAATAAGTTGCCAATGTAGTGAGACGCGCCTATGCGCCGAATATTTTCTAAGCAGATAAATATATTTTAGGTCACAAGAAAGGAAAAGAAAGAATATGTCCGCCGATTACAATGCCACGCTGAACCTGCCCAAGACAAGTTTCCCGATGCGTGCAGGGCTGCCGGCGCGCGAGCCTGAAATGCTGGACAAACTCTATGCGGAGCACACATACGAGGAGCTGTGCCGGAAAAACGAAGGGAAACCCACCTTTATCCTGCACGACGGTCCCCCCTTCTCGAACGGAGACATCCATATCGGTACCGCGATGAACAAGATTCTCAAAGACTTTGTCCTGCGCTATAAGGCATCCACCGGGTACTACACGCCGTACACCCCAGGTTGGGACAACCACGGTATGCCGATAGAGTCTGCGATAATCAAGCGCTCGAAGCTCGACCGCAAGAATATGACCATCCCTGAGTTCCGCAACGCCTGCCGCGACTTTGCGTGGGACTTTGTCTGCCGTCAGCGCGAGCAGTTCAAGCGCCTCGGCATACTCGGCGACTGGGACAACCCCTATCTCACGATGGACCCCGGGTTTGAGGCGGAGGAGATCCGCGTGTTCGGAAAGATGTACGAGAAGGGGTACATCTACAAGGGACTCAAGCCGGTTTACTGGTGCCCGCAGGACGAGACTGCCCTTGCGGAGGCTGAGATAGAGTACCAGGAGGACCCATGCACCTCGATTTATGTCAAGTTCCGTGTGTCCGACGGGAAGGGCAAGTTTGCTGACCCGGACAACACCTATTTCATAATCTGGACAACCACCACCTGGACCCTGCCCGGCAACCTCGCAATCGCGCTTAATCCGCGCGAGAGTTACGTCGCGGTGAAGGTTCCGTCGGGCGAGAGATACGTTGTGGCGGAGGCATTGCTCGAAAAGACGATGAAGGCGGGCGGCGTCGAGTCGTACGAGGTGGTCGAACGGTTTGTTGGAAGCGAGCTCGAGTACGTCACCACGCAGCACCCGTTCCTCGATCGGGAGAGCGTTGTCCTGCTTGCGGACTATGTCACGATGGACAGCGGTACCGGCTGCGTTCACACTGCGCCCGGATTCGGCGCTGACGACTACCAGACCGGTCGCCGTTATGGGCTCGAGATGGTGGTGCCGGTCGATGACCGCGGCTACCAGACCGAGGCTGCCGGCAAGTTTGCCGGGCTCCGGTATGACGAGTCGAACGCGGCGATACTTGCGGACCTGGAGCAGAGCGGCGCTCTGTTCGCCCGCGAGGAAATAACACATACCTACCCGCACTGCTGGCGCTGCAAGAACCCGATAATCTTCCGCGCCACTCCGCAGTGGTTCTGCTCGGTCGATGCGTTCAAGGACGCGACGGTCGACGCTATCCACAATGTCAAGTGGCTGCCCGAGTGGGGCGAGGAGCGTATAATCAATATGGTGCGCGAGCGCGCGGACTGGTGCATTTCGCGTCAGCGGCACTGGGGTCTGCCGATACCGGTGTTCTACTGCGAGGACTGTGGCAAGCCGGTTTGCACGCCGGAGAGCATTGAGGCGGTCGCAAAGGTGTTTGCGGAGCGCGGCTCGAATGCGTGGTACGAGCTGGATGCGGCGGAGCTGCTGCCCGCACAGTTCAAGTGCCCGCACTGCGGAGGAACCCACTTTACCAAGGAGACCGACACGCTCGACGGATGGTTTGACTCCGGTTCGAGCCACATCGCAAGCCTGCGCCTGCGCAACCCCGAGCACTGGCCCGCAGATCTCTACCAGGAGGGCGCCGACCAGTACCGGGGCTGGTTCCAGTCGTCGCTGCTTATCTCTGTCGGTGCGCTCGGAGAGGGAGCGCCCTACCGCCGCGTTATTACCCACGGCTGGACGGTGGATGGCGAGGGCAAGGCGATGCACAAGTCGCTCGGCAACGCCGTCTCTCCGGAGGAGGTCATCAAGGTTTACGGCGCCGACCTGCTGCGACTCTGGGTCGCCTCGAGCGACTATCAGGCGGACGTGCGCGTGTCCGACGCGATACTCAAGCAGCTCTCGCAGGCGTACCTCAAGATACGCAACACTGCCCGCTATATCCTAGGCAATCTTGACGGGTTCGACGCGAGCTCGCTCGTGCCGCCGGAGGATATGGAAGAGCTCGACCGCTGGGCGCTGACAAAGTTATGCGAGCTAGCCGAGCGGGTGCGCGACGGGTATGAGAACTATGCATACCATGTCGTCTACCACGCGATATATAACTTCTGCGTCGTGGAGCTCTCGAACTTCTACCTCGACGTGATAAAGGACAGGCTCTACTGCGAGGAGCGCAACGGCGTCAAGCGCCGCAGCGCGCAGAGCGCGATGTTCATGATACTCGACTCAATAGTGCGTATGCTCTCCCCAATACTCGCGTTCACCTCGGACGAGATATGGAAGGCGATGCCGCACCGCGAGGACGACGACCCGCGCAACATAATATTCAACGAAATGAATCCCGCGCCGGTGGAGTATGCGCTTGACGCGGCGAAGATGGAGAAGTGGAACCGCATAGTCGCGCTTCGCGAGACGGTGAACGCCGCACTCGAGCGCGCCCGTGCCGACAAGCTCATAGGTAAGCCGCTCGAGGCACAGGTCACGCTCCGCGGGACCGGTGAGGAGCTTGAGTTCCTGCGCGAGGTTGAAGCTGAGCTGCCCGCGGTGTTCATTGTCTCGTCGGTGAAACTTGAAGAGGGTGAGAGTGCGGTCGAGGTCGCGCGCGCGCCTGGTGGAAAGTGCGTCCGCTGCTGGACTTACTCTGAAAAGCTCGGTGAGAACCCCGACCATCCCGACCTCTGCCCGCGTTGTGCGGCGGTGGTGTCGCTGATACAGGCGGACTGACAGCGCGAATGCTGTACCTTGTAATTGCCGCGCTGGTAGTTGCGGCGGATCAGCTAACAAAGGCGCTTGCCCGAGGCGGACTCGAGGGACTGGGCGAGATAACGACGATACCCGGAGTGCTCCACCTGAGTCTCAGCCGGAACTACGGGGCTTCGCTCGGTATGCTTGGCGGGCAGCGGTGGCTTCTCGCCGTGCTGTCCGCAGCGGCGGCGGTGCTGATAGTTTACCTGATCGTCCGCAAAAAGATGAGCAGCAGGCTCGAGTATCTTGGGCTTGCGTTCGTACTCGGTGGGGCGGTGGGAAACCTGATAGACCGGGTAGCCGCCGGATATGTCACCGACATGATAATCTTTCCGTGGATAGGAAAGATACCGCTGATGCCCGATTTCATCTGCAACGTGGCGGATATATTCATCACGTTCGGCGCGGTGATATTCGTTGCCGCATACCTCGTCTGCGAGCTGAGGCGCGAGCACGCCGCAAAGACGGGTGGAGTGAGTAGGGAAAGCCGGGAGACCGGTGACGCCGAAGAGGGCAGTTGAATATGGAGACTGTCTGCGTGACCGCCGAAAACGAGGGAATGCGCGTGGATGCACTTCTCGCCGGGGTTCTCGGGCTTACCCGTTCAAATGTCCAGAAGCTCTGCGACGCGGGGAGGGTGTACTGCGGCGGGGAGCCGGTAAAGAAAAATCGCCGTGCTGCCGCTGGAGAGTGCTACGAGGTGGAAATTCCTGAGGTCGAGCCGACAGAGCTCGAACCCCTGGAGCTCCCGCTCGACATAGTGTTTGAGGATCTGGACATCGTGGTGGTAAACAAACCACGAGGGCTTGTTGTTCACCCCGCAGCGGGGCATCAGGGAGACACTCTTGTAAACGCTTTGATTGCACATTGCGGTAGCAGTCTTTCGGGGATAAACGGAGAGCTACGTCCCGGAATAGTACACCGCATAGACAAGGATACGTCCGGGCTTCTCGTGGTCGCAAAGAATGACCTAGCGCACCTGTCGCTCGCAGAACAGATAAAGGAGCACAGCGCTCGCCGCACATATGAGGCGGTGGTGCGCGGTGGTTTCCGGGAGGACAGCGGCAGGGTGGATGCGCCGATAGGCAGGGACCCGCGCGAGCGGAAGCGGATGGCGGTGACCGAGCGCAATTCTCGACCCGCCGTCACCAATTGGAGCGTAATAGCGCGGTACAGCGGCTGGACGCACATTCGGTGTGTTCTTGAGACCGGGCGCACTCACCAGATACGGGTGCATATGGCGCATATCGGGCACCCGGTCGCCGGTGACCCGCTCTACGGAGGAAAGGACGAGCTCGGGGTAGGCGGTCAGTGCCTGCATGCAGCGGAGCTTGAACTCACGCACCCGCGCACCGGGGAGAGAATGCACTTCTATGCGCCGCTTCCCGACTACTTCAAACAGGTCTTGACAAAACTCGAAAAAAGAGGATAATATTCAGTGTTCGCTCGGCGTGACCGGGCAGAAAATTGCAGACACGGGGGTGCTGGCATCTGCCGGCTGAGATCGACGCAGATGGGCGTCGAAACTCCGGTCTCCCATTTCGGGGGACGGAACCTGATACGGGTAATGCCGGCGTAGGGAGTGCAGATACAGTGCGTTCTTGCTGCGCCGTTCCGGATTCCGGGGCGGCGCATGTTTTATCCCGGCGCAGGAGGGGGACGGTCCTGTTTGCGGAAAAATGGAGGAGAGGTCTCGATGAAAAGAAACTACATTCTGATGCTCTGTGAAGGGGCACTGATGGTAGCGGCAGCGGAGCTGCTCGGCTATCTGAAGCTCTTCCAGATGCCGCAGGGCGGCTCGGTGTCGCTGATGATGCTGCCGATAACGATGTATGCGTACCGCTGGGGACTTCAGAGAGGGCTGCTCGCCGGGTTCGTGCTCGGAGTCATCGACTTCATGCTGAACGGCGGTATCTCGATCGGATGGCAGTCAATACTCGGCGACTATGTAATCGCGCTCACTGCGCTCGGTATCGGCGGTGTGTTCCACGGTAAGAAGTGGGGATTCATTCCGGCGGTGCTGCTCGGATGCATAGGTCGGCTCGTGGTGCTGTATATCGTCGGTGCTGTCATTTGGGGTGAGTACATGCCGGAAGAGTTCCTCGGCATGAAGATGACAAATGTCTGGTTCTACTCGCTGCTCTACCAGATACCGATCATGCTCAGTGTCGCCGCCTGTACTGTCGTGGGCTCGGCTCTCTGGGCGATACCGCCGGTACGGAAATATATCGGGGCTGCGCAGAAAGGCTGAAATAAATGCTGCGTACGATATGAAAGACCGGTCTCGACCTGTAAACCACACTAAAAATACCCGCGCGAACTTTGTTCGCGCGGGTATTTCGTATTCAGGCTCAGTGTAGGTCTCCGTCGTCGAACCCGGCGTCCTCGCTGCCAAACTCACCGTCCAGCTCACCACCCATGAACTCGCGCGCGGAAATGCGCTTCTGCTCCCGCTCGCTTTCCACCATATCGGAGAGCATGTCCTTGAACTGCCGGGACCGTTTGATGTTCACGATATCAAGCTCAGGCGTGCTCTTGTCAGCGGTGCAGAGGTGCACCGTTCCGAGCCCCCAGAGCCGCTGACCAAAGCTGCGCTTCAGCGTCATATCCATGATGCGATAGAGCCGGATCTCCTCCTCGTGACGGCTGAAAAAACCGGTGTCGACGATCAGCTTCGTCTCGGTCAACCGGTATCGTTTAAAGGACCAGGGCAGCCCGAAAATTATTCGCTTTCTGTCCTTCCATACGTATTCGCCGCTCATCTTGTTCTCCTTTCCAGCTACGCTGAGATCGCACAGGCAAGGCGCGTCTGTCACACGCCGGTGTGGCGCTTTATCGCCTCAAACGACTCGTCGCTTATGACGTGCTCTATGCGGCACGCATCGTCTGCCGCGGTCTTTTCGTCCACCCCGAGGCGCACCAGAAATTGCGTGAGAAGCGTGTGCCGCTCGTATATCTTTGAGGCAATGCGTGTACCTTCCTCCGTAAGCGAAAGGTGCCCGCCGCTGTCCACCGTAATATAGCCGCCATTCTTCAGCAGCCCTACTGCCCGGCTCACACTCGGTTTTGAAAAACCCATGTATTCGCACACATCCACCGAACGAACTGAGCCGCCACGCCGCAAAAGCACATATATAGTCTCCAGATACATCTCTCCAGACTCCTGAAGCTGCACCGGCAAGACACCTCCTTTCTGGCGGCAGTACCACCAACTCTTATAAAGAGTTTACCATATTTGTTCCCGGTTTTCAACATCTCTCCCGCTCAAGCCGTTTCTCCAAATCCTGATGTGTAAATTTAATAAAGATAAGTTAGCTGGTGCTAACCTGTTTGTAGGATTTATTGAAAATAAGTACAAATTAAATAAATACCTGTCAAATGCTTGACAGGTAGCGTTCAAAATGATATTCTTACCACAAAGTTAGCTGATGCTAACTTATAGACGCGAGCAGCCAGTAGCAATACTTAGGCGGTTTGGCGGCGATAGTAGCAGCGGAGATGCCATTAGCGGTGACATAGATAGCCGACGTCAGCGTCTGGGGCGCTGTTAGTTCCGGGCGCAGGGACGCCAGCTGCAACGGTGATCGCGGTGACAGGAAAGGACGGTCGTGTGATGCCGCTTGAATTTGCAAACGCAGGGGAGACAAATGTAATAAAGAGGATTGGCGGAGGCGCGGAGGTGCGTCGGCATCTTGCTGCCCTTGGATTTGTGGTGGGCGGCACGGTGACGGTGCTGAACTCGATGGGCGGTGACCTGATAGTTGGCGTCAGGGAGTCCCGCGTGGCGATTAGTCGAGAGATGGCGCGCCGTATAATGGTGTAGACGGCAGAGATTGTGCAGAAAGGAGACGGGGCGGTGAAAACGCTGCGGCAGGCAGAAGTGGGCGACACGGTGCGCGTGGTCAAATTATGTGGCGACGGCGCGGTAAGGCGGCGCATAATGGACATGGGCATAACGCGCGGCGTACAGGTATATGTGCGCAAGGTCGCGCCGCTCGGAGATCCGATCGAACTCAATATCCGTGGTTATGAGCTCACGATACGGAAGGCGGACGCGGAAATGATCCAGGTCGAAT
>CALXFK010000065.1 GCA_944387575.1 uncultured Clostridia bacterium
GTTTATAATCCTCGACGAGGCGCAGAATACCTCGCGCGAACAGATGAAGATGTTCCTCACCCGAATAGGCTTCGGCTCGAAGGTGGTGATAACCGGCGACGCGACCCAGATAGACCTGCCCCCGGACAAGGTTAGCGGACTGAAGGACGCGGTGCGGGTGCTTGCCGGAATAGAGGACATTGCGATATGCAACCTCACCTCGCGCGACGTCGTGCGGCACGCGCTCGTTCAGAAGATAGTCGCGGCGTACGAGGAGGCGGAGAAGGCGCGCGCGCAGGGTCAGCCCGCGCGCGGTCAGGACAGAGACAGAGACAAGGACAGGGACAGGAGGCGCGGAAAATGAGAAACAGGGTAGTTACCGACACGGTGTCGCGCGGCATATACGTGCCGCTGCGGCTGCGCGCGCTTGTGCGCAGGTGCATAATCAGCACGCTTGAGGCGGAGGGTGTGTACGGCTGTGAGGTGGCGGTCCACTTCTCGGACAACCGGTTCATCCACGGTCTGAACCTCGAGCACCGGGACGTCGACCGCGCCACCGACGTGCTGAGTTTCCCGTATCTTGAGCTGAAGCGTGGGGACAAGCCCTCGCCGCAGGACGCGATCGGCAGTCGGGTGCTGCTCGGCGAGATGGTGATTTCGCTTGAGCGCGCGGCGGAACAGGCGGAGGAGTACGGGCACTCCATCGAGAGGGAGACCGGCTTTCTCGCGGTGCATTCGACGCTGCACCTGCTTGGTTACGACCACGAGGCAGGACCGGAGGAGGAGCGCATACATTTTGCGCGGCAGGAGGAGATCCTCGAGGACATGGGGCTTGTGAGAGCCTGAGTGCGAGTGTGAGCGTGGGGAAGAGAAGATGATAAAACAGTTTGCGGTTTCGGCGCGGAATGCGTGGCGTGGCTTCTGCCTTGCGGCGAAGGGGCGCAATTTCAAGATAGAGCTGTTTGCGGCGGCGTGGGCGCTGCTGCTAAACTGGACAGGGGACGGCGGCGCGTGGAGGTACTGCGCGGTGCTTGCGGCGTGCGCGCTCGTTATCGGGGCGGAGAGCCTGAACACTGCGCTCGAAAAACTCTGCGACCGCGTCAGCGGCGAGCGTGAGGACGCGATACGCGACATTAAGGACATCGGCGCGGGGGCGGTTCTCGTCTGCGCGGCGGCGGCGCTCGGGATAGCGGTGGCTGCGTTTGCGAGCGCCGGGTTCTGGCAGAACGTCATAGATTCGATAACCAAGGGTGGCAACGGCTGGGCGGCGGTGATGCTCGCCCTGCTGCCGGTGGCGGCGGTGCTTCTGTCGCTTCCGTCGAAGAGAGGGGAGCGCCCCGACGTGCAGTACTACCCGACGGTGGAGAAGAGACGCGGCGACAAGGGCGGCAACGGTGCCGACGGTGCAGACGGCGGCAATGCTGAGGACAATGGAGGCGGAAATGGAGATAACTAAGAACGGCATGTTTGCGATAGCCGGGCGTCCGAACGTCGGCAAGAGCACGCTCATAAATGCGATTGCGGGGGCGAAGGTCGCGATAGTCAGCGACAAGCCGCAGACCACCCGCAACCGGATAACCGCGGTGTGTACGCGGGGGAATTGCCAGTTCGTGTTTCTGGACACGCCGGGTTTTCACCGTCCTCGCACGCGGCTTGGCGAGTTCATGAACGGCGTGGTAAGCGAGAGCGTCGCGGATGTGGACGCGGTGCTGCTCGTCGTCGAGCCGGTCGCGGAGGTGGGCAAGGGCGAGCGTATGCTGATAGACAAGCTCCGCGCCGCGCAGATGCCCGCTATCCTTGTAATCAACAAGATGGACAGTGTTCCGAAGGACCGCATGCTGGAGGTCGCGGCGGTCTATCGCGAGGAGTACGACTTTGCGGATTACATTCCGCTGAGCGCCCTTGAGGGGGACGGAATCGAGCTGCTGCTCGACATGCTTGAGAGGTTTGCGCAGGAGGGTCCGGCGCTCTTCCCGGAGGGGATGGTGAGCGACCAGCCGGTGCGGCAGCTCGCCGCTGAGATAGTGCGTGAGAAGATGCTGCTCGCGCTCGACAAGGAGATCCCGCACGGGGTCGCGGTCGAGATAGAGAAGTTTGAAAACGAGAACGGGCATCTCAGTATCGCCGCTACCATTTATTGCGAGAAGGAGAGCCACAAGGGCATAATAATCGGGAAGAACGGGTCGATGCTGCGCCGCATAGGCGCGGAGGCGAGGCAGGACATCGAGCGGCTCACCGGCGAGAAGGTATACCTGCAGACATGGGTCAAGGTCAAGGAGAACTGGCGGCAGTCGGCGGCGCAGCTCCGCAACTTCGGGTACAGCTCGGAGGCGTGAGGTGAACGCGGTGCTGCGCGGGCTCGTGCTGCGCGAGACCGACTATCGGGACAGCGACAGGATAATAACCCTGCTCACAGCCGAGCGGGGGCGTCTGTCCGCCTCGTGCCGCCGTGCGCGCCGGGGTTCGTCCGACCTCAAGGCGGGCACGCAGCTTCTCGTGTGTTCCGATTTCTCGGTATACGAGAGCCGGGGGAGGTACACGGTGGACGCGGCGGAGCCGGTCGAGCAGTTTCTCGGGCTGCGGAAGAGCATAGAGGCGCTCGCGCTTGCGAGCTATTTTGCGGAGCTTCTTGAGTGCGTCACGCCGGAGGAGACCCCGAGCGGCGCGCTGCTCAGCGACGCGCTCAATCTTCTGTATGCGCTCTCGCGCTCGATGCGTCCGCGTGCGCAGATAAAGGCGGCGTTTGAGCTGCGACTCGCGGCGCTTAGCGGATGGATGCCAGACCTCAGCGGATGCGCAGGCTGCGGTGGAGAGTGCGCAGAGGGGGGCTGGCTCAGTGTGGCGGGGGGTGAGCTGTACTGCGCGAGTTGCTTTGAGAGAAGCCCGGTGCCCGCCTCGGGAGCCGCGTGGCTGGATGCGGGGGCGCTGCGCGCGGCGCGGTATCTGATAGGCGCGCCGTCGAAGCGGATGCTCGCGTTCACGCTCGGGGAGGAGTCGCTCGAGCTGCTCGCGGAGGCGAGCGAGCGGTATCTGCTTGCACAGCTCGAGCGCGGTTTTGACACGCTGAATTTCTATAAAACAGTCGAGGTATGAGTTAAGAGGCATAAGTGATAAGATGAACGAACTTTTGAAAAAATCCTGCCGCACGCTCGAGCTTCCGCGCGTGCTTGGGATGCTCGCGGACTGCGCGGTCTGCGAGGACGCAAGGCGCCGTGCGCTTGAGCTCGAGCCTGCGGAGAACATAGCCGACCTGCGGGAGAGCCTCGCGGACACTTCGGCGGCGTGGCGGCTGATTTCGCTCAAGGGGAGCCCGCCGATAGGCGCGGTGCACGATATACGACCGAACCTCAGGCGCGCCGAGATGGGCGGTTCGCTTTCGATGCCGGCGCTTCTCGAGGTGGCGGCGCTCTGCACCGCTATCCGACGCCTGAAGTCCTACTCGGACGAGGGGGGCATGGAGACGGTGCTCGACAGCCGTTTCTACATGCTGCAGCCGGACAGACAGCTCGAGGAGCACATCCTCGCCTGCATAATAAGCGAGGACGAAATGGCTGACTCCGCGAGCCCGACGCTGCACGATATTCGTCGCCGTATACGCATAGCGGGCAGCCGCGTGAGGGACACTTTACAGCGGATAATCACCTCGCCCGACCTCTCCAAGTACCTCCAGGACGCGATAATCACGCAGCGCTCCGGACGGTTCGTGGTGCCGGTGAAGAGCGAGGCGAAGAACAGCATACCCGGTCTCGTGCACGACGTGAGCTCATCCGGCTCGACGTTTTTCATAGAGCCGGCGCAGGTCGTCGAGCTGAATAACGAGATACGGGAGCTCTCCGCAAAGGAGCAGAAGGAGATAGAACGGATACTTGCCGAACTGTCCGACGAGGTCGCAAAAAGCGCGCAGCAGCTCGCCGAGAGCTACGCCGCGATAGTCGAGCTGGATTTCACCTTCGCGAAAGCGAAGCTCGCCAATATCCAGCGAGCATCGGAGCCGGTCATAAGCGACGGGTACGAGCTCGAGCTGAAGAAGGCGAGGCACCCGCTGCTGAATCGGGACAAGACGGTACCGGTGACCGTTCGGCTCGGCGGCGAGTTCGACACGCTTGTCGTCACCGGACCGAACACCGGCGGCAAGACGGTAACGCTCAAAACGATAGGGCTCTTTTCGCTGATGGCGGCGTGCGGACTCTATATCCCGGCAGAGGAGGGCAGCCGCGTGCCGCTGTTCCGCGGTATATATGCGGACATAGGCGACGAGCAGTCGATTGAGCAGTCGCTTTCCACCTTCTCCTCGCACATGCGAAACATAACGGCTATCCTCGCAGACGCGGGGGAGGGGTCGCTTGTGCTGTTCGATGAGCTCGGTGCGGGTACCGACCCGGTGGAGGGCGCGGCGCTCGCGGTGTCGATAATCCTGCACACGCGGCAGATGGGATGCCTTGTCGCCGCCACTACCCACTACGCCGAGCTAAAGGAATTCGCACTCACCACCGACGGGGTGGAGAACGCTGGCTGCGAGTTTGACGTCGAGACGCTGCGTCCGACCTACCGGCTGCTGATAGGCGTGCCGGGAAAGTCGAATGCGTTTGCGATCTCGAGGCGGCTCGGTCTGGACGAGGGGATCATCGAGGCGGCAGAGGGGCTTGTGAGCTCGGGAGAGAAGAGCTTTGACGATGCGCTCGGAAGACTTGAAAGCGAGCGGCGGGAGCTCGAGGCGCTCAAGGAGGAGCAGGCTGCGCTGCGGCGTGAGGCTGCGGACGCCGCCCAGCGCGCGCGGAAGTTCCGCTCGGACGCCGAAAAGGAGAAGTCGAGGGCGCGGGAGCGCGCCGCCGCCGAGGCGCAGAAGATAATCGACCGGGCGCGCGGCGAGGTAAGCGCGATGTTTGCCGAGCTGGACGCGCTCCGCGAGAAGATGCTCGCCGGGGCGACCGCGCAGGAGGCGGTCGACGAGCTGAACCGCGCAAAAAGCGAGCTGCGCGGCAGGCTCAATGCAATGGAGGGCGAGTTCCAGCCGAAGCACGAGACGCCCAAAACCAGGAAGCCGGACCGCCCGATAGTCGCGGGGGACACGGTGCGTATTGCGGGCACCGGCGCCCAGGCGACGGTCATCACGCCGCCGGACAAGCCGGGAGGACAGCTCACAGTGCAGGCGGGCGCAATGAAGATAACGCTCAAGAGCTCCCAGGTCGAGCTCTGCGAGCCGGAGAAGCCGAAAAATACGGGGTATGTCAGCGTCACCGTCCCGCGTACCGAGAGCCTCGGCACGCGGCAGGTCTCATCCTCGCTTGACCTGCGCGGCATGAGTTCGGACGAGGCGCTCATGGAGCTTGACAACTTCATCGACGCGGCGGTACTCTCCAACCTTCCGAGCGTCACCATCGTCCACGGAAAGGGGTCGGGAGTGCTTCGCGCTGCGGTGCAGCAGCACCTGCGTGGGGACCGGAGAGTTAAGTCGTTCCGTACCGGAAGGTACGGTGAGGGCGAGACAGGCGTGACTATTGTCGAGTTTTGAAACGCCAGATTTATACAAAGCTCCGGAAAAATTTGATTTCATGTTTGGTCGAACGTACGAAAAAAGCGAAAACAGCTCGGAACACCAAAAACTTATTGACGATGTGGGAATGATTTGCTATTATAAATATAGATGACATAAAAATTTTTCGGGAGGTTTGCGTCGACATGGTATCCAGGGAAGTTTTGGTGAATAATCAGGTCGGTCTCCATGCGCGCCCCGCTACTTTTTTCATTCAGAAAGCCAACGAGTTCAAGTGCGGCATATGGGTGGAGAAAGATGGGCGCAGAGTTAACGCCAAAAGTTTGCTTGGTGTGCTTTCTTTGGGGATCGTCAAAGGAACGACCATTACCATAATAGCGGATGGTGCAGAGGAAGACGAGGCTGTTGAGGCGCTCAATGAGCTGATTTCTTCTAATTTCTCAGAGTAAGAGGCGTCATGGACAGGGTCGACCGTTGCGTCGACCCTTTATGATTATTTAAGTATTTTTTTGCTTTTGAGCGTTTTGGAAGATGGAAGATCACTCCGAGAGTTTGAAAAAGAAGGTTCTGTCGCTCCCGTACGAGCCGGGAGTGTATATAATGCTGGACGCGCGCGGAGAGGTAATATACGTCGGTAAGGCGAAAAAACTGAAAAACCGCGTGAGCCAGTATTTTCAGGATTCACAGAACCACACGGCAAAGACGCGCAAGCTCGTCTCGCAGATAGCCGACTTCGATTTCATCGTCGCGGCAAGCGAGTATGAGGCGCTGATGCTCGAGTGTTCGCTGATAAAGCGGCACATGCCCAAGTATAACATCCTGCTCAAGGACGACAAGGGTTTTCACTATATCCGCGTGGACATGCGTGAGCGGTATCCGCGGCTCTCCTTCGACCGCGCGACAAAGGAGGACGGGGCGCGCTGGTTCGGTCCGTACTACACGCGGCACGCCGCGAAGAGCGCGGTGGAGGCAATTGAGGAGGCGCTGCGGCTGCCAACATGTTCAAAGAAGTTCCCGCGCGACATCGGAAAGGAGCGCCCGTGTCTCAACTACCACATGGGTCGCTGTCTTGCGCCCTGCGCGGGGTATCTGAGCGAGGAGGAGTACAGGGAGCTGATGGAGCAGGCGGTCGCGGTGCTCGAGGGGCGGTACGAGGCGGTCGCGGGTCAGCTCGAGCGCGAGATGCAGGAGGCGGCGGAGGAACTCCGGTTCGAGCGCGCGGCGCGGCTGCGCGACGAGCGGAACGCGATATTGCAGCTCGGCGTGCGGCAGAATGTCATTGCCGGGCGGTTCGCGGATACCGACGCGTTCGGGTTCTACGGCGGCGCGCGCAGCGCGGTGGTCGTGCTGCGGTATGTCGACGGCGCGCTGATGGACAAGGAGACCGAGCTTCTCGCCCCGTCGGTGGAGGATTCGCCGGAGGAGATACTCGATGCGTTCCTGCCGCGGTACTATGCCGGGCGGGGCGCGCTTCCGCGCAGTATCCTGCTGCCGTTCGACGTAGAGAGCCGCGAGGCGCTCGAGCGGATGCTGAGCGAGCAGGCGGGGCGGCGGGTAGAGATAGCCGTGCCGCAGCGGGGCACGCGGGCGGAGCTCGTCCGTCTTGCCTCGCGAAACGCGCGGGAGGAGGCGGAGCGGGTCGCGACCCGTGCCGACCGCGGTACGCGGGTGCTAAAACTGTTCGCATCCGCGATAGGGTTCGAAAAACCGCCCGAGCGGATAGAGGCGTTCGACGTGTCCAACCTTGCGGGAAGCGACGTCGTCGCGTCAATGACGGTGCACACCGGCGCCCGCCCGGACAAGGCGGCGTACCGCCGGTTCCGGATAAAGGGGTTCGAGGGTCAGGACGACTATGCCGCCATGCACGAGGTGATAACCCGGCGCTTTACTCACCTCAGTGAGGGGGACGAGCGGTTCCTGCCCGCTCCCGACCTGCTGCTCATAGACGGCGGCGAGGAGCACGCGCGGGTCGCGCAGCAGGCGGAAAACGCACTCGGGTACGACGTGCCGGTGCTCGGCATGGTCAAGGACGGGCGCCACCGCACGCGCGCGCTCGTCACGCCGGACGGGCGGGAGATTGCGCTCGCGCACGACTCACAGCTCTTCGGGTTCGTGGGTCGGATACAGGAGGAGACACACCGGTTCGCAATAGAGTACAACCGCCAGCTTCGCCGCAGGCGGATATACGGAAGCGAGCTTGACAAAATAGAGGGTGTGGGCAAGTCGCGCCGGACGGCGCTGCTCAAACAGTTCGGCTCTATGAAGAAAATTTCGTCCGCATCGGTCGAGGAACTTGAAAAGGCTGTTCCGCGGCGGGTGGCTGAGGCGGTCTACGCCCACTTCCATACGGAGCATGACTCAAACGGAGGAGAACAAGATGAGAATAATATCGGGTGAGCTGCGCGGTCGTAGACTGAGCGCGCCCGCCGGCGAGCACACGCGCCCGACCGCGGAGAAGGTCAAGGAGGCGCTCTTCTCGATAATCCAGTGGGATATCGAGGGCAGGCGGGTGCTCGACCTGTTCGCGGGAAGTGGTCAGCTAGGGCTCGAGGCACTCAGCCGCGGAGCGCGCGAGTGCGTGTTCGTGGAAAACGACCGAGCCGCGGCAGGGGTGCTCCGCGAGAATATAGAGCATTGCCGGGTTCAGGACCGAGCGCGGGTGGTTTTCGGGGACTACGAGAGCTACCTGCGGCGCGGTGAGCGGTTCGACATAATCCTCATCGACCCGCCTTACGCGAGCGGTCACCGCGAGCGGGCGCTCGAACTGATAAGTGAATTTGACATAATCACAACTAATGGTATAATAGTGGTCGAAAGTGAGACGAAGAGCCCGCAGCTCCCGCAGGAGACCGACCTGCTCGTAAAGGGCAGGGAGTACGGATACGGGCGTACAAAACTCACGCTTTATAGCAGGAGGGACGACCAGTGAACGCCATTTTCCCTGGCAGCTTCGACCCGCCGACAGAGGGTCATTTGGATGTGATCCGCCGCGCGAGCGCCATATTCGAGCGGGTGATAGTCGCGGTGATGGTAAATTCGGAGAAGCACACGATGTTCGGTGCGGAGGAGCGCCGCGAGATGTTGCGCGAGTGCTGCGCCGGGCTTGAAAACGTCGAAGTAATATTTTCGGACAGGCTCACTATCGACCTCGCACAGGACTACGCGCCGGCGGTGCTCGTCAAGGGCATGCGCACCGCGTCCGACTTCGACTACGAAGCGATGATATCCACCGCGAACCTGGAGGCGGGAGAGCTCGACACGGTGTTCATAATCTCGCGCCCCGAGCACACCCGAGTGTCGTCGACGGTCGTGCGCGAGTTCGGTTCGCACGGCGGTCCGGTCGAGAGGTGGACGCCGGAGCCGGTCGCACGCCGTATACGGGAAAAGTTCGGAAAGTAATTTCAGATTCAGAAAGGAATGTATACCTATGGCAGAGGGCGTAACGGAACTTCTCAACGTTCTTTATAACATGGTTCAGGACGGTTTCTCGCTCGGCAGGGACCGCTGTATAATCAACCGCGGCAGAGTGCTCGACCTGCTCTCCGAAATAAATGCGGAGCTACCCAGCGACATCGAGCAGGCGCGGAAAATAGTCGAGGCGAAAAACGAGATAATCGGCGGCGCAAAGCGGGAGGCGGAGAATATCCGCCGCCAGGCGGAGGAGCGTGCCCGCAAAATGGTGAGCCAGGAGGAGATAACCATTCAGGCACGCAAGAAGGCGACCGAACTCATCCAGACCGCAGAACAGAAGAGCCGCGAGGTGCGCCTCGTCGCAAATCAGTACGTCGACGACGCCCTTGTCCGCGCAGAGGAGGCTCTCAGCACTGCGCTCAATGAGGTCAAGGAGTCGCGCGGGAAGTTCAAGGCTGCCGCAAAACA
>CALXFK010000066.1 GCA_944387575.1 uncultured Clostridia bacterium
CTCCTCGATGTTGCCGGGAACGCCGGCGCATAGTACTCGGAATAGCTAACGTATGCCGCAGAGTCGTTGTAATAGTTGTACGAGAGCACCTTCCCGTCCTCATCCGCCACCACATCGACACTCTCCATTCCGTCGTACCAGCTGAGGCGCCAACGGCGCACCGGTCCGTCGTCCTCATAGCTTCCGCTGAAATTCTCGTAGCTGTCCCCGATGCCAACAGCCTGCTTTACTGCAAGCGTAATTCGGGTGAGCTCATCGCTCGCCTCGAGCTTGTTGGTGCCCTCAGCCGCGGCAGATATTGACGACAACGCGATCACGACCGCGGCACACACCGATAACAATCGTTTAAACACAGCCTCCATCTCCTTTGCCTTAAATTTATTATCATATATTTAGACATACCACGTTGGAAAATGTTCCCGACATTTGTTTAAAATTTCATTTTAAATAGCAGTACCCCTCCGGTCATCAACGCAAGTCCGACATATTTGTTCCACCCGAACGCCACTCGCTCCTGCCCGAGCCATCCGAATGCGTCTATCATCGCAGCGACCGCAAGCTGTGCGATCAATATGACCGGCACCGCGACCGACGCCGAAAGGTTTTTGACCGCGACCATCACCGTTATCGTGATGACCAGCCCGAGAGCCCCGCCCATTCGGTATATCCAGTCAGGCTTAACCACGGCGGACAGGTTTCCTCCGCCTACCGCAAGCACCGCCACAAGCGACAGCGCAAACGCCGTCCCCTGGACAAACAGATTCGCCTCAAGCAGCCCTGCCTCATCGCTGAGCCGCGTGTTCATGACGCCCTGAAAACTCATCGCAGCCCCTGCGAGCAGCGCAAACAAAATTCCGACCATGTGCGTACCTCCACAAATATATTCCGCGAATAGTATTTGCCGGTACGCAGTGCGCAATTCTCACTTGCGTATAATACGTGCCTCCATGTAGAATCTCTTGTCCGCCGCATGACCCATCGAGAAGGTTTTGCGCGGCAGCGAACCGTCCCGCATCACCGCACGGAACAGGTCATTTTTGTCCATGTTGGGAAGCAGGAACGCCGCTGCGTTCTCTCCCCGACCGAGCTCACGCGCTACCTCGTCGCCGTGGACATAGTCTATCCTGCCGCCGTTCTCCCTTACGAACCTCTCAACAAGTTCCTCCACCGACCCTACGGTCAGACCGGACGTCGGGTTCGATATTGCCAGGTTCCGCTCCCCGTCCGCAGTCACAAAACTGAACCGCTGATCTCCCTCGCCAGAGGTCACCCCACCGAGGTATCTATCCAGTGCGGTACGGTCAATGTCAAACAGAACACGGTGTATCGGTTCAAATTGAAGCGCGGGAGAGTGAAGGTTTACAAGTTCACACAGCGCGTATCGCGCCGGATGGTACATCCGCTCGGAGGGAAGCAGACCCTTCTTTATCTCCTCCCAACAGGTCTTGGCGGTGGCAAGCGAGTGGTTGCCGTCCCCGACCGCATAGACGAGCGGTGCTTTTCCAGGCATACCGTATTTTCTCTCGAGCCTAGCCGGGTCGGCAAGCCTGCGCAGCGCAGCCTCTGCCGCAGCGCTCGCGCCGCCGGTTATGAGCTCTCCGCGGAGTCTCCCGGCACCTTCCATCAGCTCAAAATCATATATCAATTCCCCGCCCGCCTCGTGCAGCGGCTCTATTACCGTGCAGTCCGGGTCGTCAATAAGCAACATAATGTGGGGCAGCTCGAGTAGCGCGCCTCTGCGCACCTCGACGCGAGGAGGTATGCGGGACACGACCGTCCCCTCGGTGGCGCGCACCGCGCTGGTGCTCCCCTCCGAAAAATCATACTCCTCAAGGTCGACCGCTCCAACCATCCCGAGCCGCACTCCGCCGTCCGGCAGCGTACGCCTCGTGAGCATATACCCGCGCGGAAGTATCCTCATATACCCGTCCGCCATATAGCTTTCCATCGCACCGCATATCGCGGATATTCGTGCGCCGGTGTCCTCCCGCCCAAGATATATTTCGGGCAGGACCAGACGTAACGTGCTCGGCGAATCCCCGACATACCCGTCCACTCTCTGCCAGTAATCCGGCTGAGACGTGTACTGATCGCAGGCTACAACGCTCCACTTTTTGAGCTCCACGCCCTCTGCGGGCACTATCATTTCTGCAGGAAGAAAAGGAAGATTATTCATTTATACCTCTTTGTAAAGTCCTGCCCCGGCAACGGCACCGCACCGGAGCATGTAATGGATATAATATAACCATATGCTGCACGTTTTCAACGTATGCGCAGTATCTGACTTAACAGACTACGTCGCTCACACAAACATAAAAACCGCATGCCATTGCGGATAATTTTACCGTACTATATAATAAATGTCAAGTTCGGCGCTTTTATTCGCTGAAATTGCGCCATTTTGACCACTTTACATCGGGGCAAAAAACGTTTATACTCTAATTAAGGACGGTATATATCTGCCATTTGATACGGCGGTATGCACCTGCATGGAGGCAATTATGGAGTTAACCAGAGTTAAGGACATATTTCTCAGTCCAGAAGAGTATTCGGGCAAATCTGTAAGCATAGGCGGATGGATCCGTACCGTTAGGGACAGCAAGGCATTCGCTTTTATAGAGCTCAATGACGGTTCGACGGTGAAGAGCATTCAGCTCGTCGCCGACACTCAGACCAAAAATTTCGACGAGGCTCGCCGGTACAATGTCGGCTCGGCTGTCATCGCGACCGGAACTATAGTTCTCACGCCGCAGGCAAAGCAGCCCCTTGAAATGAAAACCGCATCCATTCAGCTCGAGGGAGCGTCCGATCCTTCCTACCCGCTTCAGAAAAAGCGGCACACAATGGAATATCTCCGCACTATTGCGCATCTTCGTCCCCGTTCGAACACTTTTAACGCCGTTTTCCGCGTTCGCAGCGAGGCGGCATTTGCGATACACGACTTTTTCCACAGCCAGGGCTTTGTATATGCGCACACCCCGATAATAACCGGGTCGGATGCGGAAGGCGCAGGCGAAATGTTCCGGATAACCACCCTCGACGCGGAGAATCCCCCTCGTGGTGCGGACGGCAAGATTGACTGGTCTCAGGACTTCTTCGGCAAGGAGACCAACCTCACCGTGTCCGGTCAGCTCGAGGCTGAGACTTTCGCGCTCGCTTTCGGCAGGACCTACACTTTCGGACCGACCTTCCGCGCCGAGCGTTCGAACACCCCGCGTCACGCGGCAGAGTTCTGGATGATCGAGCCTGAGATAGCATTTGCCGACCTCAATGACGACATGGATCTCGCGGAAGCGATGGTCAAGCACATAATCCGCCATGTTATGAAGAGCTGCACCTACGAGCTCGAGTTCTTCAACAGCTTTGTCGACAAGGGGCTGCTCGAGCGGCTTGAGGCAGTCGCATCCGCCGACTTCGGGCGTATGTCCTACACCGAGGCGATAGCTGAGCTTGAGAAGGTGAAGGACCGTTTTGAGTACCCGGTATACTGGGGTTGCGACCTTCAGACCGAGCACGAGCGCTACCTCACCGAACAGGTTATGAAGCGCCCGGTATTCGTCACCGACTACCCCAAGGAGATAAAGGCGTTCTATATGCGTCTCAACGACGACGGAAAGACGGTTGCGGCAGCCGATCTGCTCGTCCCCGGTGTGGGTGAGCTCATAGGCGGGAGCCAGCGTGAGGAGCGACTCGACCTCCTTCTCTCCCGCATACACGAGCTCGGTCTTCGAGAAGAGGACTACTCATGGTATCTCGACCTCCGCCGCTACGGCGGTGCAAAGCACGCCGGTTTCGGTCTTGGTTTTGAGCGTATGATAATGTACCTCACCGGCATTCCGAACATACGTGACGTCATACCCTACCCGCGTACAACAGGAACGGCTGAGTTTTAATGAGCTTTAGGAGGTAATTCTATGCAGAACACTAACAACAAGCTGCGCTATTTCGTCGAACTTGCCATGCTGGTCGCAGTGATACTCCTCATGAATTTCACCCCTCTTGGATTCCTGAAGGTCGGAGCGGTCGAGATTACGTTCATCGTCATCCCGATAGCGGTCGGCGCGATAGTGCTCGGACCTGCCGCCGGCGCGATACTCGGCGGAGTGTTCGGAGTGCTCAGCTTTATACAGTGTTTTGGCGCCAGCAGCTTTGGCGTTGCACTGTTCAGCATCAGCCCGGTCTACACCTTTATAACCTGCATCATCCCCCGCATACTCATGGGTCTGCTCGCCGGTCTTATATTCAAGGCTCTACGCAACGACCGCACGAAGATCGTAAGCTACGTAGTCGCATCGCTCGGCTGTGCACTGCTCAACACGCTGTTCTTTGTCGGATGCATTCTGCTCTTCTTCGGAAACAGCGAGTATATACAGACTCTTCGCGGCGGTGCTAACATCCTCGCATTCTTCGTAGCTTTCGTCGGAGCCAACGGTCTTATCGAGGCAGTGAGCTGCGGCATCCTTGGCGCAGCAATAGCAAAGGCGCTCAACGTCGCATTCAAGCGTGGCTGAATAACAATTCAAGACCGGCACGGGCATCGACCGCGCCGGTCTTGTTTTATGCATCCCCAAAATCTGATTGACATTTTGCGGACGCCCTGATATAATGAATAGAGTGTTGGCGGGTTCTTCTTCACAACATATGCGCCTGTAGCTCAGTGGATAGAGCACCGGCCTCCGGAGCCGGGTGCGATGGTTCGATTCCATTCAGGCGTGCCAAGAAAAAATACCGTAGCAAAGTTTCGCTTTGCTACGGTATTTTTCGTTTATATAGTTTACGCGGTGATGTCAGCGGTCTCTGCGCCTATGTACCTCACCAGGTCATCTGGGCTCAGCATCACCTGCACACCGCGCTGCCCCGCACTCACCGAGATCCTGTCGAACAGCACACAAGTCTCGTCAATATACGTCGGGAACTTCTTTTTCATTCCAATCGGCGAACATCCTCCGCGAAGGTAACCGGTCGTCGGCAGGAGTTCCTTGAGGTGCAGCAGTTCCACCCGCTTATTGTGCGACGCAGAAGCAGCTTTTTTCAAATCGAGCTCTTCCGCGACCGGGATACAGAACACGACGTGCCCGGTCTTATCACCCGCCGCAACAAGTGTTTTAAATACCTGCTCAACCGGAAGTCCGAGCATCTCTGCGGCATGAACTCCCGAAAGGTCGTCCTCGCTCCACTCGTACGTCTTTGACGAATACTCTATTCCCGCCGCTTCAAGCAGACGCATGACATTTGTCTTTACCATTTCTTCACCAAAATAACCGTCTGCGGCAAAACGTCTCGCGTTTTGCCGCAGAAATTTTCTATTTAGGCACTTCTGTCGTCAGCTTCCCTGAATATCTGGGGAGGAGCCTCACCGCGCACACACGCAGGAGTGATACGCACCCGCTTTATTGTCGGGTCGGATGGGGTCTCGTACATTATGTCGCTCATTATGCCCTCGACCACTGCACGAAGACCGCGCGCGCCTATTTTACGTTCCGCTGCCTTTTCAGCGATCTCCATAAGCGCACTCTTCTCCACTTCCAGCTTCACACCATCCATCTCAAGAAGCCGTGAATACTGTTTAATAAGTGCGTTTTTCGGCTCGACAAGTATCCGTATGAGTTCTTCCTTACCGAGCTCGGCAAGCGGTGCAATCACCGGGAGCCTGCCAACAAGCTCCGGGATTATGCCATATTTGAGCAGGTCATGCGGCTGTATCTGCTTGAGCAGCTCGGTGCGGTCGAGGTCGTCCTTGCGCCTTACGTCCGCCCCGAATCCTATGCCCTGCTTGCCTACACGGGCGTCTATGACCTTCTCGATACCGTCAAACGCACCGCCACAAATAAACAGGATGTTTTCAGTATTCACCTGTATGAACTCCTGGTGCGGATGCTTCCGACCACCCTGGGGCGGAACATTTGCAACCGTCCCTTCGAGTATTTTAAGCAGCGCCTGCTGTACGCCCTCGCCACTCACGTCACGAGTGATAGAAGTGTTCTCGCTCTTACGCGATATTTTATCGATCTCATCAATATAAATTATGCCCCGCTCCGCAAGTTCAACGTCATAATCGGCAGCCTGAATAAGTCGCAGAAGTATATTTTCGACGTCCTCACCGACATATCCCGCCTCGGTAAGCGTAGTAGCGTCGGCAATGGCGAACGGCACATTGAGTATCTTTGCGAGTGTCTGCGCGATAAAAGTCTTACCCGAGCCAGTCGGACCGAGCATGAGTATATTCGACTTCTGGAGCTCAACTTCGCCTTCTGCGGCAGGATGCGTTATGCGCTTATAGTGGTTGTATACAGCCACCGCCAGCGTCCGCTTTGCAGTATCCTGACCGATTATATACTCGTCGAGCTTCGCATGAATCTCGGCGGGCTTGAGCAGCTCACCGAGTGCCGGTACCTGTGTGCCCGACGTTTCAAACTGAAACTCCTCGCCAAGGATATTTACGCACTGCATCACACACTCGTCGCATATACGCACGCCCGGACCGGTAATCATGCGCTCTACCTGCGACTCGCTTTTCCCGCAAAATGAGCAGCGCACCTGCTTTCCATCGTTTTTCATCAATGACAGTTTCCCTTTCAGATTGTAATGCCAATCTCAAACAAGTGCCCCTGTTCAAGATTGGCATTTGCAGCTCAGTGGTGAGTAATTATTTTGTCGACAAGTCCGTAAGCAACGGCTTCCTCAGCAGTCATAAAGTTGTCACGCTCGGTGTCATGCTCTATGACCTGAAGGGGTTTGCCGGTGTTCGCGGCAAGAATTCTATTGAGCTTATCACGGGTACGCAGAATCCAGTCAGTGTGGATCTTCATGTCGGTTGCCTGACCCTGCGTTCCACCGAGAGGCTGATGTATCATTATCTCAGCATTCGGAAGCACTATCCGCTTGCCCTTTGCACCGGACGAAAGCAGGAACGCTCCCATCGATGCCGCAAGACCTATACAGACTGTGGACACGTCGCACTTGATATACTGCATTGTGTCATAAATCGCCATGCCCGCAGTAACTGAACCGCCGGGGCTATTTATATAGAACTGTATATCCTTATCCGGATCCTGCGCCTCAAGGAAAAGCATCTGCGCGACAATGAGGCTTGCCGTCACGTCGTTAACCTCTTCGGAGAGCATTATTATACGGTCGTTGAGCAGCCTTGAGAAAATATCGTATGACCGCTCTCCCCTGTTTGTCTGCTCGATTACTACCGGTACAAGACTCATTTTATTCACTCCAATCGCTGTAAATGTAATTTATAGTTTAAAATCAGTCCTCGGTCTTCTCCTGCTCAGCCTTCTCTTCCGGCTTTGCGGGCTCGGTGGCGACCGCTGCGGCGCAAACGAGGTCGTTTGCCTTGCTACGGAGAATGTCCTCACGCATGAGCTTCTCGCTCATGCTCATTTTAACCTTCTCCACATCCATATTATACTGCTCAGCTATCTTTTTATATTCGGCGTCGAGCTCCTCATCGGTCACTTCGAGCTTCTCTATCTCGGCTATCTTGTCAAGACCGAGCTGTATGCGCACGCGCATCTCAGCCTGCGGACGCTGCTCAACCATAAGCTGCTCCGCGGTCATGCCAGTTATTTTGGTGTAGGTATCGAAAGACATGCCCTGCTGGGACATACGGAAAGCAAGATTCTCGACCATACTCTCGGCTTCCGCATCTATCATCGCATCCGGAATATCAGCCTTTACCTTCTCGGCAAGCTTCTCGAGCACCGAATTCTCAAACATTGCCTTGGAATCCGCCTCGCGGCTCTCGGTCATCTTCTTGAGCATATCCGCGCGGAACTCCGCAAGAGTATCGAACTCGCTTACATCCTTGGCAAATTCATCGTCCAGCTCGGGCAGAATCGACTCTTTGACCTCGTGTATCTTTACCTTAAACACTGCATCCTTACCCGCGAGATCCTCTGCATGGTACTCGGTCGGGAAAGTAACGTTGACATCGATCTCCTCGCCTGCCGAGTGACCAACTATCTGATCCTCAAATCCGGGAATGAAGCTGCCCGAACCGAGCTCGAGGCTATACTGCTCGCCCTTACCGCCGGCAAAAGCAACGCCGTCAACAAATCCCTCAAAGTCTATGACCGCGGTATCACCGTTCTGCGCGGCGCGGTCGACACTCTCGATGCGCGCATTACGGCGACGCATGTTCTCGATAGTGCTGTCGATCTCGCTCTCCTCGACATTTACCGGTATCTTGACCGCTTCTATGCCCTTGTAGTCCTCAACGCTGACCTCAGGCATGACCGGCACCTTCGCCACGAAGGTGTATCCATCCGCATTTATCTCGCTGACTTCCATGGTCGCATTGCCAACAGGCTCAAGACCAGCTTCCTTTACCGCAGCGTCGTACGCAGCGGGATAGGATATGTTCACAGCATCCTCCCAGAAAAAGCTCTCTCCGTAGAGATGCTCGATAATATTGCGCGGCGCCTTGCCCTTGCGGAAGCCGGGGATAGTCACCTTCCCGCGCTGCTTGTAATAAGCATCACTAACCGCTTTCTTGAACTCATCACCCGAAACTTCAATAGTAAGCTCGACTATGCTCTTCTCTTTCTTTTCGCTGTTCTTCAGATTCATTGGTGTACTTCCTCCCGATATAGCGGTAGATCAAATGCAGACCGCCATTCCGGCTCCGCAAAGGACTGCCGCTTTATTCACACAGATTCGATTATAGATTATACCATATGTTCCTTGCAATTTCCATACCTTTTTAAATAATTTTTACCGGTTCAAAGTCTACGCTGTCAGCGGACACGAGCTGGAAATCTATCCCGTGCCTGTATCCGTTTACCGCAAGGCGCACCGACGGACCATGAAGATGTCCATAATAGCACTTTTCCACGTGATATTTTTCAAGGAGCTCTATTATTTCGGCACACTCGTAACCGTTACCGTATAGCGGTGGATAATGCAAAAACGCAAACAATCTGTCCGCCCCAAGTTTGCTGCCGCATATCAGCGACGACTCCATGCGCGCAAGCTCACGCCTGTATATTTTCTCATTGTGCGCTGAAGCCTGCTCTTCAAAAAACCATCCTCGCGTACCACAAAGTGCAACGCGCTCCCCACCGCTTTCGTAAATTGCCGCATTATTGTGCAGCAGTGCGATATTCGACCATCCGTTTTCTGAAAACCATGCGTTCAGCTTTGACGCCGTCTGCCACCAGTAATCGTGATTGCCCTTAAGAATGTACTTCTTTCCCGGCAGATCTGCAATGAAATTGAAGTCCAATACCGCATCATCGAGCCCCATCGCCCAGCTCAAATCGCCGCATAGAACGACGGTATCATTGCAACCTACAGCCTCAAATCCCCTGCGCAGCTTTTCGACATGTCCTGTCCATCTGTCTCCGAAAATGTCCATCGGCTTTGACCCGCCGAGCGAAAGATGAAGGTCACCTATTGCGTAAAGGGACATTGCTCAACCTCCTAAACAGGAATAATAACGCCGCCTCCGGTCAAATATAATCCTGCTAACCATGTGGAGTTCTGTACCTAACACATACAGAGCCACCGGAATGCACAAATTTTCTTATCGGAGATGGAATAAATGGAAAACAAGCATGACACCATCCTCGGCGTAAAGTGCGAGGTAACCGACTGCGTATACCACTGCTGCGACAACGCCTGCGCAGCGCCCTCTATCAAGGTCGGCTGCGGAAGCGGCTGCTCTGCACACGACAAGAGCGACACCGTCTGCAACACCTTCCGTTGCAACAGTGCAAGCATGTAAATCGGCATACCTTCACAAGCATACCTTTACAAAAGCGGACGGGTATTTGCCCGTCCGCTTTTTAGCGCAACCGAAGTTGTCAGGTGGACGGCAAACTATTTTTTCGCCGCGAATTCGAGCACCTCATCTGCCATCTTCTCGGCTCCGATCACATCGGTGAATCGCTCCTTTGCATCCCTCAAACGCACAAGCGGCAGCGGCGCAGGTACACCAGTGACCTCTTCGAGTCGCGCTATCAGGTCATCCGACTCGCTGTACCCAACGCCAAGCGCCTCAAGTACCGACCCGCAGAATTTGTAAGGGCTCGCAGTAGACACCACGACCGCCGGGGTCCTGTCCCCGGTCAACGTAAAGTATTTCTGCATTACATTCTCAGCCACCGCAGTGTGCGGATCTATCAAATAGCCGTGTTCATTATAACACTGTGCGATCGTCTTTAGCGTCTCCTCATCGCTGCACCAGTCCGCCCAGAACAATTCGTCGAAGTATTTTTTCACGTCATCACCGACAGTGTATTCGCCTTTACTCTTCAACTCGTTCATCAAGGTTTTGACCTTTATATCACTGCCCGCAAAAACCCGCAGCAACCGCTCCAGGTTGGAGGATATGAGTATATCCATCGACGGCGAAGAGGTGGTAAAGAACTCTCGACGACGGTCATATACTCCGGTGCGAATGAAGTCGGTTAGCACGTTATTTGAATTCGACGCGCATATTAGTTTGCGTATCGGCACACCCATCTCACGCGCATACCACGCAGCCAGAATATTTCCGAAATTGCCGGTTGGCACACAGAAGTTTACAGCGCCATCCGCTCCGGTCTTACCCTCACGTGCAAGGTCACACCACGCAGAGACATAGTATGCGATCTGCGGGAGAAGCCTGCCCCAGTTTATAGAGTTTGCCGACGAGAACCTGCATCCCCGCACAGCAACCTCGCGCTGCATATTTTCGTCCGAGAAAATATTTTTTACGCCTGTCTGCGTATCGTCAAAATTTCCGCACACAGCCTTTACACAGACATTCTGCCCGGTCTGTGTGGTCATTTGGAGCTGCTGTATGCGACTTACTCCCTCCGCAGGGTAGAACACCATTATCTTTGTTCCGGGAACATCCGCAAAACCTTCGAGCGCAGCCTTCCCGGTATCCCCCGAAGTTGCAGTGAGTATGAGGGCGGTTTCACTCTGTCCAGTCTTGCGTAGCGACGCACCTAACAGGCGCGGAAGCATCTGAAGCGCCATATCCTTGAACGCACAAGTCGGACCGTGCCACAATTCGAGCATCCAGTGCTCTCCCACCGCGTGAAGCGGTGCAGGGCCACCCGGGAAACGGTCTTCACTGTACGTCTCCCTTGCAAACCGATCAAGCTCCTCAGCAGTGAACTCGTCGAGGTACATTCCCATAATGTATGCCGCCCGTTCCGGGTAACTCATTTTCATGAGCCGGTCAAGCGCACCGGCATCCAGTTTCGGTATTTCGACCGGCAAAAACAGTCCACCATCCGGAGCGAGACCTGCCGCGATCGCCTCCGATGCGGAGACCGACACCAAATCATTTCTCGTACTTGTATATCTCATACGACCTCCATGTATAACGCTTCGCTAAAATGCGTTCTCAATCAGTTCGATTTTGGGATTGTCCTTATCCTCATCCACAATTCCGATGACGTCGAACCTCGGCTGTAAATTGCACGGATTTCGCTGAAGCCACTCCTGTGCAGCCATGCGTATTCTCCGCTGCTTATGTATGTCAACAAACTCCACTGGCTGGGCGAAATCAACACTTCCGCGCAGCTTAACTTCGCAGAAAACAATATACTTATTATTTGCAACGATGAGGTCTATCTCACCGCGGCGTGTACGGAAGTTCCGTTCCTTGAGCACATACCGTCTCTTCGTATACTCTTTCAGTGCGATCTGCTCGCCCAGCATTCCGCGGCGTTTTGCTTCCATTCTATCCCTTCTATAATAGTACTTACGCAGGAACCTGGTGCGGTGCTCAACACTCGGACCAAACCTGTTCAGCCCCTCGTAGTGCTCTTTTGTACCGTAGCCCTTATTCTTTGCAAATCCGTACCCCGGGAAAAATTCGTCCATATCGGTGAGCACCCGGTCTCGAACCACCTTTGCAACGATCGATGCCGCCGCGACCGACGCACACTTCTCGTCTCCTCCAACAACGCTCACTACCGGCAGTGTAAACTCTCGAGCTACGTTTCCGTCTACGATAACACCGTCGATAGGCACGAGCGACGCCACATCGTCAACCGCATCCCGCATCGCCTTCTGTGACGCGGACAGGATATCGGTGCGGTTTATTTCACGCACCGTCACAAAGCGCACCGACCACACAGTTTTCGCGCAGATCTCATCAAATAACTCCCTGCGTCGCCGAGCGGTGAGCTTTTTTGAATCGTCCAACCCCTCTATGTGTGCGTCGCCAAGATAAACCGCCGCCGCATACACCGGTCCTGCAAGCGAGCCGCGACCTACTTCGTCGGTTCCGCACCAGCAGGAAAACCCATTTGCCTGAGCTATTGTACGTTCAAATGCAACCTTGTCTGTTTCCATCGTATCTCTCCAGCGTTATACAGCCGATCTTGCCCGCTCTGTACTCGTCAAGCAGCATCGTTGCCGCCCGCCTCAGATCCACCTCGCCGCCTCGCTCAATACATCCACGTCTGCGACCTATCGCGCTCAGAAGCTCCACACCAAACGTGCTCACCAGTGGCTCACCTGGCATCCCCGGCAGCTCATATGACTCCGCACGCGCCGCCTCAATATCTATTCCGTATCTTCCTGCGAGCTTATCCGGAGCTATCTCACCTAGTAACGACGCGAGCCTGCAGGCGAGCTCCTCCACATCGAGCACCTCGTCCCTTACTGCGCCGGTAAACGCTAGATGCAGACCGGTATTTGGGTTTTCAAACTTAGGCCACAGCATTCCGGGCGTGTCGAGCAGCTCAAGCCCGTCCCCGAGGTAGAACCATTGCCGCTTTCGCGTTACCCCCGGTCGGTCCTCTGCCTTCGCCTTCCTACCGCCTGCTATCCTGTTTATAAGTGAGGACTTGCCGACATTCGGCACCCCAACTATCATCACTCTTATCGTCGCCTTGCGCCCCTGAGCAGCCCGCCGCTCTATTAGTTCCTGCGCCGCACGACGAACCGCCTGAGTGAACTTGTCCACTCCGCGACCGCTCTTCGCATCGGTCTCCACTGTTATATAACCGTTATTGCGAAAACCTTCCGCCCACCGTGCCGTCTCCTCCGGCTCTGCCTGATCCACGCGGTTTATTATTATAACGCGAGGTTTGCCCTGGGTCAAATCGGCTATATCGGGGTTACGGCTCGATGCAATTATCCGTGCATCCACAAGCTCGCAGACCACGTCCACATCCCTTAGCGACTCGCTGAGAAGCCGCTTTGTTTTCGCCATATGTCCGGGATACCACTGTATATCCATAACCTATAAATCTGAACCCATTTTTAAGTTCAGTCTACCTTTCCAAGCTTATCAAACGGGTATATTCTTAACAACACCCTGCCAAGGATGTACCGTTCGTCAACCATTCCTATCTCGCTGTGACGGCTGTCCGAACTGCTATTTCTATTGTCTCCCATCACAAACACACAGTTCTCCGGCACAGTGTACTCAACACCGCTCTCGAGATGCTCTGCATTCAGTGTACGGTCAGCAATGTAGTCCTCTTCCAGCAGCTCGCCGTCCACCCAGACGCATCCAACCGAAAAATCAAACCTGATCGTCTGCCCCTCGGTTGCAATGACCCTCTTTATTATCGGTTCCGGGAACATCTGTGAACGCTTGCTGATAACCACAATATCCCCCGCCTCCGGTGTGTAAAACAACCCGGATATAACAACGCGGTCTGTCGAGTGAAGCGTCGGGAGCATGGAATCACCTACAACGCCTATTATGCGAACAAAGAACGAAAACAGCAGCACCACCGCAATGACCGAAAATGCCACCGCCTGCGCCCAGTCCACAATTGCGTTTCCCGCAGGCTTCTCCGCTGCGCCCTTTTCTTCCCCGACCGGGACCTTATTCTCTTCAGTAAAATCAATATCCGTATCTATATCGTGGTCACTCTCCGTGCCGTCAAACAGCTCTACCTCGTCCGGCTCTTCCGAGTTCATTTTACTATTATTATCCATTTAATGACCTCCGAAATCCTACTGATACCTGTTTATTATACACGCACAGACGTTATAAATAAAGAGTTATTTTTGAAATTTGACTTTCATGTCCACATTTTGTGTATTTACATACATTTATATTGCAGCACATCCCGTCGTCGCAATTATATGCTTTACTATTTCTGCGTGTTGTGATAATATTTGCTTTGTATTACTGACTTTTGACTTTTGAGGGGACGTGTAAAAAAATGAGCGAACTTTCAACCGGGCTTCACAACCTCTGGCAGAAGAGCGGAGAGCTGTTTTCCGGCGTTTCTCGCCTGTCTTGCGCTATCGACTTTATTTTTTGTTATATTCGACTTGGGGCTACACCCAGCGAATATTTCATGTATAAGTTTTACAGCAAGAGCCACCGCGAGCGCAAAAAGTTTCTTACCCGCCGCGACTATGATTCCACGTACAAGCGTATAAACAGTGCGGACACCTCCGTTGTGGTCGACAAGGTAAAATTCAACTCGCGCATGACCGACTTTATCGGGCGTGACTGGCTGTATACCGGCGGCGACTGTTCGTCAGCCGACTTTGTCAAATTTGCAAAGTCGCACCCGTCGATGATAATAAAGCCGTACAATGCTCTTCAGGGGCGCGGAGTATGGCGTCTTGACGTCACCGGCGAAGAGGATCTTGAGTCGCTATTCGAGGAGAAAATACGTGGCAGTCTGGTAGAGGAGCGGATAATTCAGCACCCGGAAATGGAAAAGCTCGCTCCCGGGTCGGTAAATTGCATTCGTGTAATAACCCTCAACCACTCCGGCGACGTTGACATAATTGCATGCACTCTTAAAACTGGCGGCGGAACGCTCCCGGTGGATAACCTTCACAGGGGCGGCGGAGTCGGTGCGGCGGTCGACGTCGAGTCCGGAATAGTATTTACGCCTGCTCTGCCCTGGGAGGGCGGTCCTACCCTCTTCCACCCGGTCACAGGACAGCAGATAATCGGATTCCGCGTTCCGAACTGGGAAATATTTAAGACCCGTATCCGTGATGCAGCCCGCGCAATTCCCGAGCTCCCGATAATCGGTTGGGACTGCGCAATTACGCCGGACGGTATAGCGATCGTTGAGGGTAACCATGATCCAAGTCCGATCCTCTCTCAGAAGTTCGACCTCGTCGGAAAACGCCAGGTTTTCCGGGACTATATTAAAAAGTATCTGTAAACCTAAAAACTGAAGCGGCGTGCTGCAAATAATTTGCAGCACGCCAATTTTATTATGTTTCAATATATTTTACAGCACATACTGCAAAATCTCGTCGGGGCAAGAAACAATGTAATTTGCGCCCGCCTCCTCAAGTTCGGTACGTGAACCATATCCATAGAGTACGCCAAGCGAATCTATACCGTTTTCCCGAGCGCCGCGAATGTCGTGCAGCCGGTCTCCCACCATCAGCGCATTCCGGTACCCGCCATCCCTGGCGCCGAGCTCAAGAGCAAACTTTATAACCTCACCTTTCGAACTCCGCGTACCATCCAGTTCAGAACCGACAACAAAGTCGAAATATTCCGATAACCCGAAGTGCTCAAGTATCTGACCGGCAAATACCGCCGGTTTTGACGTCGCGAGAGCCACTCCTATCCCCGCAACCTTCAGCTTCTCAAGCAACTCACGAACTCCCGGATAGGCAACGTTCTCGAAAATACCCCGATCCGCAAAATACACCCTGTAAAGTCGGATAGCTTCCTCCGCCTGACCTTGAGACATCTCGAAAAACCGCATGAATGACTCAAGCAGCGGCGGACCAATAAATTTGTAAAGCTCTTCCCTTTTCGGCGGCTGTATGCCCATCTCGCTCAGAGCATACGCAACCGAGTTTGTAATTCCCTCTCCCGGATCGGTCAGGGTACCGTCGAGATCAAACAGGACGAGGTCGTAATTTTTACTCATTCGGGATAAATCGCACTGTGGCGGATAGGAAGCCACTCCTTGAGCGCCTTACGCAGGGTGAGGTCCCAGAAATCCCACTCGTGACCATAGCCCGGAACTTCCTCATAAACTATATCGTAACCAAGCTCAGTTAGATAGTCGCGACACTTTCTCACACCTTCGAGCACAAAGTCCTTGTCACCCGAAGTGAGGAACATCTTCGGAAGCTCCACTCCGTTTTCAACGTTGCGCTTTGCAGCCGCCCAGGCATCGTCTTTGCTGCCCGGCTCTACCATGTGACGGCGAATATTCAGTCCGCCGCCGCGCTCGGCAAAGCGCTTTGCAGCCTCGACCGGGTCGCTTCCGGCACCACTCATGCAGAGCGCCGCCGCATACTTATCAGGATTGAGCATTGCGCATTTAAAGGTACCCGCACCACCCATTGAGAGTCCGGCAATGAAGTTGTCCTCCCTCTTCGTTGAGAACGGGAAATACGCAGCGAACATTTTAGGCAGCTCTTCCACTACAAACGTGTAATATTTGGCGCCGCCTTCCGGGTCATCGGTGTACATGGCGTTGTAGTCTGCCGGCATAACAACGGCGATTTTATTGTCGTCGGCATAGCGGACTATGTTTGAGAAATTTACATAGTCGCTGTCGTCACCCGAACCGCCATGAAGCAGCCAGAGTACCTGATACTTCATTCCGGGAACATAGACGTCCTCACGCCCGCCAATGACATCTGCAAAACTATACGACGGAAGGCATATAGTCACATTTGTCTGCATCCCGAGTGCCTTGGATAGAAAATTCATTTTGATAACGCTCATAGTGATTCCCCTTTTCTTTAATTTATACTATATATATTAACACATGTTTACCTGATTTGTAAAGAAATTTTTTACGGAATGCATAACGGTATACAGAAAATAGGTGTTGAAATTTTTATCTTTATAGTATAGGATAATTTCGGTACACTACTTCCCTGCAGTACCGCCCTTTTCAAACTGAACTGTCGATTAAATATATGCTGCACTACCTGTCTAAATCACGTTTCAATATGCAATCTCAGTTCGACCACGCAGGCAATTTGGATTTATTGGAGTATTAAGCATGCTTTTTTTGATTCTGCCTCTAACACTGATTGCCATATTTCTGTTCTTGATCTCTCCCGGTGCACATTGCCGCAGCTTGTCCCGGTTAGGCGAGACCTGTTTTGCGCACCGCGGTCTGCACGGCAACTCACACCCTGAAAACTCACTTTCTGCATTCAGCTGTGCAGTGGAAAATGGATATGGTATCGAGCTGGATGTTCAGCTCTCGAAAGACGGCGTCGCAATGGTGTTTCATGACCGCACGCTCAAGCGCGCCTGCGGAGTTTCACGCAGACTCGAGTCACTCACATTTGATGAACTCTCCGAGCTTCGTCTCTTCGGTACTGGCGAACGGATACCCACACTTTCCGAGGTACTTGAGCTTGTCGGCGGAAAGGTCCCACTTGTCGTTGAGCTTAAAAACACTCTCCGGTGCAGCAAACTCTCAAGAACAGTCGCAGAGCTGCTTGACCGATATGAAGGGGTATATTGCATAGAATCGTTTGACCCGCTCATACTCCGCTGGTTCCGCATACACCGCCCGGACGTTCTGCGCGGGCAACTGGCAAGCACATTCAGAAGCAAGGCGAATAAGAACCTCTGTCCGTTCGTCCTGCATCATCTGCTTTTCAACTTTCTGTCCCGTCCGGATTTCATAGCTTACGATGAGCGTTTCTGCCACACCCCGGTCCTCAAGTTATGCACCAGTGGTTTTCTGAGTTTCACCGCCGTTCCGGTTCTGTGGACGGTCAATTCCCAGGAACGTATGAACTCGCTGCGCGGCGCTTTCAAGTACTTTATATTCGAAGGTTTTCACGCTAAGAGATAGCCGACAAGCGACAAAATGCGACCACCTCGAAAGGTGGTCGCATTTTTTAGTTTTCGTCCGTATCTGTCTGCTGAGGCATTTTAAGCTTTAGCTGTTCAATCGCTGTCTGAAGCTGTGTATCGTCCTCGTGACTCAGCAGCAGCAGATTGACCGACGAGTTGCCAGCAACCGGATAATCCGGCTTTATACCTTCCCCGATAAGGCTCTTGCCGGACGGGGTAAAATACTCATTTGTGGAAATATTCATGGCACTTCCGTCGCCAAGTTCAATGGTAACCTGGGAATATCCTTTCCCGCTAGTTCCAGTTCCGACCACGAATGCCTTACCGTACTCTTGGAGCGCCGCTGCAAAGAACTCCGCAGCACTGTATGAGTCCTCGTTTACAAGCACCGCCATTGGGAGATTGACTTCTTGTGCATCTGAATAGTCAACCTGCTCATTTCCGCTCTTATCCCGCATGGTAAACAGGACGCCCTCAGGGCAGAGCACATCGAGCATCTCGACCATTACATCCTTGTAACCGCCGCCGTTCGATCGGACATCAAAAATCAATCCCTCTACACCCGCTTCGATAAGCGAGTTAAGTGCGCTTATGAAGTTTACATCGGCACGGCTGTCGAAATTCTCGATCCTTATATACCCGATATTTCCCTCCAGGATCTCAGAGGAGATCGGATTGTTGACATACGCCCCACGAGTGACCACGTGGCTCACTACCTCGCCGTTATCACCCGACACACCGAGAACAACGGTAGTACCGCTCTCCCCGCGAATCTGATTTACTGCCTCCTCGTAACCCAGGTCCTCTATCATCGTGAGTATGCTCTGTCCGTCAACCGTTACTATAAGGTCGCGGAATTTGAGACCAGCCTCATCCGCCGGCGACCCAGCATGAACCTTTGCAACCCTCAGACCGCCAGCGTCCTCATCGAACACCACCGTTATGCCTATGCCAACATAGTCATTCGAGGTACTGGCTTTGTACTGCTGATACTCTTCCTCGTCCATGTAAAACGACCATCGGTCTCCGGTAGCGGCGATTATTCCCTCGGCAGCGCCATTAAGCAGCTCCTCAAACTCATAATCGCCGACAAACTCACTCTCTATGACATCGACCATATTCACAATCTTTGAAAGCCGCTTAGATGTCGCGCGCTCTATGCTGAGCTGTTCGCTGAATGCCGCGGTGACCGCTGAATATGTCAGCGTAAAAGTAAGTGCTGCCACGAGCACAATCAATCCGACGACTGTGGCAGCGTTAAATCTCTTTTTCATACTATTCCTTTTTGCCAGACACTTTTATTTGAATTTGGTCAGCGGGTCGACGTAAGTTCCGTTCTCACGTATCTCAAAGTGCAGATGCGGTCCTGAAGAGTACCCGGTAGAACCCACTTTACCTATCACCTGTCCCCTTGTGACCTTGTCTCCCTTGCTCACGAGCCTCTGCGACATATGCGCATAGAGAGTATATACATTTCCGCCATGGTCTATCATGACATAGTTTCCATAAGAACCGATATATGTCGAGGTGACGACAGTACCGTCGTTTGCGGCGTAAATGTTAGTACCCTTAGGGCAACCAATATCTATGGCGCCGTGCAGGCCGTATTTACCGGTGAACTGGTGGACGCGGTATTTGAATCCCTGGGTCAGGTAATTCGTATAATACGGGCTAGGAAGCGGCCACAAGAAGTCGCCGCCGACATACTTCGACTGCTGCGCTGCCTTACGCTGCTCCTCCTCTATCTTAGCTATCTCTTTCTGCACTGCGGAAATATCGCTCTCAAGCGCCGCAATTTCGCTGGATGTGAGCTGGTAGCTCTCATCGATCTCAGCTAACAGCGCATCAACCTGCGCGCTCTTATCGCTTGCTTCCTTACGCTGCGAAACGAGCTCTGCCTGTATTGACTCGTTCTCGGCAAGGCTAGCCTCGAGCTCTGCCTTTGCCTCCTCCTTGCGCTCTCGTGTGGCCTTGAGCTCTGCCATGAGTTCGCGGTCATATGTCATAATATCGGTTATGACCTCCACACGCGCAAGCATATCGGAGAAGCTCTCCGCGCCGAGTATAACACCCAAATACGATGTAGTGCCACTCTCTTCCATTGCACGCACGCGCTTCTTGAAGAGTTCGAACTCCTCCGCTTCAGCGACCTCTGCCTCAGCAATCTCCGCCTCGCACGACACTATCTGCTCACCAAGCGCTGCAATAAGCTGTTCGGAAGTGGATATCTGCTCGTTTAATACCTCGATCTGAGCGTCCAAATTCGACTTCTCGCTGAGCTTATTGTTCTTGTCGGCCTGTATCGCAGTAAGCTCGTTTGCAAGCTCGTCCTTCTGACTCTGCAACGAAGTCTTTTTAGATTTGAGCGAGTTCAGGCTGCTCGCCGCACTCACCCTGACCGGCGGTAACGCCATTGCGACAAATGAAATTATCAGCAACAGCGCCAAAAATCCAGACATGACTGCGATTATTGTTTTCCTGTACTTGAACATTTCCGTGAATCACCTTTCCCTGAAAACCTTCGCGGACAATATCAGACCCGCATGAACCGTCTTATAGTAGTCACACCGCCTAGCACTCCGACAATGAAACCAACTACCAGGAACGCAACAAGCATAGTGATAGCAATGCTTCCGAACGGGATCAACTCAAAAACTGGCGCGTATTGTAAAATAATCTTACCTGCATATGTATATATCCCCCACTGCGCAAAGAAAGCAACGAGTCCTCCCATCATTCCGAGCAGGAACCCCTGAACGATAAACGGCCAGCGTATAAACATGTTTGTAGCGCCGACCATTTTCATGATCGCAATCTCTTCACGACGATCAAACGTCGCGAGCTTGACAGTATTGGATATCATGAATACTGATACCACAAGCAACAACGCGCCTATCAGCCACGTTATCACGTTTACGATATTGCGCATTGTTACTATGCCGTCGGCAAGCTCGTAGCTGTACCGCACCTTCGCAATCCCTTGTATCTGCTCGAGCTCTTCTGCAGTCTGCTCGGTCTGCTCAAGGTCGTTTACCAATATGCGATAGCGATGTCTGAGAGCATCCCCATCCAAACCTTCGAGCAAGTCGGCATCGTCCCCAAGTTCTTCACTATAATCAACAAACGCCTGGTCAGCAGATACAAACTCCGCACTTTTGACGTTACTCACTGCATATATAGACCCCGCAAGACCAAGCGCCTCTGTGTCGCTGAGAGTTTCATCGACAAAAGCGAGTAACTCATTCTGCTGTTCCGCCTCAGCAATAAGTTCATTGACGTTATATGCAACAAGGGCGAAACTCCCGGATATAAGCAGACAGGCGATTATTACTGTCACCGCCGCAAAACTCATAAAGCCTCTCTGGAATATGCTTTTTACGCCCTCTTTAAGAAAATATACTGTGTTATAACCCTTCATACCTGATAATACCCACCTGTGGCATCACTCACCACTTTACCTCCGTCCAAAGCCACAACCCGTTTCGAGAAACTGTTGACTATATCTCTCTCATGAGTGACGACTATGACTGTCGTCCCCAGCTCGTTGATTTTTTCGAGCAGCATCATTATCTCTTTTGAACGCACTGGGTCGAGGTTTCCTGTCGGCTCGTCCGCAAGTATTACCTGCGGGTTATTTATAAGCGCCCGTGCAATCGAAACTCGTTGCATTTCACCGCCAGAGAGCTCATGTGGGAATCGCTTTGCCTTGTGTGCAAGACCGACAAGCTCAAGAATAACCGGTACTCGCTGCTTTATCCGCCTCGATGACGCACCTATGACACGCATCGCAAACGCCACATTTTCGTACACCGTCTTATTCTCAATCAGTCGGAAATCCTGAAAAACGACGCCAAGAGTCCTGCGCAGTTTCGGGATCTGTGAACTGCGCAGGGACGTGACGTTATATCCGTTTACGAGAATTTTCCCGTTTGTAGCCTTCTCCTCCGCCGTTATCAACTTAATGACCGTGCTCTTTCCGGAACCAGACGGACCAACGAGGAACACAAACTCCCCATCGTCTATGCGTATATCCACTCCCTTAAGAGCTCGGGTGCCGTTTGGATAGTTCTTGTATACGTTGCCAAAACGAACCATTAGTACTTGTTCTCCCTGCTCGCAAGGTACTTACGTACCATGAGTGCAACCTTGAAAATTATAGCATGATCAAACTCACGTAAATCAAGTCCGGTTAGCTTCTTGATTTTCTCAAGCCGGTACACAAGGGTATTGCGGTGTACAAAGAGCTTTCTCGATGTCTCAGAAACATTGAGATTATTCTCGAAAAACTTATTTATCGTGTAAATTGTCTCGCTGTCCAGGCTGTCGATGGTGTTCTTACGGAAAACTTCAGATAGGAACATCTCACACAGTGTCGTCGGAAGCTGATATATCAGACGCCCAATCCCCAGATTTTCATACGCAACAATAGTCTTTTCGTCATCAAATACCTTACCGACCTCTATTGCGACCTGTGCCGCCTTAAACGAACCAGCAAGATCGCGCAGATGCCCTGAGACAGTACCTATACCAATCACTGTCTTGATAAACAGCTCTGTGGAGATAGTCTCCTCAATAGTCTTTGCTATCGCCACAAGCTCCTTGGTATCTATACCGCGCTTGACCTCTTTGACAAGCGCAACATCGCTCTCGCTCACGCTGATTATAAAATCATGCTGCCTGTCCGGGAAGAGGTTCTGCATAAGGTCGATGACCGCAAGGTCGTTGCGATCCTCCTGTCGGATAAGGAAAGTGGCAAATGGAATATCTGTCTGGAAATGGAGCTCCCTCGAGCGTACATAGATATCGCCTGGAAGTATGTTGTCAAGAATTATATTCTTAATAAATGTAGCCTTGTCGTGTTTTTCGTCATGCGACTGCTTCGCACCGTTGAGTGCAATTGCCGCCATTACGCTGAGCGTTGCCGCAGTCTCGTCCTCGCCCTGTACAAAAACGGCATAGTCAAAATGGCTGCCAAATGTAGATAGCACCCTGTAAGTATAACCGTCCAGACGTACGATCGCATCGGGCTGAACATTGATTTCGGAGGCCGCTACCTCGCGCTTTTTTCCGATCAGGCTGAGCTCGTTGCAGGACACTATGGTACCCACGCTGTCGAGAACCCCAATCATCCGGTCTGTTGCCTCTTTCATTTGTAAAATAATACTCTGAAATACTCTACTCGACATATTCTTCCTGCCTCTCTGCAATTTTCGGATTTCGGGCAAAACCAACCTACTTTATATAATACCGCTTTTCGCGGCTTTTTGCAAGCGCTATTCGATAAAATGCACAAATATGCTCCTTTGTTCTGCTATAGCATGCGGTCACATCTTTAATGCGCAGGGAATAATTTAAGATATTAGAACATATTCAACCTCAAAAATCCTGCAATACAATATCGTTAGCACTTGGATTGTTTAATCGCTTTCTCGGCAAAATTTGTCAAACCAATTTAATAAGAAACATTTCCATGGGTTGCTCATATCCCGGGATACTGATTACAAGGCTACCGCAATCTTTGTAACCCATTTTTCGGTAAAAGTGCTGCGCCGTCTCATCTACTCGTGTAGATGTCAGTAGCATTTGGTATCCTCTTGTCTTCATATCATTTTCCCAATACTCAATGAGCCGCTTTCCAAAGCCTCTCCCCCTATAGTTCCCATCCACATAAAGCATTGTACAAAATGGAGTGTTATCCCAAAATAAATTATATCTTAATATCCCGACTGGCTTATCACTAAAGGACAAAATATATCCCATGTTTGCATGAACTTTGTTTTCAAATTCAGATAGCGGCAAATGCTTGTCAAGGCTATACCAGAACTGCCTGTCCCTCTGCTCCATATATCTAACCGTTATCATAGTTCCTTCTCCAATTACTTTACTTTTTTACCGAAACAACAACAGGGGATTTGCTCTAAGCAAATCCCCTGAAACTATTACTTCTTTGCAGTTACAGTCTGTTGGCAATAGTCTTCTCAGTCTCCTTGTCAAACAGGTGCAGAGCAGTCGGATCAAAGACAACCTTGATTTTGTCGCCGTGTTTGGCGGTCGAACGGTTGGAAACACGCGCGGTGAACTGACGTCCAGCGCAGACCAGGTACAGGAAGTTCTCGTTGCCCATCGGCTCAACGACCTCGACATCGGCGTCGACAAGGTCATTCGGATACTTGTCAAGGAACGCCTGCTCGTCGTGGATGTTCTCCGGACGGACGCCAAGGATTATCTCCTTGCCTGCATATGCAAGAACCTCAGGCTTACGACCAATCTCGTTGGGCAGCGCCACACGGGAGTTGCCGAACTCTATGTAGGTCGTGCCGCCCTCGTCGCGGACAGTTCCCTCGATGGTGTTCATCTGCGGAGAGCCAATGAAGGTCGCAACAAAGAGGTTATTGGGATGCTCGTACAGGTTCTGCGGAGCAGATATCTGCTGAATGAAACCGTCCTTCATAACCACTATGCGGGTACCCATCGTCATAGCCTCGGTCTGGTCGTGGGTAACGTAAATGAAGGTGGTGTTGAGCTTGTGATGGAGCTTGGTCAGCTCGGTACGCATCTGTGCACGGAGCTTAGCGTCGAGGTTGGAGAGCGGCTCGTCGAGAAGGAAGACCTTCGGGCTACGAACTATCGCACGACCCAGCGCAACACGCTGACGCTGACCACCGGAAAGAGCTGCCGGCTTACGATCCAGGAGGTGCTCTATCTCAAGGATACGAGCAGCTTCATTAACACGGCGCTTGATCTCGTCCTTGGGCATATGACGGAGCTTAAGTCCGAACGCCATATTGTCGAAAACGGTCATGTGCGGATACAGAGCGTAGTTCTGGAAAACCATCGCGATATCGCGCTCTTTGGGGGGGATGTCGTTGCAGCGCTTTCCATCGATGTAGAGGTCGCCCTCCGAAATGTCCTCAAGTCCGGCTATCATACGAAGAGTAGTGGACTTGCCGCATCCGGAAGGTCCAACAAGAATGATAAACTCCTTGTCTTCGATTTCCAGGCTGAAATCAGAAACGGCTGTTACACCGCCAGCATACTTCTTGTAAATATTTTTGAGCGTTACACTTGACATTTATGTTACCTCCAAAATCATCTGCCCAAAGTTATGGTGATAATATATCATAACACTGGCCAACTTGCTATACTCAATGTCCTACAAATGTTCTTAGCGTATTTTGTACAAACTGCATATTCATTTTAAATCTATATTAAGTTATTAAATTCCATTCTTGTTTTGCCTAGAAATATCAAAACTTTTTTCGCTATTTCGACAGCACATTCCCATTTTCACTGTTATCGCAAAACTAAATATGCCGTTTTTCACAAAATATCTCGTTAATATTTGGTCATAATGTCTCAGAAGCATGTTGATTTTAGCGAATTCGTAAAAAGTATTAGGTATTTTCGGCAATATCTTGACCGTATATTTCCATAAGCAAGCTGAAACTTCTGCATATTTTTACAAAAGTAACTGTGTTAATGTTTCGTATATTTTCCGAATATTATGACTAAACAGCACGTTTTATCCGTGTTTGTCCGAGTCTTCAAAACCAGCTTACATTTGACTAATATCCGGAAGAACACGCGGAGGCGGAACGCGTTGTTCCGCCTCCGAACGACTATATGATTATTCCTCGCCCTCGTCAAGGAGCTTAGCTTCCTCGATGACCTTCTGCTGGACGTTTGCCGGTGCCTCCTCGTAGCGCTCAAAATCGAGCACGAAGCTGCCGCGACCCTGCGTCATCGAGCGCAGATCGATGGCATAGGTAGTCATTTCGGCCATCGGGACCTCTGCCTCGACTATCTGTTCACCGTGACCAGCCGGGTTCATGCCCATAACGCGACCACGTCGCTTGTTGAGGTCGCTGAGTATATCGCCCATGTTGGCATCCGGTATATAGACTTTCAGTGCACCTATCGGCTCCATGAGCACCGGATTTGCCTGCGGCAAACCGTTCTTGTAAGCAAGCGAAGCTGCGGTCTTGAACGCCATTTCGGACGAGTCGACGTCGTGGTATGAACCGTCGACCAGCGTTGCCTTGAGCCCGACCACCGGGTATCCGGCAAGGACACCGTGCTTTATGCACTCGCGCAGACCCTTCTCGACTGCGGGATGGAAGTTTTTCGGAACGCTGCCACCAAAGATATTGACTTCGAAAATGAGGTCGTCCTGTTCCATCTGGGGCTCGAACTCAACCCAGACGTCGCCGTACTGACCGTGACCACCGGACTGCTTCTTATGCTTGCCCTGAACCTTGACCTTTTTGCGGATCTTCTCACGGTAAGCGACACGCGGAGCCTCTATGGTAGTATCTGCGCCGAACTTGCTCTTGAGCTTGGAACGTAGAACATCTATATGGATATCTCCCATTCCGCTAAGGACCATCTGCTTCGTCTCTGCATCCTGGGTGACGACAAAGGTCGGATCCTCCTCCGAAAGGCGGGTAAGACCAGACGCTATCTTTTCCTCGCCACCTTTTACGACCGGCAGTATTGCCATAGAATAGCACGGTCTCGGGAAGTCAATACCCTTGTACACAACGTCCATTCCGGCTTCACGCAGCGTGTCACCGGTCTTGGTGAAACCGAGCTTGGATACGGCACCGATATCGCCGCACACCACGCTGTCGACCTCGGTGTTCTTTTTACCCTTGACGGTATAGAGGTGACCGAGTTTCTCACTCTTTTCAGCGCGGGGATTTTCGAGAGTGAGATCTGCGGTGACAGTACCGCTCATGACCTTGAAGAACGAGAACTTTCCGTACTGGTCGCTCACCGTCTTGAAAACAAGCAGCGCAGCCTTTCCGGAAGGATCAAGCTCGTCGGCGCCCTCAAGCGGCGACGGGGCAAATTCGGCAATACCGCGTATAAGGGTCTCGGTGCCAAGGCCGCTGACCGCAGAACCACAGAACACCGGAGCGAGAGAACCGCTCTTAACGCCGGCGCGAATACCGGACACAAACTCCTGCTCGGTGAACTCCTCGCCGCCGAAGTACTTGTCCATGAGCTCCTCGTCGGTCTCTGCGACGTTCTCGGCAAGAGTGTTGTACATCTCCTCCACCTGAGCCTCACACTCGGCAGGAATAGGCATCTCAACAGTCTTGTTGCCGTCCATTTTATACGCCTTACGGCGAACGATATCTATTACGCCGACGATCTTCTCGTCCACTACCGCCGGAATGACCAGCGGAGCGGCAGACACGCCGAACACATCACGAATCTGGGCGTATGTGCGGAAGAAATCCGCATGTTCCTCGTCGAGCTTTCCGACGTAGAAGAACCTGGGCAGACCGCGGTCATTGAGTCTGCGGACCGCTTTTTCGGTTCCAACATCCACGCCGCCCTTCGCGCTCATGACAACGAGTCCGCAATCCGCGACGCGCATACCCTGAAGAACTTCGCCCTCAAAGTCGAAGTAACCGGGAGTGTCAATCACGTTGAGCTTGTACTCGCCGAACTCGACCGGAACGGGGGTCGCCGAAATACTTATCTGGCGACGCACTTCCTCCGGGTCAAAGTCGCACACCGTAGTGCCATCGGCGACTCTGCCGAGACGGTCGGTGCCCTTAGTGAGATAAAGCATGCTCTCGACAAGACTTGTCTTGCCGTCTCCGCCATGTCCCATGACGCAGATATTCCTTATGTTTTCGCTCTTGGCCATTATGTTTCCTCCCTGCTGAATATGTAAACCGGGCGGCTAAAACACACCCAAATTACAGCCTGAAAAGTATTATACAACAAAACGCAAATACACACAATAGGCTTTGTGCAAATTTTTATATAAACAGTAAAATTCCGCCTCCGGCGCAAAACCGGAGGCGGTCACAGTTGTTGCTATTACATTATTTGGCAAGCTTGTCGCGACTAAGAGAGTAGATGTAGTCGCGCAGCAGCGCAGAATTCTTCGGGTTAGTGCGCCCGTATATGTTCACAAGCACGTTCTTGTCGCCATAGGTGTCCATAAACTCCTTGGCAGCCGCATAAACCGCGTCCTCGTCTCCCTCGGGTACGTCCACCTGGACACCGAATATGAACTTGTCACCGTACATATCGACGAGCTTCTTCTTGTCGTTCATCGGCTGACCGCGCCAGCAGTCGACACCAATCTCTATGAAGGCAGGGACATGAGGTTCTATAAATCCGCAGGAATGCAGCTCGAACACTATGTCGTTCTCATGCGCGCAGTCCACAATTCGCTTAAGGTAAGGCAGGACCATCTCCTTGAGCGTGTCGGTGGAGAAGAAGGGTGCACGCTGGCTTCCCCAGTCGTCGTGGAACACCACCATATCCGGGTCGAAATACTTCTTAAAGCGGCGGATAAGCTCGCAGTAGAAGTCAGCAAGCTTGTCAAACAGGCGGTGGACCGCCTCCTGCTCGTCCTCATCGATTAACGCGGTCGCAGCATTCTCAAAGTCCATAAACGAGATGAGACGCTCGAAAAGACCGGTGAACATCGTCATGGTCATCCAGCGATCCCTATTTTGAAGGATCTCCTTGTTCCTGTCGGCACAACCCTGCCAATCCAGCTTATCGAGATCCGGGAAGGTTATGTACTTCTCCCACTCGCAGATGTCCGGCACCTTCGGCGAGCCCGGCTTGACCATCGAGCCGCCGGCCATCGGGATGTACTCCCACATGACTCCGAACCAGTCGGGACCACCGGCTTCGCTCACCGGAACATAATCGACCTCGCTTACAAACGCACGGGATATATTGTCCGGCACTATATTCGGATCAAACTTAAATGAATCGGTCGAAAGCGGAAACCACATGGGCTTCTCACCACGGAAAAATCTCCTGTAATTCTCACGGGGAGTTATCGGAGTGTTGTACTTGGGAGAAGCGGGCATCGCGTCTATCTGCGGGTATGTGCCAATATGCTTCAACTCATCGGCGTACTTTAATTCCATATTCAAATCCATACCTTTCATTTTTTCGTGCATTTGCAGTTCATCTGACAATTTATGCAAACTGTACGTCAATCATTATACATCATTGTCTCAAAATACGCAAGTACAAAAGACCCATTTTTATAAAACATGCACATTGAACGTTCATCTGCCAATCATTGACAAGACGAGCACCGCCATTATAATGACCGGCAAGACAAATGTCATGTACCCTCTCATCCACCCTGCGAGTTTTGGACCGCCTCCGCTGTTGACCTCGGCGAAATATTTCTTCCAGCCCCATCCGTATCTGGTAGTACAGAATAACACGTATATTATGCTTCCTACCGGAAGCAGCAGCTTTGCCACCAGGAAATCCTCGAAGTCCATAATACTCATCCCGAACAGTGACACATTTTCAAGGAGATTGTTTGAAAAGACGCTGGGCAGTGACAGTACGCAGAGGAGGACCGTATTGATCGCCGCGACCGCGGGACGCTTCAGGCGGGTAGTGTCCAACCAGAAGCTCATAATATTTTCGAAAACCGCTATCACAGTGGACACCGCCGCAAAGACGAGCAACAAGAAGAATACACAACCCACTAGTCTGCCTCCCGGCATATTGTTGAATATTCCAGCGAGATTGGTAAATAGGAAGGACGCCCCGACGTCTGTGTCCGCATCCACCCCGCCCGCAAACGTAAAACTCGCAGGGAAAATTATAAAACCGCTCATCAGAGCAACAAACGTGTCAAGCCCCACTATCGTCAACGACTCGCCGAGCAGTCCGCGTTCCTTTCCAATATAGCTACCGAATACCGCAATCGATCCCATCCCCAGACTCAGTGTAAAGAACGCCTGCCCCATTGCCGCCGAGATGACCGGAAGTATGCCATCCACGCTATCCCCATCCGGCAGGAGGTAAAACTTCAATCCCTCCCTCGCCCCATCGAGCGTACAGCAGTAAATCGCAAGAGCGAGCATAATTGCGAACAGCAGCAACATCATTACCTTTGTCACCTTTTCGACGCCCTGCTGCAGTCCCACCGCGCACACGGCAAAACACGCCGCTATTATCCCCACCACGGTCACCGCCTGGATCCCTGCGGCGGAAACCATATCGGAAAACACCCTCTCAAGGTCGACCGGCGTTTGCAGTTCAACTATTCCGCCGCCGAGGTACTTGAAAAAATAAATGACCATCCATGCCGTGATGGTCGTGTAGCACATTATAAGTATATAGTTTCCTGCAATTCCAAAGTACTTCCAAATGTGCCATCTCTGTCCCTTGCACTCGAGCCGGTCAAACGATGCAGCGATGCTCCTTCTGCTTGCACGTCCCACCGCAAGCTCCGCAGTCATCACCGGTATGCCCAGTACCAGCAGAAACAGGATATACACCATTACAAATACCGCGCCACCTGACAGTCCCGCTATTATCGGGAATCGGTACACGTTCCCTATCCCGATAGCGCAGCCCGCCGATATCAGCAGGAACCCGAGCCGCGATTTAAACTTTTCTCTCTCCATCTCACTGTCTCCGTCCGAAAACCTCATTTTCGCTTTCGTCGCCCCCTGCGACATCCTGCGCACTTCCCACAGCTTCCGCAGTCCCCGCCGCATGTTCCGCCACCGCGCCATATCCAGATAGCCGCCGCAATAGCTGCGGCGGCTATCAGTGCTATTATTGCCCAGTCTGCCGTATGCATACTCTCACCCGACCAGCAGTACCGCTATTGAGTGTACCGCCAGCGCCACGACCCATGCGACCGCGCACTGGAGCAGGACGACACCGACCGTAGCAGCCCTGCTGCGGAGTTCCTGCCGGATCGTCGCGACCGCGGCGATGCAGGGTGTGTACAACAGCGAAAATACAAGGTAACTCGCCGCCGAGACGGTGGTGAACACGCCACCGAGCGCCGTGGCAAGCTCCGCAGTGTTCGTGCCGAGCAGAACCGTAAGAGTGCTTACCACCGCCTCCTTTGCGGTAAAACCGGATATCAGCGCAGTCGTGGCGCGCCAGTCTCCAAACCCGAGCGGCGCAAAAATCGGCGCGATCGCACGTCCCACCGACGCAAGGAGACTATTCGACGAGTCTGTGACCACGTTGAAGCGCGCGTCAAACGTCTGCATAAACCAGATTATTATTGCACCAATAAATATAATGGTAAACGCGCGCTGGATGAAGTCCTTTGCCTTGTCCCACAGCAGATGAAAGACCGTCCTTGCCGACGGCATACGGTAGTTCGGGAGCTCCATGACAAACGGCACCGGTTGACCTCTGAACAGCGTCCGCTTCATTATCATCGCCATCAGTATTCCGACCACGATGCCAAGAACGTATAGGGCTATCATCACAAGCGCCGCATACTTCGGAAAAAACGCCGCGCTGAACACCGCGTATATCGGTATCTTCGCCGAGCAGCTCATATACGGGGTGAGCAGTATGGTCATACGCCTGTCACGGTCACTTGCCAGGGTGCGCGTCGCCATTATTGCAGGCACAGAACAGCCGAATCCCACCAGCATTGGTACAAAACTGCGCCCTGAGAGTCCCAACTTTCGGAGCGGTCTATCCATAACGAACGCGATACGCGCCATATAGCCCGTGTCCTCAAGGATCGAAAGGAAGAAGAATAGCGTGACGATGATGGGAAGGAAGGACAGCACGCTTCCGACACCCGCAAATATTCCGTCTATCACAAGGCTGTGCACAACCGGGTTTATTCCGTACTCTGTCAGCGCAGACGACACGACACCGCTGAGCGCATCTATACCCGTCGCAAGCATGTTGCTGAGTGTCTCGCCTATCACGTTGAACGTCAAATAGAACACGAGCAGCAGCACCACAAAGAACATCGGCAGCGCAGTATATTTCCCGGTAAGCACGCGGTCTATCTTCACGCTTCGCATGTGTTCGTGAGACTCATGACCTTTCACCACCGAGTCGGCTGCGACCTTTTCAATAAAGGTATAGCGCATATCTGCAAGAGCCGCGTTCCGATCGAGCCCGCTCTCCTGCTCCATCTCAACGACACAGTGCTCTATAAGCTCGAGCTCGTTCTGGTCGAGTCCCAGCTTCTCTACTATGTCCGAGTCCCCCTCTATCATCTTCACGACACAGAAGCGCGGCGGTAGACCCAGCTTCTCCGCATGGTCTTCTATAACGTGCGAGACCGCATGTATGCAGCGGTGTACCGGCGTGCTGCTACTGCAAAAGTCATACACCGTTGGGAGGGTCCGGCTCTTGGCGATCTCCACCGCCTTAGCAGCAAGCTCGCTTACGCCCTCCCCCTTTGCGGCGGATATCGGAATGACCGGGATACCGAGTTCCTTACTCATCCTATGTACATCGACCGTGCCGCCGTTTGCACGCACCTCGTCCATCATGTTCAACGCAAGCACCATTGGTATGCGCAGTTCAAGAAGCTGAAGGGTGAGGTAGAGGTTTCGCTCTATGTTTGTGGCATCCACTATATTGATTATTCCGTTGGGGTGTCCGTCAAGAATAAAGTCGCGGGTAACTATCTCTTCCTGCGTATACGGGCGAATCGAATATATTCCTGGCAGGTCCACGACTTCACAGTCCTTAAAACCGCGCATCGTGCCCGCCTTCTGGTCCACCGTGACCCCCGGGAAATTCCCCACATGCTGATTCGACCCTGTCAGGGCGTTGAAAAGAGTAGTTTTTCCGCAGTTCTGATTTCCAGCAAGCGCAAAAATCATGCCTTTTCACCGTCCCACTCTATTTCAATATTTGCGGCATCCTCCATACGTAAGGTGAGCTCATATCCACGCACATGTATCTCCATCGGGTCTCCCATCGGCGCGATCTTTCTCACGGTGACCTGGGTTCGCGGGATCAGACCCATATCAAGCAGCCGAAGCCGCAGAGCGCCTTCACCACCCACTGCACTTATCGTCCCAGTCTGACCTACCGGCAATTTATCAAGCGTCATTTTAACACCCTCCAACCTTCTCCTGCATCCGCCTGAAGTACAGTTCATAGTTAGCTTTACCTAATTGTCGACTATAAGTGTATTATCTGAACCAGGCTTTGTCAATAGCTCCGGCGCAGCTTTTATATGAATATCGTAAAGTATTTTTGAAGTATTTTTGAGCTGATGCTCGCGGAACATTTCACTTGAAAACTCAAAGCCATTTTCACAGACAAGGTGCGGGACCCTCCCGGTTTCCCAGCCCGCGCTCCCGCCGCGCAGCCGCGTGAGTTTCCATTTCTCAACAGCCACATTATATCACGTTTTTGTTGTTTTTCGTACACGCATATGTTAATCTATCCGTGTCACCCGGTGTCATCCGCGCTCTGCGCATTTTAAGGTATCATATCACTGTTTACTGCCCGCCAGTATTTCTCAGCGCTTATCTATATTCTTATCTATATTAATAATAAAAATATAATGGAATAGCGAGGTGTACTATGCCTGTCTCGACAAAAACCGCTCTCATACTCCTGCTTCCGCTGCTTGGAACAACGCTCGGCGCGGCTATGGTGTTTTTCCTCCGGCGCGAAATGAGTTCAAAGCTCCAGAAGGCACTGCTCGGCTTTGCCGCCGGAGTGATGATCGCCGCATCGGTGTGGTCACTTTTAATACCCTCCATCGATATGGCTTCCGAACAGGGCGGCGCGGCATGGGTGCCCGCTCTGGTGGGATTTCTGCTCGGAATAGGCTTTCTGCTTTTGCTGGACACGGTCGTGCCGCATCTTCATCTCGACAGCAACAAGCCGGAGGGTCACAACAAAGGGTTCGGGAAATCGACCATGCTCGTCTTCGCGGTCGCCCTTCACAACCTGCCCGAGGGCATGGCGGTCGGCGTCGTGCTGTCCGGTATGCTCTCAGGAAGCGAAACCATAACCTTCGCCGCCGCGCTTTCGCTTGCCGCCGGTATTGCGATACAGAATTTCCCCGAGGGCGCCGTGATATCAATGCCGCTCGCCGGCTGCGGTATAACCAAACGTCGCTCGTTTGTCTACGGATTCCTCTCCGGAGTAATAGAACCGCTGGGGGCGCTTATCACCGTCCTTCTCTCCTCGCTCATCTCACAGGCGCTTCCGTATATCCTCGCATTTGCGGCGGGCGCAATGATATACGTTGTAATTGAGGAACTCATACCCGAGTCGCAGGCGGGAGAACACACAAATGTCGGCACCATCGGCGCGGCGCTCGGCTTCGCACTGATGATGGTGCTCGATGTGGCGCTCGGCTGAACGTCCCTGTTGACCGCCGCTCCCCGCGCCCCGCGTTCCCGATTTCCCGGCGCATATGCGCTCAACAAAATACAAATACGCCCCGAAGCACAGGAGGAATTATGAGCGATATAATACGTATCGACCATCTCAGCAAGAGGTTCGGCGATATCCAGGCGGTGCGCGACCTCAGTTTCCGCGTAAAGGAGGGCGAGCTTTTCGCCTTTCTCGGCATCAACGGAGCCGGAAAGTCCACAACAATAAATATAATGTGCGGTCAGCTCGCAAAGGACGACGGGAGCATAACCATTGACGGTCGCGACCTCGACCACGACGCCGGCTCAATAAAGCGCGAACTCGGCGTGGTGTTTCAGTCCTCGGTTCTCGACTCCGCCCTGTCTGTCCGCGACAACCTCGAAAGCCGCTCCGCGTTGTACGGCATTTCGGGCGCGGGATTTGAGCGCAGGCTCTCCGAGCTCGCATCACTCCTCGGATTTACCGACCTGCTGAAGCGTTCGGTAGGAAAGCTATCGGGCGGTCAGCGCAGGCGCATAGACATCGCAAGGGCGCTCTTCCACCGTCCGAAAATCCTTATCCTCGACGAACCGACCACCGGTCTCGACCCGCAAACCCGCAAAACCCTGTGGAATGTCATATCCAATCTCCGCAAAAGCGAAAATATGACCGTATTCCTCACCACGCACTACATGGAGGAGGCTGCGGAAGCCGACTACGTCGTTATCATCGACTCGGGCAGCATTTCCGCCGAAGGTACGCCACTCGAGCTGAAAAACGCCTATACCGGAGACTATATCACCCTCTACGGCGCGGACGAAAACACAATCCGGAGCCTCGCTCTGCCGTATGAGCGCATCCGCGACGCATTCCGCCTGTCCGTCCCAAACACCCGCGCAGCTACCGAACTCATAATGTCACACCCGGAACTTTTCAACGATTATGAGATAACAAAGGGTAAGATGGACGACGTATTCCTCGCCGTCACCGGCAAAACACTTTCGGAGGTTGCGGAAAAATGAGTGTAACGCGCACGCTGATCAAACGAAATGTCAAGCTCTTTTTCAAGGACAAAGGCATGTTCTTCACCTCTCTGATTACTCCGGTTATCCTGCTTGTGTTATACGCCACATTTCTCGGCAATGTGTACCGCACGAACTTCGCTGCCTCCCTCCCCGAAAACGTGACCGTTCCGGAAAGCCTGATAAACGGTCTTGCCGGAGGTCAGCTCATCTCCTCAATCCTTTCGGTTTCATGCATCACCGTCGCGTTCTGCTCAAACTTTCTGATGGTTCAGGACAGGGCGGGCGGCACGATACGGGATTTCAAAATTTCGCCGGTCAAGCCCTCGGTTCTCTCGATGAGCTACTATGCCGCGACCCTGCTCTGCACGCTCATAATCTGCTTTGCCGCCGCAGGAATCTGCCTTGCGTATGTGGCTTTTACCGGCTGGTACATGTCGGCTGCCGATGTTTTTCTGCTGCTGCTGGATATCCTGCTGCTTGTCCTGTTCGGAACGGCTCTCTCCTCAATCATCAACTTCTTCCTGTCGACACAGGGGCAGATATCGGCGGTTGGCACGATAATCAGCGCAGGATATGGGTTCATCTGCGGCGCATACATGCCGATTTCGTCGTTCGGAAGCGGTCTGCAGAAGTTCATATCCTTCCTGCCTGGCACATACGGCACCGCTCTCGTCCGAACGCACTCCCTTCAGGGCGTCCTCGCCGAAATGCAGGCGCACGGAATCCCGGCGGACACCGTTGAATCTTTTAAAGTCTCCCTCGACTGTAATCTCCGCTTCTTCGACACTCTGGTCGGTCCTCCTGCAATGTACGCGATTGTCGGGGGCTCCACCGCCGTCTGTATCGGCGTCTACATCCTTCTGAACACGCTCTGCCGCCCAAAAAAGTAAACCGCGCAAAACCGCCGGAGCAAATGCTCCGGCGGTTTTTATTCCGGGTGCTTACCACCCTGCCTTCATCACTTCTTTATGTGCAGCGTGCGCAGCGAATTCAGCACCGCAAGAAGCGCGACTCCGACATCCGCAAACACCGCAAACCACATAGTCGCAAGTCCAAGCACGCTGAGCAGCATCACCGCCGCCTTCACCGCCAGTGCAAAAACTATGTTCTCGCGCGCTATCATTATCGTCCTTCGTGCTATGCGCACCGCAAGAGCTATGCGCGACGGCTCATCGTTCATTATGACAACGTCTGCTGCCTCTATTGCAGCGTCTGAGCCAAGCCCGCCCATCGCGATACCCACATCCGCCCGCGCGAGTACCGGTGCGTCGTTTATTCCGTCACCTACGAATAATAGCGTCCGCTTCGGCGGCTTTGAGGTGAGCAACTCCTCGAGCCGTTCCACCTTCTGTCCCGGCAGTAGCTCACAGAACACCCTGTCGACCCCGAGTTCACGCCCGACCTGTTGTCCGGTCGTCTCCGCATCTCCGGTGAGTATGACAGTTTCGTGCACTCCAAGTGCCTTGAGCCGCCTCACCGCCTCCGCGGAGTCCGGCTTTATCTCGTCGGCTATCAATATATACCCGAGATATTCCCTCTCAAGCGCAACGTGCACCGTCGTTCCGGTCTGCTCGGCAGTCGGGCAATCTATGCCGAGGCTCCTCATTAGTTTATCGTTTCCAACGGCGACCTGCTTACCGTCCACTGTGGCGGTCACGCCATGTCCCGCCACCTCAGTGACATCAGATACCCTTGAGACATCGGGTTCCCTGCCGTACGCCTCTATAAGCGACCGTGAGATCGGGTGGTGTGAATAGCTCTCGGCAAGTGCAGCAAGCTCGAGCATTTCCTCGCTACTCCCGCGCTCCACATGCACACCACGCACGCCGAAGCTGCCCTTTGTGAGCGTTCCTGTCTTGTCAAACACTACAACGCCAGCTTTCGCGAGCGCCTCGAGATAGGACGCGCCTTTGACCAGAATACCGTTGCGAGAGGCTCCGCCAACTCCTCCGAAAAAGCTCAGCGGTATCGATACCACAAGTGCGCACGGGCAGGACACCACAAGGAATATTAGCGCATTGTACAGCCACTCAGAAAAACTGCCCATCCCAACGACCGGCGGCAGAACCGCCACCAGTACCGCAAGCACCACCACCGCCGGTGTATACCAGCGAGCAAACCGAGTTATAAAGTTCTCGGAGCGCGATTTCTTTTCGCTCGCATTCTCTACAAGCTCAAGCAGCTTTGCCACGGTGGACTCCGAGTACCGGCTCAGCACCTTCCCGTGCACCGCTCCGGTCAGATTCACGCTGCCACTGAGCAGCATGTCGCCGCACGCGATCTCTCGCGGCATCGACTCTCCGGTAAGCACCGAAGTGTCAGCAGTCGTGTTTCCTTCCACTATCTCCACATCAAGTGGCACCTTTTCTCCGGGGCGAAGCAGTATCGTCTCCCCAACTTCAACCTCTTCCGGGGACACAGAAAGCTCTTCCCCACCGCGCAGAACGGTAGCGCTGTCCGGTCTGACGTTCATGAGCGCCGTGATCGACCGGCGTGATCTACTCACCGCGAGATCCTGGAACATCTCACCCACTTGGTAGAATAACATGACAGCCACGCCTTCCGCGTACTCGCCTATCGCAAACGCTCCAACCGTGGCAATACCCATCAAAAAGTTCTCGTCAAGCACGCTTCCACCACTCCAGAGCCCACGCACCGCAGATAAAAGTATGTCGCCGCCTGCGACAAGATACGCCACCGCAAACAGACCTATGCGGATCCAATCCGCATACCTCCACTCAAACCCCAGCCTCGGATAAATGAGCGCCAACACAAGAAACAACCCGCCGATACCTATGCGCAACAGCCGCGTGCGCGGATCTCCGCCATGGTCGTGACTGTGTCCACAGCCACAGCCACAACCGCCGTGGTCGTGTGAATGAGAATGCGTGTGTCCGTGGTCATGCCCACACGCGCAATGCTCGTGTTCGTGATGCTCCCCGTGCTCGTGATGGTGCTCATGCTCGTGCCTGTGCTCGTGATGATGCTCATGCTCATGCGCATGATGCTTATGCGAATCGGTCGGGCACGCCGTCGCACAGCTATTTTTATCCTTTTCTACACGCATACCCATATTCTCCTCGCCGCCTCCCTGTGTCATACAAAGTAGCAGATAAAAAATAATTGAGCGTACATTCAACTCTTTACAACAAGTAGTATAGTTGAATGTACGCTCAATTGTCAATCGTCGTTATACACAATCACACAACTCTATGAGCGGTCTCCCTCGGTCATTCTGTACCCCACACCTGCCTCGGTAAAAATATACTCGGGTGCGCCGGGGTTTTTTTCGATTTTACGGCGTATGTTTGCCATGTGTACCCGGAGGATTCTATTGTCTCCCTTGACGTTTGGACCCCAAATGTTGGTTATCATATAGTCGTAGGTCAGCACCCGTCCCGCGTAGCGAGCGAGCAGCGAGACTATACGGAACTCGTTCTGTGTAAGACCCACGTCGGTATCCCCGATGTACGCGCGGCGTTTTGCGAAATCGACGGTCAGTTCACCGGTACGGAACATGCTGATATCGCCGCCACTCGAGGTGTTCCGAAGCGCAGAGTGGCGAAACGCGGTGCGCACGCGCGCGAGCAGTTCGGAGCTTCCGAACGGCTTTGTGACATAGTCATCCGCGCCGAGGTCAAGTGCCTCCACCTTGTCCCGCTCATGGGTACGCGCAGACACCACTATTATCGGAGTCTGCGACCACGTGCGTATTGAGCGTATAATATCGAGCCCATCCATATCCGGCAACCCGAGGTCAAGAATGATGAGATCAGGGCAATAGGACGTCGCATACATCAGCGCCTCGGCGCCGTTCTTTGCAAGGAGCGTCTTATATTCGTTTGCCTTCAGAATAGCGGTCATGAATCCTGCGATCCCCTGTTCATCCTCAACTACAAGCACGGTGTATCCGTTCATTCGCCGTCCTCCTTCCATAGCGGTATCGTAAAGCTCACCATTGCGCCACCCTCAGCACAGTTTTCCGCCTGCATCGTCCCTCCGTGCGCACGCACGATAGTGTGGCATACCGAAAGACCTATTCCCATGTTTCGGTGCGAATCGCCGGAGCTCGTGTATCCGCCGCCGAACGTGGTCCGGCTTCCGTCAAAAATATGGAGCAGCAGGTCGCGGGATATCCCGCAACCGTTATCCCTCACCTCGAACACCGCAAAATCTTCCTCAGTGCGCACGCTGAGTGAAATTCGTGTTGCGCCCTTGGCATGCAGCTCGGCATTTTCAAGCAGATTTATTATGACCTGCTCAACGAGCAGCGCATCCGCCGCAACGAGAACGAGGTTATCAGGGACGCTGACCTCGACCTCCCTGCCCGGAAACCGTTTGCGGAACTTCGAAACCGACTCGCTCACAAGTTCCTCAGCTGCCTCCGGCTCACGGTTGAGCTGCGGGTCATCTCCCGGATCTATTCTCGTAACGCTGAGCAGGTTTTCCACCATTCTTATCAGCCACTCCGCGTCGTCCCTGGCTCCCTGTAGCAGCGCGCACCTCTCTTCGCTTGTGAGCGCCGCGTCATTTTCGATCACAGCGGTCGTCGCACCGAGAATCGATGTGAGCGGGGTGCGGAGGTCGTGTGAAACCGCCCGCAGCAAGTTTGCACGCATCCTCTCCGCAACCGCCTCGGCGTGAATATTGTCCGTCCGCACTATCCGTGTGGTGAGTGTGCTCGTTGCAATGGACACCGCAAGTGAACAGGCAATTGCAGCCGGGTACCCATCCAGAGTAAAATTGAATCTGAAATATGGGTATGTAAAAATATAATTTACCAACAATACTCCAAGAATTGCAGCCGCAATTCCGCAGGTATATCCGTTTGTAAAACGCGCTGTAAGCATCACTCCCAGTATAAACACCATCGACGCATCCGACGCGTCAATGCCACTCTGCCCCACAAATTTCAACAGAGCGACCGCCGCCACCGACAATGCCATAAATCCGACCGTCACCAACGCATCGCGTAGACTGACGACAAAAAGCTGCCTTAAACGAATGTATACCACCCTCTTGAGCGCAATGTTTCTTGTATTTTATCATACCTCAGTTTGCATTGCCATATCCCGCACGCCATTTATTGTCTGCGGCTGCTAAGAAGATGCTAAGTTTTCCTGTTATGTAAAAACCATGTAAAAAATTCTTTTGGACAGCTTGTGTTAAACAGCAAAAAACGGTATTATATTTTTAATGCGCTATCCTTATACCATTTATTTACTGTGGAGGGTAAAATGGAAGTTCTTTACGAAAACATCCTTGAGCTCGACTGGCGGCAGGTCGCCATGTGGGCAATCGGCGGTCTACTTATTTTTCTAGCGATTAAGAAGGATATGGAGCCCTCGCTTCTTCTGCCGATAGGCTTCGGGGCGATCCTAGTAAACCTGCCTAACAGCGGCGCCATAACCCAAATCACCGAGCATGTTGTTGACGGAGTAAACCAAGTAGTTGAAGAGGTCGGCGTACTCGACCTTCTCTTTAATTCAGGAATAGCAAATGAGCTCTTCCCGCTGCTTCTATTTATAGGTATAGGCGCAATGATCGATTTCGGTCCGCTTCTGTCAAACCCAAAGCTGATGCTCTTCGGTGCTGCGGCACAGTTCGGAATATTCATGACACTCAGCCTTGCGGCTCTGTTCGGGTTTGACCTGCGCGACGCGGCATCCATTGCAATAATCGGCGCGGCAGATGGTCCGACATCGATATTTGTCGCAAATTACTTCAATTCCAACTATATCGGCGCAATAATCGTTGCGGCATACTCCTACATGGCGCTTGTCCCGATAGTGCAGCCTCCGATAATCCGTCTGCTCACTACAAAGCATGAGCGCCGCATACGTATGCCGTATGCCTCCGGGCAGGTTTCGAAACTCACCCGCATTTTGTTCCCGATAATCGTTACACTCGTTGCGGGTGTGGTTGCTCCGCGTTCTGCTCCGCTCGTAGGATTTCTTATGTTTGGAAACCTCATCCGCGAGTGCGGAGTGCTCGGTTCGCTCTCCGAGACCGCTCAGAAGGTCCTTGCAAACCTCATCACACTGCTGCTCGGTCTTACCGTTGCTGCCAAGATGCAAGCGGACGCATTCCTTAATCCTGAGACCCTGCTCGTCCTCGCGCTCGGACTTGCCGCATTCATTTTTGATACTGCCGGCGGTGTGCTCCTCGCCAAGTTCATAAACCTGTTTACCAAGAACAAGATAAACCCGATGATAGGCGCAGCCGGCATCTCCGCATTCCCGATGTCCTCGCGCGTTGTCCACAAAATGGGGCTTGCCGAGGACAACCAGAACTTCCTGCTCATGCATGCGGCAGGTGCCAATGTAGCTGGACAGGTCGCTTCTGTCGTTGCTGGCGGTCTCATAATCGGTCTGATAGTCTGATTTGGTCAACAGAGACGTTTCTTATATTTTGAAAGGCGGATACCATGAACATACAACTTTTTCTGGATACTCTTCCGATAATGCTCAAAGGCATGGTAGGTATATTTGCAGTCACCGGCGTTCTTGTATGTGCCATTCTTGTGCTGCGCTCTATCTCAAAGAAGCGCGACGAGGGCAATAACGCTTAATCTTTCAGCGATACAAAATCCCTCTCTAAAAAAAGTGGGATTTTGTGAAAAAACCTCTTGCATTTCCTGTCACGTTGTGGTACACTACCACTCGTGACATCGAGGCGTGGCTCAGTTTGGTAGAGCGCTGCGTTCGGGACGCAGAGGCCGCAGGTTCAAGTCCTGTCGCCTCGAC
>CALXFK010000067.1 GCA_944387575.1 uncultured Clostridia bacterium
CGCCCGGTCTCGCTCTGGATTCTCAACGGGCTTTTCGAGCGCCTCATCTCGTTTATCGACTTCGAGGACGCCGCCACCGCCCTCATCGACGAGGACCAGCAGGACGCGGTTCACCGCCTGTTCGACAGGCTTGCCGACATGTACGACGAGCTAATCGGCATCTACCACAAGTACTACGACCCCTACATAATCTACTTCCACGACGACTGGGGCAGCCAGCGCTCCCCCTTCTTCTCGCTTGACACCTGCATGGAGATGATAGTCCCCTACCTCAAGCGGGTGGTGGACAGCTGCCACCGCCGCGGAATGAGGCTTGAGCTGCACTGCTGCGGTCAGGTCGAGATGCTCGTGCCCGCGATGATAGCCGCCGACGTTGACACCTGGTGCGGTCAGCCGATGAACGACCGCCCCAAGCTCGTGCGCGAGTACGGCGACAGGTTCGTGTTCGGCGTGCCCGCCCCCGATATCCCGGAGGGCGCGACCGACGAGGAGATCTACCGCTTCGCGGAGGAGTTCATGGAGACCTACCAGCACCCGGTCATCCTCAGCATGATGGGCGTGAAAAACGCCGCCGCCTTCCGAAACGCGATCTATGAGCTCAGCCGCAAGCGCTACGACGCCGAGGCTAAGTGAGTCGCGTTCGCTGCTAATTACATACCGCGGAACACCGGTGTTTCGCAATCTGACATCCATACAGCACAAAAAATGGCGTGGAACAAAGTTCCACGCCATTTTTGTCTTACAACCACTCAAGGTCCTGCATCAAATTATCTTGCTTATAAATTCCTTTGCGCGGGGGTGCTGAGGGTTTGAGAAGAACTCGTCCGGCTTCCCCTCCTCGAGGACCTTGCCGCCGTCCATGAACATGACGCGGCTTCCGACCTCGCGGGCAAAGCCCATCTCGTGGGTGACAACCACCATCGTCATGCCCTCGCGCGCGAGGTTCTTCATGACGTCGAGCACCTCTCCGACCATTTCGGGGTCGAGGGCGGAGGTCGGTTCGTCGAACAGCATCACGTCAGGGTCCATGCAGAGCGCGCGGACAATCGCGATACGCTGTTTCTGACCACCGGAGAGCTGGCTTGGGTACGCATTCGCGCGGTCGGCAAGCCCGACCCGCTCGAGAAGCGACATAGCCTTCTGCTCCGCCTCCTGCCTGCTCTTGCGGAGCAGCTTCATTGGCGCGATGGTCATGTTTTTGAGCACCGTCATGTTTGCGAACAGGTTGAAGTGCTGGAACACCATACCCATTCTGCGGCGGTGGAGGTTTATATCGTTGTGGTAATCGGTGATGTCGACTCCCTCGAAGAGGATCTTCCCTCCGGTCGGCACTTCGAGCAGGTTGAGGCAGCGCAGGAAGGTGCTCTTGCCCGAGCCGCTCGGACCGACGACGACCACCACCTCGCCCTTCGAAATATCGGTAGAAACCCCGTCAAGCGCGTGGATTTTCCCGGCGGCGAAGTGTTTTTCGAGGTTTTCGACGTGGATAAGTGTTTCAGTGGTCACTGTTGCGCAGCCTCCTCTCCAATCTGCCGACGAGGTAGGTGAAGAACACGACAAGCGAGAGATACGCGAGCGCCACCACTATGAGCGGCATAAACGCCTTGTATGTTCTCCCGATTATTATGTACGCGCCCTTTGTCAGGTCGATAATTGCGACGTAGCCCGCAACCGACGTCTCCTTGAGCAGCACGATAAACTCGTTTGCAAGGGCGGGCAGGACGGTCTTGAACGCCTGCGGGATGACTATGTACCGCATAGTCTGGACATACCCGAACCCAAGCGAGCGCCCCGCCTCGGTCTGACCGTTGTCCACCGCCATGATGCCCGAGCGGAATATCTCCGCGACGTACGCGCCCGAGTTTATGCCGAACGCGACAATCGCTATGAGCACCCCGTTTCGAGACGTGGCGAAGATGACGTAGTACATTATCAGAAGCTGAACCACCACCGGGGTGCCGCGCACCACCGTGAGATACAGCTTGCATATCCAGTTGAGCACCGAGAACAGGAAGCGCCCGAAGGTCATGCGCGCCCCGTCGGCGGTCTTGTCGTAAGACGAGCGGACGAGCGCGACCACAAGTCCGACCACCACACCTATGATACCCGCAAAGAGGGTTATCAGCAGGGTGTTGCCGAGACCGGTGACAAGGTAACGCCAGCGTTCGTCCTCTATGAAAGTGAAAATAAACTGCTCTTTCAAATCAAGCAGAAACTCGGGCAATGTGGTCTCCTCCCCTCAAAAGACGGCGCGGGCGGCAGGACAGCCATCACCACGGATAGCAGTCCGCCGCCCGAACGCACCTTATACCGCCGGTCAGTCGGCGTTTATGTACTTGTCGATTATCTGCTGGACGGTGCCGTCGTCAATCAGCTCCTGAAGAGCGTTGTTGACCTTGTCGTAGAGCTCGGTGTTGTCCTTGTTGAGCGCGATGGAGTAGTCCTCCACGGCGTACTCGGTGTCGAGAATGACGAGACCCTCGTTCGCCTCGACGTAGTTCTTCGCAGGCTCGTTGTCGATGATTACGCAGTCTATCTTGTCGGACACAAGCGCCGCAACCGCGTCCGCGCCCTTGTTGTAGCGCTCGACGGTGCCGAGACCCTCATCCTCGATGTCGCCGGTGGCATAGATGTCGCCGGTGGTGTTCTCCTGAACGCCTATCTTGTAGTTGCCGTCGCCGAAGAGGTCGTCGACCGAGGTTATCGGGCTGCCCTCTTTGACTATGACCACCTGGACGCCGGTGGCGTAGCTCACGGTGAAGTTGACGCTCTTCTGGCGGTCGGGCGTGATGGTGAGACCCGCAAGGCACATGTCAGCCTTGCCGCTCTCAACCGCGGCGATGACCGAGGTGAAGTCCATGTCCTCTATTTCGAGGGTCATTCCCAGCTTTTCGGCAATCTTCTGCGCGATTTCCGCGTCAATACCGACTATCTCACCGTTCTCATAGTACTCGTACGGCGGGAACTCGGCGTTGGTGACCATGTACAGAGTGTCGCTCTTTTCATCGGACGAGCAGCCTGCAAACAGACACACAACGAGCACGAGCGCGAGCACCGCGCTCAGGAGCTTTGCTGCTTTCATAAAAAATCTTCCTTTCCAATCCTGTAATCGTCTAAAACGGACCGCGAACATGGCGCATAATTGTGCCCATATCCGCAATCCACCGCATTGTGCAAAATTATACAACCTCACGCATAAAAATGCAATTGTACAGATTGCATAAAATACGCGGAAAACGTTCCGCGACACCGGATTTTTCCCCGTTCTCCCGCGTTTGCGACAGCCGCGCCGGGCGCGGAGCAGTCTCCACACCCGGCGCGTTCAACTCTTCACTGTCAATCGGTCTGCGCGGTCAGCATCTGGTATACTTCCGCGTATGCGGGGTCGTCCTCCCCGACGACCGAGTACTCGCGGCTTACCGGATCATTGTTTTCATCAAACAGGAGTATATATGTCCCGCCGACCTCGACCTCCGTGTAGGTCGGAAGCCAATGGGTCGTTGTCTCCCCGACGCCAACCCTACCCTCGCCGCGCAGCTCCTCTTTGATTTCGCAGGTAGCGCGGAGGATATATTCATTCAAATATAATTTCTCGGTAATCTCCACTTTGAGCGCGACATCGCACTGCTGCACCGCATCGCTATACGAGCTTATATCCGGCAGGTCGGACGCCGGCTGCGGCGCGGCGACCTCGCGGGTCTCGGCGTAGTCGGCGAGTATCTGGTCGAGGTCGCTCTCAGCCGTGAGCCCGTAGTTGTGGTACCAATCTGTTTGGGTTTTGAAGCCGAGACCGTCCCCG
>CALXFK010000068.1 GCA_944387575.1 uncultured Clostridia bacterium
GTGAAACAAAGAAAATGGGGACTTTATATTTTTCTGTCAAAAATGGCGGTCTACTGCGTAACAATTCGCTATGCCAGCGTGGATATTTAGACGGGCAAAAAGCCTTGATTTATGCGGCTTACAGAGGACGGAAATTGAGCAAGTAGTATCGTATCCCTCGAAAGTGCAAAAAGACTGTTCTATCGTTCCACACAGTACAAAAAAGCGGGCAAGAAGTCTTTAATCTCTTACCCGCTTTTTGTGGCAATCCGTATGGCAGCTACCCTGTTTCAGTTGGTTGTTGATACTGTTTTATGAGTAGCTACCATCTGGTTTCCCTTTTTCAATTCTTTCTGGCGCTTTGTAAAGGCAGATTATGTGGTGGATGTACTCACGTGACCGTATGCTACTGCTACCTGCGTCGTGCGCCGCGTGCAACCTCGATCGAGACATTGAGTGGGAAATTGACAAATTTCACCGAAAAGGCGTCGCAGAGAATGTACTTTAGATCTATTATGTCGAATATGAGTATGTACGAGCGACCGACCTGCGCCAACACGCCCTCACGCGAGGTTATGCCGGTCGTACCAATGAGAAAATCAATTATGACGTATGCGCCGATATTCTCGCTCAGATTCTGCTGTACCGACCCCTCAAATGCCTCCGAGTCGAAATCGACGTTGTTCGGCTGTATAGGAAAGGTAGGGTCTAGCATTCGAATGATCTCGATGTTGCGGATCCTGTCCTGGGTTATTTCGTAGCCGGGATTGCCGGAAGTGTTCATCTGGTTGCTCCTTTCATGTGCTTGCGTAGGCTGCCGTGGGGTTGTAGAAGCAGTGGTCGCCGATTCGCGCGGCAAACTGCCCGACGTCGCTTGGAAAGTTCGAACGGCAGGTCGGGCTGTACGGGTTGAAGAACCAGAGCGCGTACCCGAGCCCGGTCAGACGACCGCCGGAGATCGCCCACTCGGCAATGTCGTAGTGAATCTGTTCTGGGGACATGTTGTAGATGTTCTGCGCATTGTAAACGCCGTTTCGTGTCTCGCTGACGCATTCAAACTGCCCCGGTTGATAAATGATATTGCGAATACTGCCGCGACCGGTGCGCGCGTATTCTCCGTATCCTATGTTCACCCGGTTCATAACCACCGACGCGACCGCCTTCATACCGTCCTCTCCCTCACCGCCTGCTTCACACTGTATCAAACGGGCAAGGAGCTCTAGGTCACTCAGGGCAATATGTACCACATCCTCTCCAAAAAGTTCGCCGTTCGGGACATTATATGTCATCCCGAACGGCGTGGTGCAGACTATGCGTAAAATACGTGTCCGCCAATCGTTGCAACGTAGGTGAGATTTTCACGGAACCAGGTGTCATCGGCAAGCGAAGGGTTGAGGAAGAACTTGCTCTCCCCGACCACATTCGCACCGTCGAGACAGAGTTTAGCGGCGACAATCGAGCTGCTTGAGGGGTTGCAATATATCGTGCCGTTTATAGTGGGCTCGAACTGAACTCCGTACTTTCGGTCAAATATGACACCGTAGATCGTGTTGGGGTACTCGGGAGATTTGACCCGGTTCATCACGACCGCGCCAACTGCTATCTTGCCGAGGAACGGTTCTCCGCCCGACTCGGCTTCGATTATCCGGGATAGCCAGAGCACCTCGTCCGCGTCATAGTTTTTGACCGGGGCGGCAGGATTTCCGGAGAAGGAGACGGTGCGTGTGTGTGCGTTCCAGTCCGCCGTGAGAGATAGCGCGGCGGCGAGAGTGCGCGAGGGCACGAGCATACGACCGTCCACCATCATTACGCCGTCCGACATGAATATGTATGTTTCATTGGATACAACGTAGTGCGAGTTCTTGGCGACCGTTAGGGTGATGCCCTTACCGGACAAACTTGCGGTGGACGTGCGTGCGTTCCATGAGACTTCCATCCCGAGAGCTTCGGCGAAAGCACGTATAGGAATGTACGATACGCCGCCGCGCAGACGTGCTCCGGACAGTGCGGCACCGTTTACGCCGGCGTTTACCGATACACCGGTCGTAGAGGCTCCGGCGGGCGGGTGGAAAAGAATTACCGCCGCAAAGAGCAGTGTAAAAATCAGAAATATCTTGCGTTTCATTTTAACCTCCGCATGTAGAAAAGTAAGTTGTTACGGGGCTATTCTACATGCGCAGGAAAGGGCGAGCAACCATCAAAAATTGCCGCGCAGCCCGAAAACGCTGCGCGGCAATGTAGTTGAGATGTGTATGCAATTTGTGTAAAGGACTAAATTTCGAGTATTTTATATCCGTAGGCGTTGATAAGAGTCGTGCTTCCGTACTCCAGGACCTCCTGGTGGTGCGAGTATTTGTGGACGTGCCCGAAGAAATGCCAGGACGGCTTGTATGCGTCGAGAAAATCGCGAAACACATCAAAGCCGCGGTGATACTCGTCTGGGCGGTCGCCGAGACCGGCGGCGGGGGCGTGCGTGACCAGGATATCCACTCCGGAGCGCAGTGCAAAGCGCTTCTTTGCGATCCTGCGTGCCATCTGCTTCTCGGTGTACTCAAGATTTTCCGGACCGCGGACGCCGCGGCAGCCTCCAAGCCCAAGTATCCGCAGCCCATTGAAGGTAAAGATCGTGTCGTCGATACAGGTGCATCCCTCAGGGGGACGGCGCGCGTATACCTTGTCGTGATTTCCGTGGACGTATACGACCTCTGCGGGGATCATGGTGGCAAGGAAACTGAGATAGCGCGAATCGAGGTCGCCGCAGGATATAATGAGCTTGACGCCCCGAAAATATTCGGGGTTGAAGAAGTCCCAGATAAAGCGGCTCTCCTCGTCGCTGACTATCATTATCTTCACGTTAAACCTCGTAGGAAAAATTTTTTCTGAAAAAATCCGGAATCCATGTACGGCAATTATACATCCTGCACGACGATTTATCAAGCCAAAATATTTGCGTTTTCGAGTTTTGCCAGAATTTGAGGCGGTCCCGCAAACTAAAAACTGTGCCCCCGGAAAACTCCGAGGGCACAGCTTTTCTGCCAAAAAGGCAGCACAATTCAATTGACCGGTCAGGCGATCGCCTGGATCTTCTTCATCAAGCCGGATTTCTTATTGGCGGCGTTGTTCTTATGAATGACGTTCTTGCGGGCAGCCTTGTCGATGGATGCCGCAGCGTCATTATAGAGCGCCAGGGCAAGTTCGCGATCGCCGGCGGCTATCGCAACCTTTACCTTGCGGATAGACGTTTTCATTATCGACTTGGTGACGCGGTTCTGGGCATTTTTGGTATCGCCGACCTTTACGCGCTTTTTGGCAGACTTTATATTCGGCAACTTGTCCACCTCCTCCATCAGATTTTATAGGCACAGGCAGTAAACATACCCGCGCAGGAACATATTATAGCACCTTCGAGAAAAAAATGCAACTATAAATTTCAAAAAAACGGGGAAAATTTAAAACGAAAATAGGCATCAGGTGGGAGGAATGAATATGGCGTTTCGCACCGATCTTGCGCTCGAGGCGGCGGAGACAGCACGCGGGGAGGCGGGCAGGCTGCCCGGAGTTCGTTCGCGCGTGCGCAGTTTTGGAAGTACGGTAGTCACAGAGGTAGAGATTCTCGACGCGCGGGGAGAAGATGCCCTGGGGCGTCCGCGCGGCAGTTATGTCACCGTTGAACTTGAGAAAATTGCCCCGTACACTCTGCCTCAGGCGGCGGAGGTGGTCGCGGGAGAGCTGCGCGCGCTTCTGCGACGCCTGGAGATTGGGCAGGATGCGGAGGCAATGGTCGCCGGGCTCGGAAACAGGCGGGTCACTCCGGACACGATCGGACCACTCGCCGCCGAGCATGTGATAGCCACCCGCCACCTAGTGGGAAGAGAGAAGAGTTTTGACGGCTGGCGACCGGTCAGCGTGATCTCACCCGGGGTCCTTGGAACGACAGGTATCGAGAGCGCAGAGGTCGTGCTCGGGGCGGTAAGGCGCACGTCTCCCGCTGTTTTGATAGTTGTGGATGCGCTCGCCGCGGGAAACGCGGGGAGGCTCTGCCGGACAGTTCAGCTTGCGGACAGCGGCATATCTCCCGGCTCGGGGGTTGGCAATTCGCGTGCCGAGCTTTCCCAGGGAACGATAGGGGTACCGGTCATTGCGGTGGGGGTGCCTACGGTCGTGGACGCGGATACGCTCTGCGGTGGCGCGGGCTGCGCACCCGCAATGTTCGTCACCCCGAGGGAGATAGACCGGCTCGCCGCGCTCTCGGCAAAGCTGGTGGGGCACGCTATCAATATGGCATTGCACGGTATGACCCTCGAGGAAGCGGAATCTTTTTCCGACTAAGTTAACGGTTACGGCGCCAATGTATTGCAAATATAGCATAAATGTAGCGCGAATGTAGAGCGTATATAGAGTAAATGTAGCACGCAGAAACTAAAATGCAAGAAAATTTTGAAGAGAATTGTATAAATGCTTGCACGAACTGGTGGAGTGTGGTATCATTATCAGGCATACAAATATAAAGGACGAAATCTAAGTGCACCCCGTCAGGGGTGTGCTTTTGGTCTCGCCGCATTAGAGAGGGAGGATATGATACCAGGTGAATTTTAAATGGGCATACGACTGGATGGGTAAGGACAAATGGCGGCTCATAGTCTCGCTGGTTTTTGACATAGTCGGCGTTGCGCTTATGACGATAGAGCCGTACATATTTTCCGCCATCGTAGACGACGTGCTGATGCCGCAGGCGTTTGAGAAGTTACTGCCGATGCTGGGTCTTGCGCTCGCGATAGGTGTGAGCTACATGGCGTGCAGGTACTTCTGCAATATCCTCGCGGAGCAGGCGTCGCAGAACGCAGTGTACGAACTGAAAAGTGCGCTGTTCAAGAAGCTGCTCAAGCAATCGGGGGATTTTTACTCCTCAAACCGCACAGGAGACCTGATAAACAAGTGTACCGGCGACGTAGAGATGGTCAATTTCTTTCTCTGCTGGTGCATTCCGCGCTGGGTCGAGTCGATACTGATGCTGCTGTTTGCGCTGATAGTATTCCTGATAATAAGCCCGCTCTATACGGCAGTACTGTTCGCGGTGACACCGTTTTCGCTCATATTCGCTACAAAGCTCTCGCGCACGGTGCGTCCGGCGTTCTCGGAGGCGCGTGAGCAGCTCTCCAGGCTGAACACCGTGGTGCAGGAGAACATAAGCGGTAACCGCGTGGTCAAGGCGTTTGTGCGCGAGAACTACGAGCTTGAAAAGTTCCAGAAAGAGAACCAGGCATACAAGGACATCAACATTCGCGCCAACATGATCTGGCTGAAATACGGACCGATCATCGACTCTCTTGCATCTATAATGACGGTGCTGAACCTCACGGTCGGCGGCGTGATGGTGGTGCTCGGTCAGATAACGCTCGGTCAGCTCACGCTGTTCCTCGGGCTTGCGTGGGCGCTCAACGAGCCGATGCTCATGCTCGGTCAGCTCATCAACTCCACTCAGCGCTTCCTTGCGTCCCAGGACAAGATACGCGATCTGTACTACTCGAGCGTCAAGGTGGAGAGTCCTGACAACGACGAGTGCCCCGAGAACGTGACCGGACACATCGAGTTCCGCGACGTCACGCTGAGTTATGGCAGTGTCAAGGTGCTCGACGGCATCACGCTCGACATAAAGCCGGGAGAGACTGTCGGCATCATGGGACCGACCGGCTCAGGAAAGACCTCGCTTGTGAGCCTTATCCCGCGCTTCATCGACGTGACGAGCGGCAGCGTCCTGCTCGACGGTGTGGACGTGCGCAAATACAAGCTCCAGAGCCTGCGTAAAAACGTCGGAATAACGATGCAGGACGTGTTCCTCTTCTCGGACACGGTCGAGTCGAATGTCGCATACGGAGTGCCGGACACGCCGATGGAGAACGTCATCGAATCGGCGGTCATAGCGGATGCGGACGAATTTGTCAGCAAAATGCCGGGCGGGTACGACACTATCGGCGGCGAGCGGGGGACCGGTCTCTCGGGCGGTCAGAAGCAGAGAATTAGCCTTGCACGCGCGCTTGCGAAGAGCGCGCCGGTACTGATACTCGACGATACGACCTCTGCGGTCGATATGGAGACCGAGCAGAAGATACAGGAGCGCCTGCGCGCACGCGACAAACGCGCTACGACCATCATTATCGCTCAGCGCGTAAGCTCGGTCATGACCGCGGACAAAATAATAATTCTTGAGGACGGAAAGATAACCGAGTCGGGTACGCACGCTCAGCTCATGCGTAACAAAAACGGCTACTACCACAAGACCTGCGTACTGCAGCACGGCGCGCTGGAGGAAGAGATGGTCGGAGAGGAGGGAGCCTGATGGCGCGAAATAAATTCAATATCGACGAGGAGCTGGACGTCCCTTTTAATTGGGAACAGTTCAAACGCTCATTTGTCTACATTAAACGCTATAAGAAACTGGTTATATTGATGATAACCTTTTCCGTCATAGCGTCGGTACTCAACCTGCTCACTCCGAAGATACAGCAGACAGTTATCGACAAATTGATACCGCAGGGTGATATCAAGCTGATAGTAATACTGGGTGTGATATTCCTTGCGATAAATCTGCTTAATATTTTCATCGGACGTGCGCGCTCAAAGATCAGCGTAAATATGTCGCAGTCGCTGATAACCGACATACGCACCGACGTGTTTGAACACCTGCAGAAGCTGGGGTTCGACTACTATGACAGCCGCCCGCACGGAAAGATACTCACGCGAGTTATAAACTACGTCAACTCGGTCTCGGAGTTTCTCACCAACGGACTTGTAAACGCGCTTCTGAGTGTGCTGAACATGGTGTTTATCCTGTTCTTCATGTTCTCGATATCGACGAAGCTGACGCTCGTGGTGCTTGCGGGTCTTCCGATATTCATGATATACGTGGTGGCGACGAAGAAGGCGCAGCGGCGTTTCCGCCAGCTTCGCGCAAACAAGCAGTCGAACACCACCGCATACCTCTCGGAGAACATAAACGGGGCGAAGGTGACGCAGGCGTTTGCGCGTGAGGAGTACAACGAGAAGGTGTACGACGGGCTGCTCGAGGAGACACGGAAGTACTATCTGCGTGCGTGCTATCTCGGTCACGGGATGTGGCCGATGAGCGCGATAATCCAGCGCCTTGTTCGCGCGGCGATATACATATGCGCGGTGTATGCGTTCCGGCACGACTTCATAGTCGACGGTGTGTTCCAGCTCGGCGCGATAACCGCGATGACCACCTATGCGGTGAGCTTCTGGGCGCCTATGCAGCAGCTCGGAAACATATATAACCAGCTTCTCGACACAATGGCGTACCTCGAGCGCATTTTCCAGGTGCTCGACGAGCCGGTCACCGTTGACGACCAGCCGGGCGCAAAGGACCTTCCGGAGATAAAGGGCAAGGTCGACTTCGAGAAGGTGCTCTTCGAGTACGAGAAGGGGGTCCCGGTGCTGAAATCGGTGAGCTTCAGCGTTGCACCTGGAGAATCGATCGCACTTGTCGGACCGACCGGCGCGGGCAAGTCTACGATAATCAACCTGCTAAGCCGGTTCTACAATGTCACCGAGGGCGAAGTGCTCATCGACGGGCACAACCTCGCCGATGTCACGCTCAAGTCGCTGCGGCGGCAGATGGGAGTGATGCTCCAGGACGTGTTTATCTTCTCCGGGACGATAATCGACAATATTCGCTACGGGCGGCTGGACGCGACCGACGAGGAGTGCATAGCCGCGGCAAAGGCGGTCCACGCCGACGAGTTCATCAGCCAGATGGAGAAGGGGTACTACACCGAGACAAAGGAGCGCGGCGAGGGTCTGAGCGCCGGTCAGAGGCAGCTTATAAGCTTTGCGCGGACGCTGCTCAGCGACCCGAGAATACTCATTCTCGACGAGGCGACAAGCTCGATAGACACAAACACCGAGCAGCTCGTCCAGAGCGGTATCGCAGCGCTGCTCAAAGGGCGCACGAGTTTCATCGTTGCGCATCGCCTGTCCACGATAAAGAACTGCGACCGCATCATGTACATCGAAGCGGGCAAGATCGCCGAGCAGGGCAGCCACAGCGAGCTCATGCAGAAGCGCGGGTTGTACTACAAACTGTACATGTCCCAGCTCAATCAGCTCCGTGAACTCACCGAAGAGGACGGAGTCGTCGCGTAGACGAAATGACCGATTTAAAAGGGTACGCACCGTAAAACGGTGCGTACCCTTTTCAGTGTTGCTGAATTACGCAGAACACAGAACGCTGCCGAGAGAGCGAAAGGGGAAGCGTGAGGTGGACAGCTCCGTCCTTGTGTTTGGTCTACGTACGCGCGGTTTATAAGACGATGAACGGCGCGCTGTTTTACAGCGCGCCGTTAGGTGTTCAAAAATATGTAATTACAGGTCGAGCTTGGTGTCGCCTTCCTTGATAAGCCCGAATTTGCGCATCGGGATGGCGATGAGCCAGGTGAGGACGCCGGGAAGGACAATGCAGACGAGCAGCAGCCCTATCCAGTCGAGCGCGCCGCCGAAGCTCTCGGCGCTCATAACGCCTATCGGACCGACGAGACCGCAGGTGCCCATTCCGCTCGCAACGCCCGAGCTGTTTTCCAGCTTAAAGATGCAGGTGGCTATCGGACCGGTGATAGCGGAGGCGAGGGTGGGCGGGAGCCATATCCAGGGGTTGCGGCAGATGTTGCCTATCTGGAGCATGGAGGTGCCGAGACCCTGCGCGACAAGACCGCCCCAGCGGTTCTCGCGGAAGCTCATGACCGCAAATCCTATCATCTGGGCGCAGCAGCCGGCGGTCGCGGCGCCGCCGGCGAGTCCGATGAGCCCAGTCGCGCCGAGAGAGGCACAGAGTGCTGCGGAGCTTATCGGGAGGGTGAGGACTATTCCGACGATGACCGAGACGAGAATACCCATCCAGAAGGGCTGCAGCTCGGTCGCCATCATGACGAGCTGACCGAAGCCGGTCATTATGGCACTTATTCCGGGACCGATAAGCGAGGCGAGCGCGCAGCCGGAGAGTATCGTTACGGTAGGGGTGACGATGATGTCCACCTTTGTCTCTTTGAAGACCAACTTTCCGAGTTCGCAGCCAAAGATCGCGCAGAACAGCGTCCCGAGAGGACCGCCGAGGGTATTCGAACACGCGCCGACCGCGCAGAGAGAGAAGAGCACAAGCGGAGGTGCGCCGAGAGCTGAACCGATCGCGACTGCCATTGCCATTCCGGATGCCGCGCTCGCGTAGTCGGCGACCGAGGCGAGCCAGTCCCATCCGGTCTTTGAGGCGACCGTGTCAAAGATGGTACTTATGAGCAGAGAGGCGAACAGACCCATCGCCATCGCGCTCATCGCGTCGATGAAATAGCGCTTCGGGGAAAGCTTTACGTCTTTTTTGTCCAGAAACAGTTTGATTTTGCTCCACATTTTGCTCCCTCATATCCAAAAATTTCGGTTACCCGAGATATATTTCAATGTCGGTCAGCGTCTGTGCTGAACCGGCAGTGAATACAAAGGTGTACTCGCCAGCCGCGGTCGCGGATATGGCTGTGACCCACCGTCCGTCGCTTTCGGTCACGGAAAGAGTGGTGTCGCCGCAGCTCACTTCGAGGGGCTCGGCGGAAGAGAAGTACACGCTGTAATTTGCCGCCTGAGGTATGTGCAGCTTCAGTGTGAGCGTTCCTCCCTCGTCGAGCGCGATGCCGCCGTCGGTCACGCTGCCTTTACTGAGCGTGAGCAGGTCGGCAAGACCGTCGCCGGTCGAGTCGATCGCGGTGGACAGGTCAAAGTAGCAGCGATATACGGTGTCCGAGACGTCGCCGCCGTTTTCGAGCGCGCAGAGCGCGGAGGCGTTGCGTCCCAGGAAGGTGAGGTTTTCGGTGGAGAGCGAGACCGGAGACATGAGTTCAGAGTTCGTTTCGCGGAGGTATTCTGCAATGTCCGCGATACCCCGCGTGATGGCTTCGCCGTCCGCGCTGGTGTAGATGGAACTCGGGTCGTTCGAATAGATATAGGAGTAGATTAGACCGAGGCAGATGTCCCAGGTCGAGGTGTTGGCACGGTTGTATTCGAGGGCAAAGCGCGCGGTGTCGATGGCTTTAACATACTGACCGCGCTGGAGGTAAAACTCGATGACGGTGGGTGCTATAGAGTTGGATTTGACCGTCGAGAGCTGGTCGGCGTACTTTTGGGCGTTTATTTCGAAACGCTCGTTTGCGGAGGGAACCTGCGCCGCGTTTATGACGTAGCTGAGGCGGTAGTCGTTGCCCTCGAACGGGTCGACCGCAATAGCGGCGTCGAGCGACGAGGCAAAGGTGTTATAATCGCCGCTCGCGACCCCGTCAGACACCCGCTCATATGCGTAGATGTTCAGTATAACGAGCAGAGCGAAGAAGCCGCCGAGCGCGCATGAGCCGAAACGAAGGATGAGCGCGGGCACTACACTTTTTGCGGCAGGGCTTTCAGTCGATTTTTCTATTTCTGCTTCGGCGGAGGCGAAAAGAGAGCTGATGAGCGCAAACAGCGCAAATGCAAACGGCAGGAACACTATCGTGCTCATCGACACCTCAGCTCCGCTGTGCACGAGAAGGAACGCAAATGCCGCACAGAGCGCGGGGAAAATCGCGCCGGTGCGCGCGGGCATCGCTGCGGCGAGACGCCGGCGGCGGATAAGTGAGACACCTGCGAGCACCAGCACGCCCATGTAGAGCGCAAAACCGACTATACCGCCGTCGAGCAGTACCTGAACGTAGTTGGAGTGGACGTACTTTGTCTCGTAGTAGAAGCTCTGCACGCCGAATATAGCGGTCTCGAACGACCCCATGCCGTTTCCGACTATCGGGCTGTGCGAGAACAGATTGAGACCGTCGTTAAAGAACACGGTACGCTGGATTGCGTTCTGGTTTGCGAAGAGACCCTGGATACGGTTGGCGATAAAGCCGGGGAGCAGGGTGTACTTGAGGTGCAGTTTTTCGCCCGAGTCGAGCTGTGCTGAGATGATGCGGCTGCCGCTCTCTCCCTTAAAATCGAAATAGACCACCTTTGAGTCGTCCGGCACCACGAACTCAGCCTCGTCTGCCGAGCCGGTGTAGAGCACGGTGTGGGTGTGCATCATTATTTCGCTTGCGTTCTGGCTGCGCACGGTCACGGTGACCTTTCCCTCGCACTCGGAGACAAGCCGGTTCGGACCGGGATCGGGGTAAGCCGAACGGCTGATGCTGTCGCCGAAGGTGTACGGACCGGACATGGTGAGCGCGCATATCAGGTAGACGAGCGCAACTGCGATTATCCCGCCGACCGTTGCGAACGCAGCGCGGCGGTGCTTCTCGATGGCGTCTATGATGCGAATGCCGATGAAGGTGTCCGCAAAGAAGAGTGCCGCCGGAACCACCACAAGCACAACAAGCGGAACCGGAGATCCGGTCCCGAACGAGGAAAATGAGACGGCGGAACCGGCGACCGCTATTGCGAGCGCCTCCGCCATGCGTATGAAATTGCTGAGCCACGCCTTTCCGGAGAATATGAGATAGACCACGCATGCGACCGCGAGAGCGGCGGTCGCGCCCATGCTAAACGCGAGGACGAACCCGAACGAGTTGACCCCGAGAAGCACCGACGCGAGAATACGCTCGCTGCGATTAACAGCGGTGTGCAGCAGATAGAGCGCGAGCAGAAACCCGAATGCGAGGGCGGAGGCGAGTATGTTCGCGTTTGCGAAAATGCCGGTCATTCGCGTGCCCGACTCAAAACCGATGTCGTTTGCGGAATACCCGGATATGCTCGAGATCATGTCGCTTGTAAACGCGGTGGACGCGGTCTCTACGCTGAGTGCTGCAAATATTGCCGCTGCCCCGGAGAGCACCGCCGCCACCCTCCGGGCGCCGCTTCCCTCGCGGGTGACGCGCAGGGCGACAAAGACGTACACGGCAAAGGAGCAGATATACTTTGAATACTCATTGAGGAAAAACTTCCCGGACAGCGCATATGTCCGCCCAATGAGACTGTATACAATGTAAAGTGCAAGCACGACCGTAAGCGGCGTGACAAGACGGCGCCAACTGCTGCGCTTACTCACTATAAGCGAGGTGATGCAGAGCGCGATACATATGAGCACGGTGAGCGTCTTGAAGGCAGTGGAGTTGAAAAAGATGATGAACAGTGCCGATGCGACTGCGAGCACGGCGAGCCATATTTTTGAGTACAGCCCGTCCTCGGCGATGCGCCGCACCATTGGCGAAGAATATGCGTTCTTACTTTTTTTCTGCATACTGAGCCTCTCCTTGCGTTTTAGCGGAAGTGCTGTGGGGCTCCTCGATTTCGTTTTTCGAGGAGGTGACGACGACCTCGCTGTTCACAAACGCGCGGAACGCGGTTGCGAACAGTATTTTCAGGTCAAAAAGCAGCGACCAGTTTTCGATGTAGTAGATGTCGTAGCGGATGCGCTTGGGTATCGATGTGTCGCCGCGCAGTCCGTTTACCTGCGCCCAGCCGGTTATTCCCGGGCGGACCTGGTGTTTTACCATGTAGAGCGGGACGCTATGCCGGAACTGCTCAACGAAGTGCGGAAGCTCGGGGCGCGGTCCTACAAGGCTCATATTCCCCTTCAGGACGTTGATGAGCTGGGGAAGCTCGTCTATCGAGAGCTTGCGCATTATCGAACCGAAACGGGTCTTGCGCGAGTCGGTATTTGCAGACCATGCGGTGTCCGAGCTCGAGTTTACGCGCATGGAGCGGAACTTGTACATAGTGAAGAGTTTCTTGCCCCGCCCGACGCGCTGCTGCTTGAAGATGACTGGACCCGGCGAACTGAGCCTCGTGCCAATGGCTGCGAAAAGCATTATCGGGGAGGTGAGCAGAAGCAGCACCGCCGCCCCCACGATGTCGAACGCCCTTTTAAGAAAAGCGTTTGCAAGATTGTCAAGCGGTATTCGCCGGATGTTCACAAGCGGGATACCGCCGACCTCGTCTATGTAGGGGTGCGACGGCATATACTCCGCATAAAACGGAATGAGCGAGAGCTTGACTCCGTTCTGTTCGCAGTCAAGGATTATGTCCTGGATGCGGGTGTATTCGTCCTGACCCAGGGCGGCGACGACCTCGTCGACGTCGGTACCCGAAATAAATTTGTCCAAATCGGAGATCTCGCCGAGCTTTTTCACTCCGGCGGGCGCCGGACCGCTGCACACGCAGCCGATAACATTATAGCCGTAGCTCCGCTCGGTGGCAACAGCATTCGCATACTGCGCGGCGAGCTTGTCCGAGCCGACAATGAGCACGTTTCGGAGATTTTTTCCATTTGAACGAAATGCCTTGAGCAGCTTGCGTGCGAAAAATCGCTTTAGCCCGATGCTGCCGGTCGCTATGACGAAGAAGAACACGAGAACCCAGCGGGAGATGTCGATCTCCTTGAGCACGAATAGTGCGCATATGACCGTGAGAACGCCGATTGCGTTTGAACGGGCGAGCAGCTCAAATTCTTTGAGCGAACTGCGGGTGCGGAATGACTCGTAAAGACCGCTGTACGCATATATGAACAGGAAGAAGGGCAGTATTACAGCGGCGCAGCGGACGTAGTAGGCGAGAGGCGTGTGCCCCTCATCGCCGGTGAATATGTAAAAGCGCACGATGTACGCAGCTATCAGCGAAAAAAGAAGCAGCACACCGTCGCTGATCACATTGAGCGCATTCAGCAGACGCTGGTTTTCCTTTATCATCCGAAGCCTCCCGTAAAAAGCAATTGCCATACCGCAAACATGGGTTTTTCAAATGCGGAAATGGACTATTGCTATAATAGCATATCTTTTGTCACAGCGCCACTGGTAATTGACGAAAATAGGGGAGCCGTGTTATACTATCTGAAGCATTTATGTACAAAAGAGGGGGACGCAGCCGAATGAAAGTGCTGTATGCTGCATCCACCGGCAGCCACATAACGCTTTTCCATCTGCCATACATCAGGTGGCTGTGCCGCCGGGGGGATGAAGTTCACGTCATGGCGCCGACCTGCCCGGTCGGATTGCCGGAGGCGGCGGTCTTTGAGGAGCTGCCGCTCGAGAAGAAGCTGTCCTCACCGAAAAATTTCAGGTGCGCAATGGCGCTTGCCAAGCGCCTGCATGGTTCGGGTTATGACGTGGTGTGCCTGAACACATCTCTTGCATCCTTCTTTATCCGGTTTGCGCTGATGCTTGCCGGGGGGCGGCAGGGAATGTACGTGGTCAATATCTCGCATGGATACCTGTTCGGAAGGGAGATGCCGCTTCTGCGCAGGACGCTGCTCGGAGCGGCGGAGAAACTGGTGGCGTGCGTCACCGACAGGGTCGTCGTGATGAACGCGCGCGACCTTCGGCTTGCACAGCGGCGGGCGCTCTGCCGCGGGGATGTAGTCCCGATAGACGGGATGGGGGTGGATTTCAGGCGTTTTGAGCGGACGTCGGCTGAGCGGCGCGCGGCGGCGCGGGACGAGTTTGGATTTGCGGATGAGGCGGTGGTGATGGTCTGCGCCGCCGAATTCTCTCAGAGGAAGAACCAGCAGTTCCTGATACGGGCGCTTACCGGACTTCCGCGTGAGGTGAAGCTGCTCCTGCCCGGTCAGGGCGAGCTTTTCGAACGGTGCAAAAGTGAAGCAGAGTCACTCGGAGTGGCTGATCGGGTGGTGTTCCCCGGGCAGATGCGCGATGTGGAGCGCGCACTCGCCGCAGCGGACATATATGTGACGGCAAGCATGTCGGAGGGGCTGCCGTTCAGCGTGATGGAGGCGATGCACACCGGGCTTCCGGTGGTGGCAAGCGCGGTCGCGGGGCATACAGACCTGCTGCGCGGCGGGGGCGGTTACCTATATCGCCCCGGTGACACCGGCGCGTTTACCGATGCGGTCATACGGCTGCTCGATGCACGGAGACGGCGAAGGCTGGGAGTGCGAGCGGCGGAGATCGGTGAGAAATACTCGATAGAGAGCGTGTTTCGCCGGAATGTCGACGCAATGGGATTTTTGCATGCAAAGCAGATAAAGAAATCGAAGAGAAGGAATTCAAGATGAGAGAACTTTGGAAGATGTTCATGGTGTTCCTGCGCATAGGCGGGTTCACCTTCGGGGGCGGGTACGCGATGCTGCCGATGCTCCAGCGGGAGATGGTGAATAAGTACCACTGGACGACCGAGGAAGAGCTGATAAACTACTACGCGGTCGGTCAGTGTACCCCCGGAATAATCGCGCTCAATGTTGCGACATTTGTCGGATACCGCCGCAAGGGGCTTC
>CALXFK010000069.1 GCA_944387575.1 uncultured Clostridia bacterium
CGATATCGATATGGAGGAAGGTCTCGCGATGAAGAAATCGCTCAACGAGACCACCTACAACGCACTGCAGGCATTTGCCGGAGCGTACGCATAAGCAGCATTAAAATAGCGAAAAAGGGAACCCCAACCGGGGTTCCCTTTGCATATTAGATAAAAACTGTCAATTCTTTGCGTTCTCAGCAGCCGGAGTCTTGTGAAGCTCGCGGAAACGTTCAACCGCACGCTTCCAGCCGCCGCAGAAGTAGTACACACCGATCGCGATGCAGCGAAGAAGTGCTGCGATGAGCATTGCAAGGAATATTCCGAGCCAGTCGTTGGCATATACTGCGAGAAAATAGGAGAGCGGTATGCGGGAAAATGCGCCGAACTGCGCGGTTATCATAGGAACTACCGATTTACCCGCACCGCGCATGGCATTGACAAGGCAGCGGTCAATACCGTGGAATATGCACTGGAACGACATTATAAAAAGACCGGTCGAGGCGATGTCGATAACCGCGCGCTCGCTTGTAAAAGCATACGGAAGTATGTTGCGAAGAGCAATCTGTCCGCCGCATAGCACAACGCCGAGAAGCACCGTGAACAGGATGCTCTGGTTTATGCCCTTCTTTATGCGGTCGAGGTTGAAGGTGCCCATGTTCTGACCGACAAAGGTGCAGAGAGCGGTGGATATTGCCATGACAGGGATGTTTACGAAGTCGTCCACCTTCTGGACTATGCTGTTGGCAGCCATGAAGTTTTCGCCGAAGCCGTTGACGTATGCCTGGACGCATATTGCCGCGAGGCTGTTACCGATGTTCTGTATCCCTGCGGGAAGCCCTATGCCGATTATCTGCCTGGTTTCGAACTTGTCAAACCGCAGCCCGTGTATGCCTAGCTGAATTCCGTAACCACCGTTGTTGATGCGTATGATTATACCGATACCGCTTATTATCTGCGAAATGGTGGTAGCGAGAGCGACTCCCCAGACGCCCCAGCCAAGTAGAATGACCGCCACAAGATCGAGAATGACGTTGAGCACAGAACACAGTAGCAGGAACAGGAACGGCCAGCTCGAATCGCCCATTCCGCGCAGCACGCCGCTTCCCATGTTGTAGACCATGTTTCCGACGGTGCCGATGAAAATTATGACTATGTACAGCTGTGCGTCATTGAATATGTCTTTTGGTGTCCCAGTAGCGGTAAGCAGAGGCTTATGCAGCGCCAGTCCGAGTATAGTGACTATTGCGGAGCAGACAAGAGTGAGAAGGGATACGGTGTTCAATGCCTTTTGCAGTGCGCTCTTGTCGCCACTGCCGGCGCGCTGTGCTATGACGACGTTTGAGCCGGTTGAAAGACCGATCATAAACATGTTCATTATCGTCATGACCGGTGCGCACGCAGCGACCGCCGCTATCGCGTCCGAGTTAACGAACTGACCCACGACGACCGAGTCCGCCACATTGTAAAGCTGCGAGACTATGCTTCCCGCAAAGATCGGGAGCGAAAACCTGAGAAGCGTGGAAAATACCGGACCACGTGTCAAATCAAATTTCAAATGCCTATTAGCCATAAACTCTCCTTAGTCTGATCCCACTCGGCAAATCAGTAAAAATTAAATGTACATTAGTTGATTATAGCACCTTTTTCTTATAACACAACAGAGTTTTTAAAATAACGACATACAGAACAAATGAAAAAAGAATTGCGGTCTGATATTTGTTTAAGTTGATGTAATTAGGTAAAACATGGAAACACCCCCCAACGCGGCGTTCCTGTACGCCATGTAGGGGGGTGGTCAAATCGGTGAGTTCTCAACCGATGCCGGTAAACTCGTAGAGAGGTTCCTCGACTGCAACCGAGCTCACTGCCGCAAACTCACCGAGGGTGTCTATTGTGAGCTCAGCAAGCGCGGTGGTCACGCTTCCGTTTCCGCCTATGTCAAACTCGAGTGTGGCGGAAACAGTTCCGTCTGCCTCGTCAGTGACCTCAGCAATGCGCCACGCGTCTATCCGTGACGCACTGGTTGGGAACAGGAAGCTGCCGCTGCCGCCTACAAGCTCGAGGTACCGCTCTTTGAGAGCATCGGTCATGACCGCATACTGAGTCAGTCCGTTCTTTGCACTGACACCCTCGGCCCAGATCTCGGCTGCCTCCTCTGCGGTGCGGGCGCCGAAGCTCTCGAGCGCACCGAGTGCCGCACTGACGGCGGTAGCGTCCATGTCGGTGGTGGTGGTAGTGGTAGTGGAGGCAGGAGTATCGCTGTTGCCTCCGAATACGGTGTAAATTACCGCAGCACTTCCACAGAGAAGAAGCGCCGCGAGGAGCAGCACGGAGAGGCGTGGTTTGCCGCCCCCGCTCCGTCTGTGCCTGGATACTATGACCCTCATAAAATCCCCTCCGCGTATTGTATAGCGCCGTGACACTGCATTATGCCCGGCATGATACACAATATGCGGAGGGGAAGGGGTTTATTACTCGTTATTCAGGGTCGACTATCAACACGGCGCGGACGGGGCATCCCTCGGCGCCGGTGATACGGAGCGGGAGTGCCGAGAGCAGGTACTCTCCGGCGGGGACCTCGGCAAGGCGAAGTCCCTCGATTATACATATTCCCGCGTTGAAGAGCGTGCGATGGCATACACCTATATCCGCGCCCTTGCCCACCGTTTGAAAGTCGACGCCGAGGGTGAGGATCCCGCACTCGGCGACGTACTCGGCAAGGGAGGCGTCTATTGGGACATAATCCGGATCAAACCCTGCGTCCGGGTCGCGGAAACTGTTCGCGGTCTTGAGCAGAAGGCGCTCACCTTTGCGCGGGGCAAACGGCTCGAGGAGCTCGCGCGTGATGACGGTGACGCTGTCATCAAACTCTATCACACGCGCCTTGCCGATAAAATGCTCGAGCGGGACGTGGTCGAGGTCCGCTCCGTCTGCAAGGAAGTGAAACGGGGAGTCGACATGAGTGCCGGTGTGGAGCCCAAAGTCTATCTTGCCCAGGTTACAGAAGCCGCCATTTGCGGTGGACTGCACCCGTTCGAAGTAGACTTTGGGGTCGCCGCCGAATATCGCCATTTCGTTGTAGACCGGTCTTGTTACGTCGTAGATTTTCATGGTTTGTTTTTTCCTCCTTGGGTGTATTTATATGTGTAAATATAAATTATCACATTTCGGGAGGTATTTCAAGGGAATGCATAAATCCGTCGAGACGTGGGCTCATGACGTCTCCGCCTACGACCTTGTCTTTATACATGAGAAGGTTCAGTACTACACCGTCCTCGCCGGAGGGATGATTGAGGACGTTGTAAGTGTACAGATCTACGACCCGTCCGGCTATCTGTCGTAGATCGAAGCCTTGCTCTATTTGAAGCTGGTTGTAGTTTTCATAGACCTGGTCGAATTCATTTGGGATGGTCACCTGGCTTTGAGTGTAGTTTTCGTCGACCTCCCAGCCGAATGAGCGGATAAAATTCAGTCTGTCCTCGTCGGTGCGCACGTCCGAGTAACCCGGGATGACGCTGCCCGCACGGATTATCGAGACTGCGGCAATGGCAAAACATACAATGATCCCGCAGGACAATACAAGGAATATCGCCCGTCCCCGGGTGAGCCAATGCTTGGTGGTCGGTTTTTCCATACTGCGCTCCTTTCACCTGTTTTCCGGCACAGGCAATTATATGCGGCGCAGTGCTTGAAAATAATAGTTTGTTGTGCTATGATTGTAAATACGATTAGAGTGTATACATGTATGTATTTGACTACACGCGAGTCGTTAAGAGCTGAAGAAAGGATGAAATGCATGAAACTCGGAGTTTTAACAGTACCCCTTTACAGCATGCCGCTTGAAGAGGCGCTCGAGTATCTGAGCGGACTTGGTGTCCAGATGGTTGAGCTCGGCGGCGGATGTTTTCCCGGAAATACACACACCCTGCCTTACATAACGGGGGAGAAGCCGGTAAGCGAGCTGAAGGCTCTCGTCGAGAAATACGGAATGGGGATAAGCGCAATTGCAGCTCAGGGCAACCAGATACACCCGGACGCTGAGGTCGCAGCGAAGTTCCAGAAAGAATTTGAGCAGGCCGTGTATCTTGCAAGCGAGCTCGGCGTGGACACTGTCAACGTCTTTTCCGGATGCCCGGGTGACGGTTCAAATGCCAAGTTCCCGAACTGGGTTACCTGCCCGTGGCCCCCGGATTTCCTCACGCTGCTTGAGTATCAGTGGAACGATGTCCTTATCCCGTATTGGCAGAAGACCGTTGAGTTCGGTCGTAAGTACGGTGTGACAAAGTTCGCTTTCGAAATGCACCCCGGTTTCTGCGTCTACAATACCGAGACGCTGCTCAAGCTCCGTGCCGCTGTCGGTCCGGAGATAGGTGCAAACTTCGATCCGAGCCATCTCGTCTGGCAGGGCATGGACACCGTCCAGGCAATAAAGGAGCTCGGACCTGCAATATTCCACTTCCATGCGAAGGATACCCGTCTTGACGAGGCGAACATCAAGCGCATCGGTGTGCTTGACACCAAGCACTACGGCGATGTCGCCGGACGTGCATGGAACTTCCGCTCGGTCGGCTATGGGCACGACCAGTTCTTCTGGAAAGAGGTCGTCACCGCGCTTCAGACCATTGGCTATGACGGAACGTTGTCTATCGAACATTAGGACAGCATGATGTCGGTCAAGGAGGGCCTTGAGAAAGCTATCGAGTGCCTCAAGAGCGTTCTTGTCTACGAGAAGGCGGGCGCGATGTGGTGGGCGTAAGCACACTGCAAGACAACTAACATATAAAAATACGTACCGTAGATTTTTGAAGTCTGCGGTACGTATTTTTCGTTATTTAGGTCATTCGGTGCGCAGTCGTTCAACGATCGTGCGACGTTCGGCGGTCCGGCAGCTCAGGGCGGGGATGATAATGCCCATTGCTGCGAATACCGGGAGCATAGCGAGCACCGGCCATACCACGAAGCGATATGAGAAGAACCAGATCATATGGTTGAGCACGCTTCCAAGCGGAGGAAACGTCGCAATAACTACGATCAGCGCCAATGCCGTCGCGCCAATGGTATACAACAGTCCCTCCAACACAAGCATCCCGCGTAGCTGCCGCCTCGTCATGCCTATCGATTGCAGTACGGCGAGTTCACGGCGGCGGGAGGCTATACCGGTGAGGATAGCGTTAAAGAAATTTAGGGTTCCCACCAGACCAACTATAAAGCTCAGCGCGCTGCCAAGTAGCAAAAACATGCTGCGTGTGCCGTCAAACTCTCCGGCGTAGGTGCTCTTGCTCTCGTAGTCAAATTGCGTGTTCTGGTTTTCGGTGTAGTCTTTCAGGAAGCGCTCTAACGCAGGCGTACTCTCGTCGTTTGTGTCGAAGGCGTAATACATTATACAATCTGTTCCGGTATCGCGGATAAAGGTCTCGTCATTGAGTACGAACTCGTCGCTTCCATAGTAGCGGTAACTCAGAGCAGTCGGTACGGTCACGAGTGCTGCGACCGTATACTCCACATCGCGGTAGACCTTCGCCCGGCTTGACCAGGGACGGCTGCCATTGGTCACCGCCTCATTAAGCGACGGAATTATTTCCCCTGTATCTGAGTAGTAATACTCGAACTCATCCACGTATCTCAGAGTTATAGTGTCTCCCAGCCGTGCCCAGTGACTGTCCATGATAGAGTTCTGGTAGTCATCTTCCGAATACACCGCGGCAATGTAGTTTCCGCCTGGTTCGTACAGCTTTGAGAGGTCACCGTCGAGTACAGTCAGGTGGTCAAGAGCAAATGCTGACATACCGTAGAGCTGGGCGGTGTCGGCGATGAGACCGTCGTCGGTTTTATCCATGTAGTTTATAATGCTGTCGAGCTGTTCTTCGGTGCTCCACCTGCTTCTCATCGACCTGAAGTACTCCTCGGTGACGAATTCCTGCACCGCTGAGGTCCTGCCGTATATCTGACCGCTGTCGGTTATTCCGTCCTGGGTCTCAACTGTCTGGATGACCTCCTCCGGGATCGCCATGTGCGGGTTAAAATAATCTCCTCCGGTCTGGAATTGACCTGCATCCGCCAAGATAAAGTCGCTCGCGGTAAAATTTGAAATGTACTTGTCGATGTCCAGACCTCCGGTAAAAGTTACGGTGAGCGACAACAGAACAACTGCGAGTGAAAGCGATAGAATAGTTATCGCGGTTTTGCCGCGGCTGCGTCCGAGGTTTGCCCATGCCATGGACAGAAGTGAGACGCCGTGTGTCCGGCGCTCGCGCCGTGAGCGGAGCGTGCTGCCTTCGGTGTAGCGGACCGCCTCGATCGGTGACACTTTGCCCGCCACCCGTCCGGGACGCCGGCAGGAGATGATTACGGTGAGAAGGGCAAAGGCAGCCGAACCTAAAAACAGTGCGGGGCTCAGCGAAACTGCTGTTTTTACGCCATCCAACTCAGCAGTTATGATCGGAGTAAGAACCCCACCGAGCAGCCATCCGAACACGAGCCCGAACGGAATGCCCGCCACCGAGAGAAGAATAGCCTGAATACGTATTATGCGGCGGAGCTGACGTGAGGTGGTGCCAATGGTTTTCAGCAGACCATAGAATCTGATGTCGCCGACCACCGAGATCTGAAACACATTATAAATGATGAGGTACCCGGTAAACAGAATGAGCGCGAGCATACCAACGATGATTACGAGTGTTGCAGGGTCCATGTTCTCGGATAACTGTGCGCCGGTGTAACCCCAGTTGACGCCGGTAGAAATGTAATTGTCATCCGAGGGGTTGTCCGACTGATAGCCATAGTGTTCAAGAATTTTGTCAAGATCGGCGTCGATGGAATGCGAGCCGTGGCGCAGCATTACGTCGAGATTCCAGCTTCCGGTCATACCGTCGTTGCCGGGAGGGGTGATTCCCAGCTCGTCAAGTACCGCATCGACCCGGCTTTCGGGGATTAAAATGTGGTTTGCGGTGATCGCGTTATCGTACTCCCACCACCCGCAGAGTGTGAACTCCTGCGTTGTGACATGTCCGTCAACGTTGAACGTGACGGTGAACCGTGTACCGAGCTCCGGAGTGACTCCGAGAAGTTCAAGCACTCTGGTGTCGGTCGCCGCCTCGTCCGTTCCCTCCTGGGGCAGACGTCCCTTGACCGGGTCGCAGTACATCCAGTGTGCCTGGTTTGCGTCCGAATAGCCTATTTCGACGTGCGACTTGTTAAAAGGCACGTCGGTTGGCATTCCTAAAAAACGGCGCAGACCCCACTGTCGAATCAGGCTATCCTCTTTTATGACCTCGAACTGCTGCTCGGTCAGGTACTTAAATCCGCCGTGGGAGTAACCGCCTACCTGACGAAAAGTGCTCTGCTGGATACCCTCGTTTATCGAAAGTGCGATCGTGAAAAGCGAGGTGAAGAGCATGGCTGTCAGGGCTATTGCGATAGCTGCCACAAGATTTCGCGTGCGGTTTGCAAACAGGGTGCGTAGGCTGAGCATCCATATGCATTTTCGGTTTGCGACCTTCATACAGACACCCCCTTTACCGCGACCGTGTGACTATGCGCCCGTCCTCTATTCGGACGATGCGGTCGGAGAGTTGCGCTATCTCTTCGTTGTGCGTGATCATGACCATCGTCTGGGCGAACTTCTGTCCGGTCACCTTCATAAGCCCAAGTACGTCCTGGCTCGTTCTGGAATCGAGATTTCCGGTCGGCTCGTCGGCAAGCAGTATCGCGGGCTTAGCGGCAAGCGCGCGGGCGATCGCTACACGCTGCTGCTGACCTCCGGATAGCTGGTTTGGAAGGCTACCGAGTCTATTGGCAAGCCCAAGTGTGTCAATTACTTCACCCACGTACTCCTTGTCAACTTTATCGCCGTCTAGCTGAATTGGCAGAACAATGTTTTCCCACACGCTCAGTACCGGCACGAGATTGTATGACTGAAACACAAATCCGATTTTCCGTCGCCTAAAAATAGTAAGAGCATCGTCCTTAAGCGAAAAAATATTATTTCCGTCTACCTTGACCGTCCCAGAGGTGGGGCGGTCAAGCCCACCAAGCATGTGCAGAAGCGTCGACTTTCCCGAACCGGAAGTGCCAACTATTGCTACAAACTCTCCGCTTTCAACGGTTAGATCCACACCGTCCAGCGCGCGCACCTGAGTGTTGCCGGAACCATAGTATTTTTTCAGGTCTTTTGTCTCCAAAATCGTCATTTTAGTTGCCTCCAAAAAACGTCTGTATGTCTTTCGACAATACAGACGTTAGCACAGGAATCTTTCGTGGTACTTTCGACAGTGTGACAGTTTTGACAGATTAGCCGCCGTGCTCCCGCGGAAGGTACAGACAGAACGTACTGCCGTATCCGGGACCGCTTACCACTTTTAAGTATCCTCCCTGACCGGTCACGATCTGGCGAGTGAGGTACAGTCCGATTCCAACACCATCTATTTGGCGGGCGGTGGGGGAGCGGTAGAACCGACCAAAAATTTTGCTGTGCTCCTCCTCGGGTATGCCGGGACCGGTATCGGTAACTATGACGACACAGAACGCCTCATAATTTGCCACCGACACATTCACCGAACCGCCTGATGGTGTGTACTTTACTGCATTGTCGAGCAGATTGCACACAGCCTCCTCGGTCCATTTCGTGTCGAACACCGCGCTTCCATCGCGGTCATCAAAAGTAAGTGTGACGTTCTTACCTTTTGCTTTTGGTAGGTATTGGTCAATGGCTCGTCTCACCACAGGTGCAACTTCCGCCGGCTCGGGCTGGAGCGCGAGTATGCCTGTCTCAAGGCGGGACGTTTTTACAAGTGCCTCGATGAGACTTTGCAGCTTTCCGGTCTGTGAGGATATCGCTCGGACGCAGTCCTGAGCCGCAGGTGGGAGAGGCTGCTCTTCGAGAAGTTGGGAGTAAAGCCGCAGGTTTGATACGGGAGTTTTTGTCTGGTGCGATATGTCCGAAATCAGTGTGCTTATCTGGTCGCGCTGGTTCTGGAGGTTACGGGCAGAGAGGGTGCTCACCGCCAGATACCTGGAAAGACGGTTCTCAAGGGCGGACATTCGACTTTCGCTGAAGGTCTTTTCGGAAAAGCTGCCGTCAATTGCAGCGGTAAGCATTTCGTCGAGATGACTTATCGTGCGAGAAGTGTGAATGTGGCAGTACACTGCCATTGATACGGCGGCAATAAGTGCGACAGATGCAATAATGTACCCGGTCATTTCTCCATCCCCCATGCATATCCGATACCGTACACCGTTTTGAGATACTGCGGTTTTGCGGGATCGGTTTCCAGCTTGCCGCGTAGCCGTTTTACCGTGACCGAGAGTGCGTTTTCTTCCACAAACTCTGCGCCATCAGTCCAAACCCTGTCAACAAGAGTGCTGCGGCTTACCGCATGACCGCGGTTTTCTATCAGCACCCGCAGCAGTTTTTGTTCAGTTTTGGAGAGTTCCACCGACACACCATCCCTCCGAAAGTCCATCCGGTCAAAGTCAAAGTAGAACGGACCGATGACAACAGCTCCGGGAGATGCAGAATTTCCCCGACGCAGGCACGCGTCGACCCTTGCGCGGAGAACCGCAAGGGAGAAAGGCTTGGTTATATAGTCGTCCGCTCCAGCTTCCAAACCTGTGACCTCGTCCAGTTCGAGGTCGTTTGCGGTGAGCAGGATCACCGGTGTCGCGTTTCCTCGTCCTCGCAGTTCTCTAAGCAGGTCCAGTCCGCTGCCGTCCGGTAGGTTGATATCTAAAATAAGCAGCGAGTAGCTGCTGTGAAGAAATTGTTTTGCTTGTTCAAGAGTTTCTGCGCGGGTGACGCTGCGCTCCGGGCTTTCGAGCGCCATCGCTATCCCGCGCCCAAGAGCCGTGTCGTCCTCCAAAAGAAAAATATGGTCCATGTGTTCATCTCTTCCACCTGAAAGCACAGGTCGTTATTCTTTTGCGCACTGTTATACGCGCTTATATGTGGAATTATTATGGCATATATGTACCACACACTGTAAGTGTGGGTTTTATTGCGGTTATTATACCATGACGGCAAAGTCGGAATGGTATAATGTGCCATGTTTTTCGGTTGTCCCGTAAGGGACGAGAAAAACGGCTTAAATCAAAGTATAATAACCACCTTGCGGTTATTATACCACGTAACCGTATTGAATTTCTACTTCTGTGTCCGCCGGTTTTCAAATTTCCCTGAGAGAAAGCTGGTGAATCGTGTAACTGCAATACTGTGCCATCTGTTCACGCATACAATCTTCCACGCATCTGTGGTCTCGGCATATGTTTTGAGCAATATCTCCTTTACGCGGTGGCACCCAAGCGTGTGCATGACGGTCGTTGCCGGTAATATCGCAAGGTCGAGACGGTGCGCAGAGAGCTCGCATACCAACTCATCCGGGTTACCGCTGAGAAGGCGTACCGAAGTCTCGGGCTGAAATTTAGTGTAGCTCTCAACGACGCCATTAAGGAGGTCAGCTATTAGCGGATCGGAAAAACCGACCCGTAGAGCCCTGTCACACGCACCCGAACTTATACGCGCGTCTCTCGGACGACGCATACGGTCGACAAACCTGTCGAGCCACGCCATCACGCGCCATCCGAACGCTGCGGCGACCACCACAGTCGAAATAAGAAGAAATTCACGCACTCTGTTCAACCCCCTGCAGCAAATTGAATGGATTTAATATACTTATTCTTTCTGCAGGCAGGTACAATAATGTATTGAAAAGCTCACCCCGTTTGGCGCGGAGTGAGCTTCTGGTCAGTTGCCCTCTATAAGCGATAAAATGTCGGCGTCGGTCATACTTCCATCCACCGTAAACCTGTTCAGTGAGAGCAGACTCTGCGGCAGACCGCGTACAATGGTGTTGACGCCTGGCTGTGTGGAGACGGTAACATCGTACCCGCTCTCGCTGAGAACGACTGCTGCCTCGGTCGTGACCTCGCCATAGGGGTATGAGAAAATGCCGCTGTTTCCGCCGAGAACTGACCATATTTCGGAGTCAAATTGCTCGAGGTCATTGCGAAGCATCGAAATATAATCGCTTTCGCTCTCGCCGTCACGGAGTGCGAGGTTCTCGCGAGCGTCGCCCTCCTCGAACGGCGGCCACTGGTGCAGGTCGTAGGTATGGGAGCCAAACTCGATGAGTCCGCTCGAGAGCATTGCCTGCGCCTCGTCCAAGCCGAAGTGCGGAGTTATGGCGTTGCCGGTGTCCTTGTATGTGTCCGAGCCGAACGAGACTCCAATGACAAATATGGTCGCCTTTGCGCCGTATTTCTCGAGAATGGGCAGCGCCTGTTCGTAATTGCTCAGATATCCGTCGTCGAAGGTTATCACGACCGGTTTTTCGGGCAGCGGGTCACCGTATAGGACATAGTTGCGAAGCTCGGAGAGAAAGACCGGAGTATATCCGGCGTCGATAAGCGCGGACAGATGGCTTTCAAACGCCTCCGGGCTTGTAACCGTGCTGCTCGCCCCCTCGGCGATGTGGTGGTAGGTCAGAATAGGCACCTCGGCGGTGTATTCGCCGGTGTCTGGAGTCTCGGCGGTGCGGTATCCGGAGAGGTACTCCTCCGCGTTTTCGGCGGTCACATAAAACCCAAAGTCGTCCGGAACGTAGAATTCTCCGCCATAAATGCGGGAGAGAGCCATCTCGCCGACGCTGTTTCGGAAGTGGGTCGCGTCATAGAAGTAGCGCGAGTCGAAACTCACCGACGAGTAGGAAAAGTCCCAGAAGCCGGTAATATCCGCGAGGCGGGCAAGGAAATCACGCGTTGCGTCCGCGTCGAAGTACTCGGCGTGCTCGTAATAGAGAGGGGAGAACACCACGGTGAGCGTGACCCCGTCCCGCTCGCATCGCTCGACTATCTCGCGCACCGCTTCGAGGCAGCGGTCAGCCTCCTTGAGCGCGTAGCCGGCTTTCGGGTAGTCGGTAAACACCGGGTATGCAGAGAGGTACTCGTCCATGTTGCCGATGCTCTCCACGTCGCGCACAGACTTGTCGTATGCTCCGCTCTCCTCATTAAATACGTCGAAGGTCTGCGGGAGGTAGGTGTCCTCTCGAAGGTCGCTCAGCTTAGCGAACGCATACTGTGGATTCGCAAACAGGAACCGGAGATAGAACGAGAGAAGAGACGAACCGTCGACTTTGGCATGGAGACTGTCGGTCAGCGGGTCGCTTTCGTAGTCGTAGTAATAGGTGTTCATGATGCTGAGGTTCAGCAGGATGTTTTTCGGGTTGTAGTTGTCCAGCACGTACATGGCGGTGGCGTACATATCATATGTGTCCGCGCCGTAGGAAAACAGGTTGAAAAAGTTCGCGCCGGTGTACTCGTTTAGCGAATCGATCGGGAACGAGCTTGTCGATGAGCAGCCGATGAGGTACGAGTCGTACTGCTCGGAATTTATGTCGAGATAGGCTGTCTTTGCCGCCCTGGGATTATTGGTAAAGTCGAAGGAGTACCACTGCATGAACCTGTCTCCGAACACACCGAACGGGTCGACGAAGAAGTTCAGACCGGCAATAAGCAGAAGCACGAACAGAACACAGCCGAAGAAGGCTATAAGCCACTTTTTAGCACTCATTTGGTCACCTAAAAAGCCTTGTATATGAACTCGGACGGGATGTATCCGCTGCGGTAGAAACCAAGGAATACGACCGCGAGTATTATTGCTAGCATGATGGCGATCTGCAGGACGGGTCTTGCGCGGCAAATGGCAGCCCGGAGGTCGTGATTCCGCTCCTCATACACCCCCGCGATGGTCACGACGGCGCTTCCCAGCGCAAGCACGCCCATGTCCCACCCGCCGAGCCCCAGCGACAGGAACGAGGAAGCCGAGAGCGCGCTCACTCCGGGGTGGGCAAAGGTCTGCGAAAGCATTCCGAGCGCGAGCGAGAGGTTGTCCGCACGCGTGAAGTAGCGTCCGAGCGTCACGAGCAGAAGCGTCCTAAGCAGCCGAAACGCATAGAGCAGCTTGCTTGAATCGGAGATTTTGAGCCTTGCGCGCACCGCCGCATACGGCGCCGCCATGAGCTGCGAAAATGTTATTATAACTCCGTTCCAAAGTCCGAAAGCAATGTACTTTGAGCTCCCGCCATGCCATAGTCCTATGAGGAAGAATACCACAAATGTGACGAGCGCAGTGGGCAGGACCTTTCCGGCGCGACCACCGAGATTTGTGCGGAGCTTTTTTGAAAAGCGACCAAAACGCCGGGAAAAGGTTATAGAATAGAACACGTATTCCCGCATCCACTCGCCGAGCGTGATGTGCCATCGGCGCCAGTAATCGGCAAGCGAAGTCGCGAGGTATGGTCTGCGGAAGTTTTCCGCGAGTTCAACTCCGAACATTTCTGATATTCCGCGAGCCATGTCAATTCCGCCGGAGAAGTCGCAGTAGAGCTGTATGCCGTAGACAAACACTCCGAACAGAATTATCACGCCGCCGTATCCGTCGTATCCCGCAAAGACGTTGTCCGCGATGACGGCGGCTCGGTCGGCAATGACGATTTTCTTGAAAAGCCCCCATACCGCGAGCTGGATGCCGTTTCGCAGGGCATCCGCGTTGAATCCGGGCAGGTTTTCAAACTGCGGGGAGAGCCGGTCGTATCTGCCGATAGGTCCTTGGGTTATCTGCGGGAAGTAGGACACGAAGAGCGCATATTTGAGAATGTTACGGGAAGCGGGGTACTTCTCGCGGAGCAGGTCGATTACATAGCTTGCCGACTGGAAGGTGTAAAATGAAATCCCGAGCGGCAGTGCAAGCGTGAAGCGGGGGATATCGACCCCGCCGAATATGCGCGAGACATACTCCACGGCGCCGAGAAACGGGTCGAGGTACTTAAGTGCCGCAAGTATTCCGAAATTCAGCAGCAGCGCCGCCGCCGCCGCCGCGCGCTTCTTTCGCGTGAACGCTGTGTTTATCTCGGTCACCTGAAGCCCCTTTGCCTTCGCGTCAGCCGCCGCCGCTGCACGCCTACGGTTGAGACGGTCGATGACGAGCCCCGCAAGGAAGGTGGAGAGTGTGGCTGACGCGAGATAGACCAGAAGCTCGGCGCCCGCCATTGCGTAAAATATGACGCTTGCCGCAAGCAGAGCTATCCATCGCACCTTTTTTGGGAGGAGAAAGCAGAGCGCGAGCGAAGCCGCAAGCAACGCGAGAAACCGAAGGGATACAAAGGACATCGTATCAGCCTTCGCGCAGCCGCTCTATAAGAGAGGCAATGGCTGACGGAGTTTCGAAGTTCTCCGGCGTCACGCTCTCGACGCCTATCTGCACATCAAACGCATCGCTGAGCTCACCGACAAGCGCGACAAGGTCAAACGAGTCGATTATTTCGTCCTCGATGAGAAGCGTGTCGGCGGCGACGTCGGTGCCGGGAACAAGTTCCCGGATAATCTCAAGTATTTTGTCCATGTTCATACCGTTATTCTCCTTTTAAACTGATTGGTCTTTCGGTGTAAACGTAAACACTTCCGACCTGAATCTGCCGGGAGCGAATCCGAATCGTCTGTAAAGCGCCTGCGCCACTGGATTGTCGGTCCTGACCCAGAGACGGAATCTGCGTGCGGACGCTGCGGCGAGAAATGCTGTCACGAGCGCCGATCCGACGCCGCTCCTCCGCGCCTTCGGAAGGACCGCGAGATGATTGAGCTCACCCACGGTGCCATCGGTGGAGAACCGAAGGACCCCGCCGTCCGCGACAAGCAGATGCCGTGCGGCAATGTCGGAGGAAAGCTCGTCCCGCGTCGGCAGACAACCGGTAAGCGGATCGAAGCACACGCTAAGCACTTCCTCCGCAAAACCGAGGTCATTCTGTACGGCAAACCGCACGCCCGCTGGAAATTCGGAGGGGAAAGTACCTGCAAACTCATACCGTTCGCGATTTGCCGAGTGTAAAAGCCCCAGCTTTACGAGTTCATCAGCGACATCCGGCGACGAACCGGTCTTGTATGCATATTCGCAGACCGTGCTACGCTCCAAGTGGAGTTCGGGGAACCTGCCACCGGAAAGCAACATAAAGTAAAGCTTGTCAACTTTACCACTGAAAATAAGCAGCAGGGAAGTCTCGCAGAGTTCATAGTAAACACTGCCGTCCGAAATAGCGCGCTCTATCTGTTCGCGAGACTTGAAAAAATTCGTGCGAACACCGCGCTGCATGAATTCGCCCGTCAATGCGGAGAACTTGTCAAACTTGGTCAGCCTGTTCATCGATAATCCTCTTCAGCGCATGCCTGTCTATCTTTCCATTTGCATTGTGCGGGAAGCTGTCAAAGCAGCGTATCTCGTCAGGGAGCATGTATTTCGGAAGCTTCGCGGAGAGACTGCGCATCAGCGCGGCATTGCCGTCCGGTTTACCCGCAAGCGCAAGTACCAGCCGGTCGCGCTCGCGGTTGTACAGGCAGAGTGCCTCGCTTATCCCATCAAGCGAACGTGCGGCAGCCTCGATGTCGCCGGGTTCTATCCTGTTCCCGTGGCGCTTTATCTGGTCGTCGGAGCGTGCAGCGAAGACCAGGTCACCCTCCTCGTTTTCGCGCGCGAGGTCGCCGGTGCGGTAGAGTATGTCCCGCCAGAATGGGTTCAGTGGGTTCTGTACAAATACCGCCGCACTGCGCTCACTGTCCCCATAATACCCAAGCGCGACACCGCTTCCGCGGACGCATATCTCTCCGAGTTCGCCTCGCGGGACGGGTTTCCCGTCTTCGCCGAGCAGCAGCACCTCCATGTTGCGGCACGCGCGCCCAATTGGCACCTGCTCGTCGTCCGCAAATATGCGGGGGACAACGTAGTATGTGCAGTCGACCGTGATCTCGGTCGGTCCGTACAGGTTTACAAATGTGGCGCCGGGAAGCGCCTCCTGCCATATCCGAAGCGGCTTTCCGGTCATCGCTTCTCCGGCGAAAAACACCCGGTTAATGTGTAAAGGCTTTTTGCTTTCAAAAATTCCGGAACCGGCTAATAGATTTACAGCGGAGGTCGCCCACAGGACAGAGGTGACTTCTTTCTCGTTGAGAGCGTCCACCAAGCGGGAGGGGAACATGAAGAGTTTTTTTGAAAGTATATGGGTTGTGGCGCAGCATTTGAAGGTAATGTAAATGTCCTTTACGGATGCGTCGAAGTAAAACGGCGTCTGATTTCCGAGCACATCGCGTTCGGAGAAGCCGAATGTGTCCACAAGCCACTCCGCTAGGTCGATAACTCCGCGATGGGTAACGACGATGCCTTTCGGTGTGCCGGTAGAACCGGAGGTGAATATCATATACGCGGGGTCGGCGTCGATAATCGACGCGCGCACGCTGCCGAGCAGCCGGTCGTCGCAGAGGTCGGCTGCGCTCTCTTCGGTGAATAGCGGGGTATCCGGGAAGAGGTGGCGCATGCGTTCGAGCTCGGAGGGGCGGCAGACGAACGCCGCCGGGCTGACCGGAGAGAGCATAGCGGAAAGGCGCTCATCGGGCAGGGTCGGGTCGACCGGCACGTAGAATCCTCCGGCATGGAGCGCGGACATAAAGAAGAGCACTGTTTCCGGGTCTCTGCCGACTGTGACCGCGACCGGGCGGCGAAGCACACCGGCGCGCGCGAGCGCCGTGCCGAGGGCACGGGAGCGGGAGTTCAACTCCGCAAATGTTAACGCCGACTTATCACCGCAGAAAGCGGGCTTGTCCGGGTGCAGCGCGGCGGCGCGGTCGAGGTAGTCAAGTATATTTATCTGCAAAATATCGCGACCTTTTCAATCTGAGATTCCACATTTGCCTATTATATATTAAACGGCGCCGTCTGTCCACTGAAAAAGGCGGGTAAGCGTGCAATTTACAAAAGCGACGGTACGGTCGGTTGACTGTCCGGCGCGGCGATGGTAAAATGGTGCAAACGGCACATTCAAGGAGGAAGCGGACGTTGGACGGTTACAGGATAGAGCACGATTCGATGGGTGAGGTGCGCGTGCCCGAGAAAAACTGGTGGGGTGCGCAGACGCAGCGAAGCTTTGAGAACTTCAAGATAGGCACCGAGAAGATGCCGACCGAGCTGATAGACGCATTTGCGGTGCTAAAGCTCGGCGCGGCACGTACGAACGCGAAGCTCGGAAAATTGTCACAGGAGAAGCTTGACCTGATAGAGAAAGCTTGCAGCGAGATCCGAGAGGGAAAGCTTGCGGGCGAATTTCCGCTTGCGGTCTGGCAGACCGGAAGCGGAACGCAGACAAACATGAACCTCAACGAGGTCATCGCCAACCGCGCAAACGCCCTCGGCGGCGGTGCGGTGAAGCTCCACCCGAATGACGACGTAAATATGTCGCAGAGCTCGAACGATACCTTCCCGGCGGCGATGCACATTGCGGCGGTGCGCGAGACCGAGAATCGGCTGCTGCCCGAAGTGAGGGCGCTTGCTGAGGAGATACATAGGCTCGAGCGGGAAAACGAGGGGATAATAAAAACCGGGCGTACACATTTGCAGGACGCGACGCCTATAGCGCTGTCGCAGGAGATGAGCGGCTGGCGTGCAATGCTTGAAAAGAGCGCCGCAATGATAGCGAGCTCGCTTGAAGGTGTGCGTGAGCTCGCACTTGGAGGTACTGCGGTAGGGACCGGGCTGAACGCGCCAAAGGGTTTTGACTGGATGGTCGCGGAGGAGATAAGCGGGTTATGCGGGACCCGCTTCGTCACCGCCGAAAACAAGTTCCACTCGCTCACCTCAAAGGACGAGCTCGTGTTCGCTCACGGCGCGCTGAAGGCGCTCGCGGCGGACATGATGAAGATCGCAAACGATGTGCGCTGGCTTGCAAGCGGACCGCGCTGTGGGCTCGGCGAGTTGTTCATCCCGGAAAACGAGCCGGGAAGCTCGATAATGCCGGGCAAGGTGAACCCAACGCAGTGCGAGGCGGTGACGATGGTCGCGGTGCAGGTCATGGCAAATGATACCGCCGTCGGGCTTGCGGCGTCGCAGGGCAATTTCGAGCTCAACGTGTATATGCCGGTGTGCATATACAACTACTTACAGTCGATACGACTGCTAGCGGATGCGTGCCGTTCGTTCCGTGTAAACTGTGTCGCGGGTATACGTCCGAACCGCGAGCGGATAGCGCAGAACCTCTCTGCGTCGCTCATGCTCGTCACCGCACTCAACCCGGTCATTGGGTACGACAACGCCGCGAAGGTCGCAAAGAAGGCATATGCCGAAAACATCACGCTGCGTGAGGCAGCGGTGGCGCTTGGGTTGCTCACCGAGGAGGAGTTTGACCGCCATGTCCAGCCAGAAAAAATGGTGTGACCGATATAGCCAATATGGAAAAGGATGCCCGGCAGTGTGGGCATCCTTTTAGTCTGTATGAGATTCAGATGACCGCGCCGCCGTCCACACCGAGCACCTGCCCGGTTATGAATGATGCGGCGGGGGAGGCGAGAAAGCGTATCGCCTGCGCGACCTCCTCTGGCTTGCCTATCCGACCGAGTGGGCAGTCTGCGGCAAAGCTGTCCCGCGCGTCCTGCGGTATCGACGCGGTCATGGGAGTGTCGATAAAGCCGGGCGCGACACAGTTTACACGTATCCCGGATGGTCCGAGCTCCTTTGCGAGCGCCTTTGTAAGTCCGATGACTCCCGCTTTTGCGGCGGAGTAGTGTGCCTCACAGCTCGCGCCCGCGCGCCCCCATATCGAGGATACGGTAACTATATTCAGGTTTTCCCGTCCGAGCGAGGACTGGCGGAGAAACTCAGGGAGCGCCGCACGAATAATGTTTGCCGTGGCTGAGAGATTCGCGCCGAGCATTTCGCTCCAGTCGTGGTCGTCGACGCTGTCAAACGGTTTCTGCTGGGCTGTACCCGCGCAGGCGACAAGGCAATCGAGACGACCGGTCTCGCTGACAACGTGCCGTACCATCTCGCGCGCCTGTTCTGGGTCGGAGAGGTCGGCTTGAACCGCAAACGCGAGTCCGCCGGCTTCAACGATGCGGTCGCGCAGACTTTCTGTGGACCGAGCTGAGCGGGAGTACCCAAGCGCGGTGACATATCCGTCAAGCGCGAGCATGAGCGCGGTCTGCGAGCCTATGCCGCCGGACGCTCCGGTAACTATTGCGGTTTTCATAGCGGCGCGTTTACAGAAACTCGACCGTTTCGCTGAGCGGTTTGCGGTCGGCATGCCTTTCAGAGGGGACGCTGTCCTCCGCTGGGTAACCGAGAGGGAGGAGACAGAGCGGTTCCACGTCGTCGGGTAGAGCGAAAGCGCGGCTTGCGGCGTCCGGGTCGAAATATCCTACCCAGCAGCTACCAAGCCCGAGCTCTGCGGCGCGGAGCATCATATGAGTTGTGACGATGCCTATGTCCATTGGCATCATGTTCTTGCCGCTGAACTGGTTTTTCCATGCGAGTTCACTCTTTCCGCATACCATCAGGACAACCGGCGCGTTGAATGCGCAGGGGGTTATATCGCGTATTTTGCGCAGTGCGTCCTCGCTTTCAAGGACGTATATTTTCTGGGGTTGGTTATTGCGGGCAGTGGGTGCAAGGCGACCGGTCTCGAGAATATCGTTTATCAGTTCACGCTCCGGCTTTACCGAAGAATAGCTCCGAACCGAGTACCGACTCTCCGCGAGCTGTCTGAATGTCATGGGTATACCTCCTTCGGTGCAGATATGAATAATGAGTTTAAATATTTGACGGAAATATTTTATCACGGATTGCGGGTGGTGTAAACAGAAATAAAACGACCCAGCAGGCGGTCGCTCAAATTGTGACATTGTGTGACATTGTATATTGAATAAGTTTCCCCAAAATGCTAATATAGCAGTGCGCATTTATTCGAGGGGAGGATGTGTTGGATTGAAGGAAATAGCAGTGTACGGAGAAACTCTGCCCGAGGCGTATCATATGGCGCTTATTGCGCTATACGAGCAGGGGGAGGAGAGCCCCTGTCCGGACTACGGAACAACACAGCGCGAGGTATCAATGACAATGGTAGTCCAGCAGCCGCTTGCCGAGCCGATGATAAGCAGGTTGTTTATCGGAGGTCCACGCGAGCTTGAGCAGTACCGTCAGGAGATGCTCGACGGTATACTCGATTTTGAGGTTGAGCGCGGGAACTGGGAATACACCTACCACAGCAGGATGGCGGAGCAGTTTGATTTTATATTGAATGAGCTGCGCCGCAACCCGTCCAGCCGTCGCGCGGTCATCGATGTGCGCGACTGGCGGAAGGACACCGAGAAGGAATCGCCCGCATGCCTTCAGCACATACAGTATTTTATTCGCGATGGGGCGCTTCACTGCAAGGTGTTGTTCCGTTCAAATGATGCGCCAGAGGCGGCGTATATGAACGCTTTTGCGCTGATAATGCTGCAAAAGCGGTTCGCGGACGATCTCGGTGTGAAAATGGGCAGCTATACCCACCGCGCAAACAGCTTTCATGTCTATGCCAAGAATTATGAGATGCTTGCAGGTTATGCCGCGCGTATCCGCTCGGGCGAGGACGTGACCTTCGATTACGAGGAGGATTGGAGCGAACTAATGGAGGAAGCCCGCGACGAGATAGCACGGTCGGTCGCAGAGCTGAAGGAGGAGAGATAGCGGTGTACAGAGCACGGCTTGTGGCAAGGGCGTTCCTTGCCGGTATCATGATTTCGATAGGTGGCACGGTTTACGTAAATCTTGTAGAGACGAGTAAAATCGTGGGAGCAATGCTGTTCGCGGTGGGACTTGTGACGATATGCGCATTCGGGCTCGCGCTGTTCACTGGAATGGCGGGGTATCTGTTCGACGGGGATGCAAAGAAAAATGTGCTCGACCTGCTCACGGTTTGGGCGGGCAACTTCGTGGGGTGCGTCACGACTGGATTTATGCTGCGCGCGGTGCTTGGCGGGAGCGATTTTATCGAACTTGCGGAGACGGTAGCTGCGGGCAAGCTGCTCGTGGGTCCCGGTCGGGCGTTTGTAACCGGAATGCTCTGCGGGGTGCTTATGTATGTTGCGGTGGACAATTTCCGTAACAGCCAACACGAGATAGGCAAGTACCTCGGCATACTGCTCTGTGTACCTGCGTTTATTCTCGCGGGGTTTGAACACAGTATTGCGGACATGTATTTCCTCGCAGCCGGGCTCGGTACCGACCTGTTTGCGCTTGACCCGATATTTTTAATAGTGTGTGTCACTGCGGGAAACCTGATAGGCTCGGTAGTATTTGCCGAGATACGGAAGTTTGGAACGAGGAAATAGAGGCAATACTTGATACATAGAGTAAAGGGGTGGAGACTGTGGCGTCTCCATCCCTTTTGAAATTTCAAAGCAATTTTTTGAAATTGAGCTGAAGTTTGTCTTGGTGATAGCCGCACCGGCGGTAAAACTCGTGAGCGCCGATTCTTGTCGAGCCGGAGACGAGCCGGACACAGCTCGCACCGGTTTCGCGCGCCCAGTTCTCTACCTCGTCAAGTAGTGCCCTTCCGATGCCTTTTTTCCTGAATCTGCCTGAAACAGCTATGCCCATTATATTTTTCATATGTGGAGCGTAGAGCACGTCGTAGTCGTTTGCATGAACGTATCCGGCGACCTCGCCGTCTACGAGTGCTACAAAGATTGCGTCGCTACGGCTTGCCAGAAGTTTTTGGAGTTTTTCCGCTGTGTTTTCCTCTGGGTAGTCATATCCCATTTCAAATTTGTTTAGTTTGCAGATAGCCTTCAGGTCGACGATCTCGCACCGGCGTATCAATATGTCCATTTCAGTTTCACCCCCGTTCTAGCTACTATACTATGATAATATTATAAAAAATTTTTGCCTTGATTTCAATCGGGGAACAAAAAAGTCTTGCATTGTGCGCGTGTATGTGGTAATATATTCGCGCCATTACGCACACTCGCGTTCGCGCCCCGGTGCGGCAGGGATGCCGTTGGACGTGAAAAAAAGCGCGATGTGGAGGACAAACCGAAGGAGGTAGTTATTGTATGGCAATCGTATCGATGAAGCAGCTTCTCGAAGCAGGTGTCCACTTTGGGCATCAGACCCGCCGCTGGAACCCGAAAATGGCTCCGTACATTTTCACCGAGCGCAACGGGATCTATATAATCGACCTGCAGAAGACCGTCAAGAAGCTCGAAGAGGCGTATTACTTTGTTCGTGACCTCGCTGCTGAGGGCGAGACCGTCCTGTTCGTCGGCACCAAGAAGCAGGCGCAGGATGCTATCCGCGAAGAGGCTTCCCGCGTTGGAATGTACTTTGTCAACGCGCGCTGGCTGGGCGGAATGCTCACCAACTTCAAGACCATGCGCCGCCGTGTCGATCGTCTCAACCAGCTCCGCAAGATGTCGGAGGATGGAACGTTCGACCTGCTGCCCAAAAAAGAGGTCATCAAGCTCCAGCTCGAGATAGAGAAGCTCGAGAAGTACCTTGGCGGCGTCAAGGATATGGCGAAGCTCCCCGGAGCTCTGTTCATAGTCGACCCGCGCAAGGAGCGCAACGCCATCGCGGAGGCGAAGAAGCTCGGTATTCCGATAGTCGCTATTGTTGATACTAACTGCGACCCGGACGAGATAGACTATGTTATCCCGGGCAACGACGACGCTATCCGCGCCATCAAGCTTATAAGCCAGACTATGGCGAACGCAGTTCAGGAAGGGCGTCAGGGCGAGGATATAGTTCTTGACGAGTCTGAGGAAGCGGTCGCCGCATAGGAGAACACCGCCGAGACCGAAGCAGCTGCCGAGTAAGCTGCACCGTTAAAATAAATGTTGCAGCTCAACGCTGCGGGAGGATAGATTATAATGGCATTCACTGCTAAGGATGTACAGAAGCTCCGCGAGATGACCGGAGTCGGAATGATGGACTGCAAGAAGGCGCTCACCGAGACCGACGGTGATATGGACGCCGCTATCGTATATCTCCGTGAGAAGGGTCTTGCGGCTGCTGCCAAGAAGGCAGGTCGTGTTGCGGCTGAGGGCGTAGTGCTCGCAGAGGTCGACGCGAACGGAGTTGGCGTCGTGGTAGAGGTCAACAGCGAGACCGACTTCGTCGCGAAGAACGACGAGTTCAAGAAGTTTGTTGCGGACGTTGCCGCCGTTATAGCTGAGAAGAACCCCGCCGATGTCGACGCACTGCTCACTATGCAGTATCCGGGCACCGAGCTCACCGTTGCTGACCTTCAGCGTGAAAAGGTCCTCGTCATCGGTGAGAACATCCGCGTACGCCGTTTTGCCCGTTACGAGGGCGGTGTGAACGTCAGCTACGTTCATGCGGGCGGTAAGATAGGCGTACTTGTCGGTCTTGAGGTCGAGGGTATCGACGCTGATAAGGTCACCGAGCTTGGCAAGGATATAGCCATGCAGATCGCCGCAATGAATCCGCGCTTCCTCAACCGTGACCAGGTCGATGCGAGCACTCTCGAGTCGGAGAAGGAGATCCTCATGGCGCAGGTCGCCGAGGAGGGCAAGCCTGCGAATGTTGCCGAGAAGATAGTCGCCGGTCGTATCAACAAGTTCTACGAGGAGAACTGCCTTGTTGATCAGGCGTTCGTCAAGGAGAACAAGGTCTCGGTTCAGAAGCATATCGACGCTGTTGCGAAGGAACTTGGCGGCAAGATAGCGATAACCCGCTTTGTCCGCTTCGAGAAGGGCGAGGGTATCGAGAAGCGCAGCGACGACCTCGCGGCGGAAGTCGCGAAGATGGTCGGCGGCAACTGAGAAGCCGGTTAATCAGGCGCAAAGCAATTGAAAAAACTTTGCAGGGGGAACCGTTATAGGTTCCCCCTTTATGTTGACACCCCGCGAACGGAAGTTCGCGGGGTGTTCTCGGTTTAAATATTACAAATCGGAGTTCGGTCTGTCTGCCCGTCGAGCGCTGGGAGGTCCTGCATCACAATGTCATCTGCCGGAATATTTCCCCGGCAATACGCTTTGACAAGCTCCGACGGGGTAACCGGTTCAGGGGACGGGCAGAGCCCGAGAAGCCACGCCGTCATTCCGACGATCTGAGCGGGAGACATTGTCTGGAGCAGTGCTCCAAGTTCGAGCGAACGTTCGCGCTTAGAGAGACGGCGTCCGTCCGGCGCAAGCAGCAGAGGGATGTGCATATATTCCGGCGCGGATACGCCAAGCAGCCCAAAAAGCCAAATCTGACGTGGGGTGGAGGACACAAGATCGCGTCCACGAACGACCTGTGTAACATTCTGGGCGGCGTCATCTGCAACAACGGCGAGCTGATATGCCCAGCCTCCGTCAGAACGGCGTAAAATGAAGTCACCGCAGTCACGCGCAAGGTTTTCGTATATTCGACCGAGTCGTAGATCGGTAAATTCCAAATATGCGTCCGGAACCTCGATGCGAAGTGCGGGTGTGCGCTTTTGTCGAAGTGATGCCCGCTCCTCTGCGGTCAGATCGCGGCACCTGCCGGAGTATACCGGAGATGCGGAGTGTGGTGCATTTGCGTCAGGGTCGGGAATATGGGCAGGCTGCGCATGAAGCTCTGCGCGCGAGCAAAAGCACTCATATATGTTCGCACGCTTACCGAGCTGTGTGATAATTCCGGCATAATAGTCTCCGCGTGTGCTCTGATACAGAGGTTTGCCGTCATAGTCAAAACCGAGCATTTCCAGGTCGCGCAGGAGACGGTCAGTGTATTCCGGACGGCAGCGTTCCCGATCCAGGTCCTCTATGCGCAGAACGAATTCTCCGCCGGCGCTCCTGGCTTCGAGCCATGCGATGAGCAGCGCGGCGAGGTTGCCGAGGTGCATTCTTCCGCTCGGGGTGGGCGCGAACCGACCGCGCAAAATATGATCACTCATACGCTGCTCCTGCATGTGAAGGCGCACCATGCGCCGCCTGATATTTGATGAAAATATAGCAGAGCTCGCCTTTATTGTCAATACGGCGGGGAGAGCACGGAGCGGACCGTATCTGCGGTTACGGCGCGGTAAGGGGAGTATTTTTGCATAATAAAATCGTGTACACGGTGTACATGGCGGTTGGTGTGTGATATAATAAAACCATGTATGCTTTAATTAGAAAAATTGCGCTTATATGTTTGACGGCTGCGGTCGCGTTCTACTGCACAGGGTGCGGCATGTTTGGAGATCTTACCGCGGACGGGCTGTTTGCGGCACCCCGTACAGCCGCGCGTTTTGATGGGCTCTACCAGCAGGTCGATAAGATAATAGGCTCGGGGGCAGAGTATTCATCACCGACTTCGGGGTCGAACCGTCAGTCTATCCAGTTTGAGGATATTGACGGAGATGGCTTGCAGGAGGCGGTGGTATTTCTGCGCACCGGGGACGAGATACCGCTTATGCTCTGTATTTTCAGACAGAGCGGTCCAGAAGATGAGCCTGAGTATACTCCGGTCGGTTCTGTGAAGCTGGAGGGAAGTTCGTTTGACAGCGTGTTTTATTACGACCTCAACGGGTGTGGCGCCAAGGAAATCGTGGTGTGCTGCTCGCTCGGTACGGGGTTGCCACGCGCTCTATCTATCCTCGAGTGGGACGGCAGTGAGGTGAGTACATCGCTCAGCGTGAGCTGCGCGCAATATACCCTGTACGACCTTAATTCCGACGGAATGAGCGAGCTTGTCGTGTCGAGGTATGACCCGGACTCGATGAGCGGAGTTGTGGAGACATATATGCACAGCGGGGTCGAGTTTACGCTCTATGACAGCGTCTCGCTTTCGCATGGTATCGACAGCATTTCACAGATGCGAACAGGGTGTATTCTCTACGGAGTGCCGGCGGTGTTTGTGACAAGTTCCTGCGACCAGCGGAGCGGGACAATCGTAGATATAGTCGCGTTCCGGCTCGGCAGTCTTACGAATATCACGCTAGACGAGGAGACTGGCAGAAGTGCGAAGCTGACCTCGACGCAGTCGGTGGCAATAACCGACATAGGAAACGACGGAGCGCTTGACATCCCTTATACAGACGAGATATTGTGGGAGAACTTCGCGGGCAATGCGGTATACTGGCGGACTGAGTGGCAGAGCTATCGCCTTGATGGTGTGCCGGAGCAGACGTACGAGACGATAAATTCGAGCGACTGGTATTTCCTTCTGCCCGACTCATACGGTGACGAGATCGTGTTTGAACAGCGGGACGTCGTGCAGGGGGAGCATGCGATCACGTTTTCGGTTCAGGTCGAGGATGAGAACGGAGACAAGGCGCTGTACAGTATCATGGCGATTTATGTGCTTGTGGGGGAAAACCGCGAGGACAGGAGCGAGATAGCTGGCCGGTTTGTCATAGACACTGCGGAGACACGCACGACTAGCGGAACGATATATGCGGCTCGTATTTTCGAGCTTCCGAAGGAGCTCGACAGGTACGCGATAACGCAGGAGGAAATAATCGAGCGTTTTCACCTTTTCGCACAGGAGTGGAACATAAACTGACAAGGAGCTTGAGATGCGAAAAATTCTTGTTCTAGAGGATAACGAGTCTATTCGCGGCTTTGTTGTTATTAACTTGCAGCGCGCGGGCTACGAGGTGCTCGAAGCGGAGACTGGTGAGCAGGCTCTGGAAATAGTGGAGGCTACGCCGGACATTTCGGTGGCGTTGCTCGACCTGATGCTTCCCGGGATTGACGGTTTTGAGGTGTGCCGCAGGATCCGCGCAAACAATCGAAATATCGGCATCATAATGCTCACCGCGCGAACGCAGGAGACGGACAAGGTCACCGGTCTCATGACTGGTGCGGACGACTATGTCACAAAGCCGTTTTCCACGACCGAGCTTATTGCGAGGATAGACGCGGTGTGCCGCCGAGTAGGAACGGATGAGGGAAATTCTGCAAACGAGCTGCACCGTGGTCCGTTTTTGCTGAATATGCAGACGCGAGCACTGAGTAAGGCGGGCATCCGGGTGAAGCTCACGCAGGTCGAATACGCGATAATGAAGCTCTTCATGGAAAACCCAGACAGAGCGTTGTCGCGCGAAGAGATACTCAGCAGCGTTTGGGGCAGGGATTACTTCGGTGAGCTAAAGATAGTGGATGTAAACGTTCGGCGGCTGCGCATGAAGATAGAGGACGACCCACGCGAACCTGAGTTTATAACCACAGTTTGGGGATATGGCTACAAATGGGGAAAATAAGGACCTGGTTTGCGCGAAAAAACGAAGGTGGTCATCGTAAGTTTGTTGGAGGTATCAAACGGCGGTGGCTGATAAACAGCGTTGGTATATCCGCGCTTGTATTGCTCCTTGCGGCTATACTTGTGTCGGTCATCGTTTCAAATTATTATTACAACAGCGTACACACGACGCTTGCACAGCTTGCGCAGTCGACTTCGCGGTACTTCAACCGCTTCCTGAGCTCCAGTTACAGCGAATTTTATTCCAGTGCAAAGACGTATGCAGAGGAGTACGCGGAGAAGAATCTGGTCGAGATCCAGTTCATTAACCTGAACGGACGTGTGAATATTTCTACCGCAGGAATGATAAGCGGTGTCACGCCGGGTACGTCGGACATAAGCGATGCGCTCTCGACCGGGAAAACCGCCGACTATGTCGGGCGGGACCGGCTCACCGGTGAACGGATAATGGCTGTGAGCTGTCCACTTGTGTACGGACAGGGTCGGACTATCGGAGTTGTAAGATGTATTACGAGTCTGCGGATAGTGGATGCGAAGGTGCTGTCGGTCACGCTTGTGTGTTTTGCGGCGGCGGCGGGGATCATGTGCCTTGTCATATTTTCAAATCTCTTTTTTATACGCTCTATAGTTAAACCTGTCGCCGAAATAACAGCGATTGCAAGTAAAATATCGCAGGGAAGTTATGGGGCGCAGATAGAGAAGGGGTTTGATGATGAGATAGGCGAGCTCCGTGACACGATAAACAACATGTCGCTGGAACTGTCAAACGCGGAGCGGATGAAAAATGAGTTTATTTCGTCGGTATCGCACGAGTTGCGTACCCCTCTCACCGCTATATCCGGGTGGGGAGAGACGATACTCTACACCGAGGATCCGGAGGAGATAAAGCGCGGCGTTGCCGTAATGCTGCGCGAGACGCGGAGACTCAGCTCGCTTGTCGAAGAGCTCCTTGAGTTTACGGCGCTCGAGGGCGGGCGGCTGAAGATGCATATGGAGCCGATGGACCCGGCGGCGGAGCTTGAGGACGTCGTGTACCTGTATGCGGATACGCTCTCAAAGAGAGGCATAAAACTTGCGTACAGCTCGGATGACGAAATCCCAATAATAACCGGCGACGCGGAGCGTTTGCGCCAGGTATTCTATAACATAATTGACAATGCGGCAAAACACGGCGGAGACGGTGGCAGGATCGACGTCGCTATCCGGTTCGACGGGGAGTTTGTCCTGGTATCGGTGCGCGACTACGGCGCGGGGATACCGGAAGAGGACCTTCCACACGTGAAAAAGAAATTTTACCGCGGTTCATCTCAGGAGCGTGGCAATGGTATCGGTCTTGCGGTAGCAAGCGAAATCGTCGATAGACACGGAGGCGAGCTGATAATAGAAAATGCGGAAGGCGGCGGTGCCGTTGTGACGATAAAACTGCCGCTCACGCTCGGTTAGGTCGGTTTGCCAAAGAGGAAAGGTTTTAAAGAGATGTCAGAAAAATTCCGTACTTCAATAGGCGGTCAGGCGCTGGTAGAGGGAGTAATGATGCGCGGACCGGACAAGGTGTCGGTGGTGGTGCGAAAGCCGGATGGCGAGCTCTATGTTGACACGCATCCCTACGTGCCGATAACGAAGAAATACAAGATCTGCGGGCTTCCGTTCATTCGCGGAATATTTGTGTTTGGAAGCTCGATGAAGGTAGGAGTCTCGTCGCTGATGAAGTCGGCGGAGTTTGTAGACGACAGCGCTGACGAGGAGAAGGGAAAGTTCACGCAGTGGGCGGAGCGAACTTTCGGCGAAAAGACAATAAACGCAATTATAAGCGCGGTTGCAATAGTGCTCGGCGTTGCGTTGCCGATAGGTCTTTTTATTCTGCTACCGACGCTGCTTGCGGGACTTCTCGGGCAGTGGATAGGTTCAGGGATAGGCAGGAGCCTGCTTGAGGGCGTGCTGCGTATAGCGGTTTTCGTGCTTTACCTGAAACTGGTGTCGCTCATGTCGGACATGAAGAGGGTGTTCAGCTACCACGGCGCGGAGCACAAGTCGATACACTGCTACGAGGCCGGGGAGGAACTCGTCCCAGAGAACATCCGAAAATTTCCACGACAGCACCCGCGCTGCGGCACGAGTTTCCTGTTTGTGGTAATGATAATCAGCATACTCGTGTTCAGCATTGTACGCTGGGACAACGCTCTTGTGCGAATGGCGCTGAGGATAGTGCTGCTTCCGGTGGTGGTGAGCTTGAGCTACGAGATAAACTCCTGGGTGGGAAAACACGACAACGCGCTCACCCGCATCCTCCGCGCGCCGGGGCTGTGGCTCCAGGACATGACTACATGCGAGCCGGATGACTCAATGCTCGAGGTTGCGGCAAAGGCTCTCACCGAGGTGCGACCGGAAGAGGAGGGGGTGGACCACATCTAATGCCCCAAAGATATAACGACGTTTACCTGGACATCAGGCGCCGTCTGCTTCGCATTGGGGTGACGCAGCCTGAGCTCGAGGCAAGGGAGATAGTGTGTTACGCTGCAGGGAAATCCAGAAGCGAGTTCCGGCGGGACATGACCATGTACATCACACCTGAGACAGAGCGCGCCGCATATGCGCTGCTCGAGCGGCGAATGGACGGTGAACCGCTCGCGTATATAACCGGCGAGTGGGAGTTTATGGGTCACGATATAGAGATAACGAGCAGTGTACTTATCCCGCGCGCGGACACAGAGATTTTGTGTGAGAAGGCAATTGAGATGTTGCCAGACGTGCTGGAGACCGGCAGCGACATGAGTTCGGCGCGCGTACTCGACCTGTGCTGCGGCAGCGGATGCATAGGTATTTCGATCGCGCTTGCATACCCGGACAGCAGCGTGATACTTGGCGATGTGTCCTCGGCGGCACTTCAGGTCGCAAGAAGAAATATCCGACGCCACTCTCTTTCACCGCGCGTTGCGTGTGTGCAGGTGGATGCGCTGAAGCCGGCGACGATCTCGCTTGGTCATTTCGACATGATAGTCTGCAATCCGCCATATATTCCGAGCGGGGACATAGCGGGGCTCGACAGGTCGGTGCGCGACTTTGAACCGCTGCTTGCGCTTGATGGCGGGGGAGATGGTCTCGATTTCTACCGCGCGATCGCGTCCGGGTTCAAACTGATACTTAAACGCGGTGGGGTGCTCATGCTTGAGGTAGGTATCGGGCAGGCGAAGGCGGTAGAAACGATATTGCAGGAAAACGGATGGCGAGATATTGAAATATACCGCGACCTTTCAGGCGTACAGCGCGCAATCAAGTGCGGACTTATACAGTAAACCGAATCAGGAGGTTTTAATATGGCAAAGGAAATAGGTGCTGAGGCAAAGAACGATCCGAAGGCTGAGGCAAGGCAGCGTGCGCTGCAAACGGCGATAGCGAACATTGAAAAACAGTACGGAAAGAACACGGTTATGCGGCTTGGTGAGCGCAACGATATGCTCACGAGCGCGATATCCACCGGTTCTCTCTCTCTTGATATCGCGCTCGGAATAGGCGGTATCCCGCGTGGGCGGATAATTGAGATATACGGACCGGAATCTTCGGGCAAAACCACCGTTGCGCTCCACATGATAGCGGAGGCGCAGAAAGCAGGCGGCGAGGCTGCGTTTATAGATGCGGAGCACGCGCTCGACCCGAGCTATGCCGAGGCTCTCGGGGTTGACATAGACAGCCTCCTGATTTCTCAGCCGGATAGCGGCGAGCAGGCGCTCGAGGTGACCGAGGCGCTCGCTCGAAGCGGCGCGATAGACCTGATTGTGGTGGACTCGGTGGCGGCGCTCGTGCCGAAGATGGAGCTTGAAGGCATGATGGGCGACTCGTTTGTCGGACTTCATGCGCGCCTGATGAGTCAGGCGCTGCGCAAGCTCACGGCGGTCGTGTCCAAGGGGAACTGTTCGATAGTGTTTATAAATCAGCTCCGCGAGAAGGTGGGCGTGATGTACGGGAATCCGGAGGTCACCACCGGTGGTCGTGCGCTGAAGTTCTACTCGTCGGTGCGAATAGATATACGCCGCGCCGACTATATAAAGCAGGGCAGCGAAAATATCGGAAACTACACCCGCGCAAAGGTAGTAAAAAACAAGATGGCTCCTCCGTTCCGCGAGGCGTACTTCGACATAATATTCGGAGAGGGAATCTCACGAGTGAGCGAAATAGTCGAACTGGGAGAGATGATCGGTCTTGTAAGCAAGGCGGGTTCGTGGTACAGTATCGGTGATGAGCGCATAGGTCAGGGCAAGGAGAGCGCAAAGCAGTATCTGCGTGAGCATCCTGACGTAGCAGATAAGATCGAGGCGCAGATCCGCCAGGCTGCGAAGGAGGACCCGACCATATTCTCCTCAAAGGGAAAGAAAAGCGCGCGCGCTGCGACGACTACCGTCCAGCCTAAGGGCAAGGCGTCGAGTGCAACGCCGGTCGATGTCAGCGCGGACGAATTTGAAGACGAATAATGCCGAGGGTGAGTGTTGAGAGAAATGCCGACGGTCCGGGGTCAACCGTGACAATCGGCGGTGTCAGCAGTTTCTCCACTCCGCTGCCTCCGGAGAAACTGCCGGTCGACGGCACGGAACTCTCGGAGTTCGACGCAGAGCGGCTCGTCTCCGCGCTTGAGGAGGCGGCGCTCGGGTTCGGCGCAAAGATGCTCGGGATCCGGCTTATGACGCGCGGAATGTTTATTGAGCGCATGGTACGTGAGGGTTACGACGAGGACACCGCATCGCGCGCCGCCGACAAGTTTGAAAAGCTCGGCGCGATTGATGATGAGGAGTATGCGCGTCTTTTTTCCGAAAGCCGCAGGTTGCGTGGATGGGGTCAGATAAGGATCCGTGGTGAGCTGAGGCGCCGGGGAGTGCGGGACGACGTCATAGACGACGTGCTGAGCGGCTTCGAGGATATGAGCGGCGAGATAGAGCGTTTCATAGAGAAACGTACCGGCGGTGTATTGGCGGACAGACGGCAGGCTGACAAGATCGCCGCGGCGCTGATACGCCGCGGATTCAAGTGGGATGAAATACGCCCGGTGCTCGACAGGTACACCGGCGACGAATATAATTAAGGAGACTATTCAAGTGGCGACTGTGGGCTTTGTATCGCTTGGATGCGACAAAAACAGGATAAACTGTGAGCAGATGCTCTGGCGGCTTGCAGATGCTGGTCATGAGCTTCTGGACACGCCTGAGCTTGCGCAGGTGGTAATAATAAATACCTGCGCATTTATAGAAGCCGCAAAGAGCGAGGCCATCGAGAATATACTTGAGATTGCGGCGGCAAAAAAGGAGAACCGCTCGGAGGACGGCATGGGCGGAAACGTCGAGAAGATAATCGTGACCGGATGCCTTGCTGAGAGGTACAGGGAGGATATATTTGACGAACTTCCGGAGGTGGATGGACTTGTCGGCTGTGGCAGTTTTGACGACATCGTCGCCGCAGTGGACGATGCACTCGCCGGTATCAGAGCCGTGCGCTTTGGGGATATCAACGCTCCGGTAAGCGAGTGCTCGCGCGTGATAGTTGGTGAGCCGTATTCGGTCAATATCAAGCTCTCCGAGGGCTGTTCAAACAACTGCGCGTACTGTGTCATACCGTCGATACGCGGCAGATACCGCAGCCGTACATTTGAAAATGTGGTTGCCGAAGCCCGCGGACTTGCGGAGCTTGGCGCAAAGGAACTCATCCTGGTGGCGCAGGACCTCACACGGTTCGGCACCGACACTGTCGGTTGCGCACAATTGCCGGATCTGCTCGACGCGCTTCAGAAAATAGAAGGCATACGCTGGATAAGGCTGCACTACCTGTATCCCGAGGGGGTCACGCCCGAGCTCATCGACGCAATAAAGCGCAACGACAAGGTGCTGCGTTGCCTCGACATCCCGATACAGCATATCAATGACGGAATACTCAGGTCGATGCGCCGCCGCTCCACCGGCGAGGAGATCCGTTCGCTTTTCAGGAAACTGCGTGAAGAGCTGCCCGGAGTGGTCATACGAACGAGCATAATAATAGGTCTGCCCGGTGAGGGAGAACAGGAGTTTGAGGAGCTCTGCGGATTCCTTCGCGAGTTCCGGCTTGAGCGCGCCGGCTTTTTTGCATACTCGCCGGAGGAGGGGACCGATGCTGCCGAAATGCCGAACCGCCCAGACGAGGAGACGGTTCACCGCCGCATTGAAATCGTTGAGGATATCCAGCGAGAGATAATGGACGCACGAAACGACGAGCTCGTGGGTAAGATAGTAAGCGCGATATATGAGGGTACCGATGAAATAATAAAATATTCGTACGGACGCACATATGCTGACGCGCCGGATATAGACGGGAAAGTGTTTTTCAAGCACCAGAATCCGCTCGAGCCGGGCGACATTGTCGATGTGCTTATAGACGAGTCTGCCGACGGGAATCTGTTTGGACGCGCATTCGGAAGGACGGAGGACAGGGCTTGAAAACTGCAAATATAATCACGCTTGCAAGAATAGCGCTTGTACCGGTTTTCTTTGTGCTGTGGTATGTCGCGCCGTGGTATGCGACGCTTGCAGTATTCATTATTGCGGGGATAACCGACAAGATAGACGGATATATTGCGAGAAAATATAACCAGATAACCACGTTTGGAAAATTTCTTGACCCGCTCGCCGACAAACTGCTCGTCTGTTCGGCGCTGGTGCTTCTCACAAGTGAGGGCAGGGCGGCTGCGTGGGCGGTCACCGTCATAATTTCGCGGGAGCTTATAATCACCGCGTTCCGCACCGTTGCGATGTCGCAGGGGCGTGTGCTTGCTGCAGACTGGAGCGGGAAGATTAAAACAGTCATCCAGATAGTTGCCATATGTATAATGCTCTGTCCACCTGTGGCGGACATTGCGTTTGGCGGTGTGACTTTCGGGGAGATCGGGCTGTGGCTCACCGTCGCGGCGACGGTATACTCGGGTGCTGACTATCTGATAAGAAATGCCGACGTGCTTGACCTGAAGAACAAGTGACGGGCAATATAATAGGGGCAAGGTATGCTTAGAGAAGAACTGCGTTCGATACGGGAGAGGGACCCTGCCGCGCGGTCAAATGCGCAGATATTTGCGCTTTACTCCGGTTTTCACGCGCTTGTTTACTACCGCGTGGCGCACTGGTTCCAGCTCCGTGGACGCTATGGAGTTGCGCGCTGGATATCGCAGCGTGCAAGGCACAAGACGGGAATAGAGATCCACCCGGGCGCTACTATAGGGAAGGGTCTGTTTATAGACCATGGCATGGGTGTCGTCATCGGGGAGACCGCCGAGATCGGGGACAACGTCACTATATACCAGGGGGTCACGCTCGGGGGTACCGGCAAGGACACTGGAAAGCGACATCCGACTATTGGGGACGGTGTTGTAATAGGCGCCGGGGCGAAGGTGCTCGGACCGTTCAAGGTCGGAAGCGGCGCAAAGATTGCTGCGGGAGCTGTGGTGCTCGACGAGGTGCCGCCGAACGCGACGGCGGTGGGTGTGCCCGCAAGGATAGTGAGGATAAACGGGCAGAAGGTCGAGAGCCTTGACCAGATACATATTCCGGATCCGGTGTCGCAGGAGCTCTGCCGGATGCAGATCCAGATAGACCACCTTAAAAGCATAATAGCGGAGCTTGAGTCGAGACTTCCGCCCGACCGGCTTCCTGAGAAAACGGAGGATATCACATGAGATTTTATAATACGATGAGCCGCAAGAAAGAGGAATTCAAGAGCCTGGAGCCGGGAACGGTGCGAATATACTCGTGCGGTCCGACGGTGTACAGCTATGCGCATATCGGCAACATGCGCACCTATATTTTCATGGATGAGCTGAGACGTGTTCTCAGGTGGAACGGATATAAGCTGCTTCATGTGATGAACATAACCGACGTCGGTCACCTCACGAGCGATGCTGACGAAGGAGAGGATAAACTTGAAAAGGCAGCAAAGACGCAGCAGAAGTCGCCGTGGGACATCGCGAAGTACTACACCGAGATATTCCTTCGCGATATAGACCGCCTGCATATCGACCGTCCTGAGCTGATACCGCGTGCCACCGACCACATCCAGGAGATGATAGACTTCGTCGAGAAACTGTGCGAGCGCGGATACGGTTACGAGACGTCGGATGGCATATACTATGACATCTCGAAGTATGCGGGATACGGCTGCCTCAGCGGCGCGAAGCTCGATGAGCAGCAGGCGGGCGCGAGAGTGGAGGTCAACAGTGAGAAGCGTCACCCCGCCGATTTCGCGATATGGAAGAAGGCGCCCAAGGAGCACATAATGCAGTGGGAGTCCCCGTGGGGAATGGGGTATCCGGGTTGGCACATCGAGTGCTCGGCGATGGGTCTTAAGTACCTCGGCGAGGAGTTCGACATCCATACCGGAGGCGTCGACCACATTCCGATACACCACGAAAACGAGATAGCGCAGACCGTCGGTCTGCTCGGGCACCCCGCGGCGCGACTCTGGATGCACGGTGAGTTTATGCTCGTAAATAACGGAAAGATGTCCAAGTCGCTCGGCAACACATACACGCTCGACGACCTGGAGGAACGTGGATACGATCCGCTTGTGTTCCGCTATTTCTGCCTCAACGGTCACTACCGCAACAAGCTCAATTTCACCTTCGACGGCATGGACGCGGCAAAGGCTGCGCTAAACAATCTCCGTGCTGCGGTCGCCGCGCACAAGGGTGCATCCGACGAGATAAGCGACGAGGAGCTGGCAGCTTTCCTTTCGGCGTTCGAGGATGCGATAAACGATGACCTGAATATTCCGAAGGCGCTCGGTATAGTCTGGAACATGGCGCGCAGCCACAAGAAGTCGCAGAAGCTGTATGACCTCATCATGAAGTGCGACAGCGTTCTCTCGCTCGACCTTGACCGCGCCCCGGAGGAGAAGCAGACGGCAGAACAGGTGGATATAGACGCAGAAATAGAGGCTCTGATAGAGCAGCGGCAGGCAGCGCGCAAGGCAAAGAATTTCGCAGAAGCAGACAGAATACGCGACGAGCTCAAGGCTCGCGGGATAGCTCTCATTGACACACCGCAGGGCGTGAGATGGGAGAAAGCCTGACAGGGAGGCAAAAGAACCGTGAAACTGGCGATATTGGACGGAACAAATCTCGTACATCGGGCGTACTACGGCGTACGTCCGATGTCGACCGGAAGCGGGTTGCGGACGAACGCGGTCTTCGGGTTCTTCAATATTCTTCTCAAGGTTCTCGACGATGAGAAGCCGGATGCGGTGTGCGTGGCGCTGGACAGTGCCGCGCCGAACTTCCGCGTGCAGAAGTACGACCAGTACAAGGCACAGCGCGAGAAGATGGACGACGAGCTGCGCGAGCAGTTCCCTCTGGTAAACGAACTTCTCGACGCGTGCAATGTCCCCAGAATTGCTGTTGAGGGCTATGAGGCGGACGACATCATCGGCTCATATGCGCGTGCCGGCGCGGATGCGGGAATGCAGGTCGCGGTCATTACCGGCGACCGGGATATGCTCCAACTCGTCTCCGATAAGGTGCGCGTCAAGCTTGTCGTGACCGCAATGGGACAGACGGTGTATACCGACTACACTCCCGAAAAATTTTTCGAGGACTACGGGTTTCCGCCAGAGCGGATGGTCGACCTAAAGGCACTTATGGGCGATTCGTCGGATAACATCCCGGGGGTCGCGGGAGTGGGGAAAAAGACCGCGACCGACCTTATTGTGCGGTTTGGAACCCTCGACGGAATATACGGCGACCTCGATGGGATAGACGTGAAGCCTGCTGTCCGCAGAAAACTGGAGGCGGGTCGCGAAATGGCTCGTCTGAGCTATGAACTTGCGACGATAGACTGCAATATGCCTCTTCCGGTGAGTCTCGAAGGTCTTGTGCTGAAGCGGGATGAAAACGGTATAGTATTCGATCGGGCTGCGCTCTATGCGCTCTGCATGAAGCTCGAATTCCGGTCGTTCATATCACGGCTTGGACTTTCGGAAGAGTGCGGGGAACAGCCTGCAAGGGTGCAGGCGGAGACAAAACATGATCGGCTTTCTCCGGAGAACTGGCGCAGGATGCTTGCGGAGCTGAACGGAGATACGGACGAGCCTGCTGCGGTCGCATGGCGGAGCGGTCTGGACGCACTGGCGGTCTGCTGCGCAGAGAAAACATTTATAGCGCGTGAACGCGATTTTGAAGAGAGCGATTACGTGACACTCCTCGGAGAGGTGTTTGGACGCGCGGTCTGTGTACACGGGTCAAAGAGACTGCTGCACGAGCTTGAGAGTCGCGGGGTCGCCGCTGAGATTTCGGATGACGTGGAGATCGCGGCGTATCTGCTCGATCCGTCATCGGGGAAGTATCCGATTGAGAAATTGGCGCTTTCACGGCTGAAGCTGGATATTCCTCCTTCCACGGCGTTTGAGCGCGCGGATACGCTCGACGGAACCGAGGAGGCTGACCGCGCACTTGCGCTTCACGCGGCGGCGGTGCACATGATACGCGGAGGGCTTCTCGAAGAGCTTAAACAGCAGGGAATGCTTGACCTGTACCGTTCGCTTGAACTGCCGCTTTCGGGAGTGCTTGAGCGCATGGAGAGTGCCGGAATACTCGTGGATGAGGATGCGATACGCAAATTTGGGGAGATGCTCTCCGAACGGATAGAGCAGCGGCAGAAGGAAATATATCTGTACGCCGGGTCGGAATTCAATATAAACTCGACAAAAGCGCTCGGTGAGGTCCTGTTCGAGAAGCTCGGGCTTCCGCCGGTAAAGAAGACTCGGACAGGGTACTCCACCGATATAGAGGTGCTTGATAAGCTGCGTGACCGACATCCAATCATTGCCGAAATAATCGAATTCCGCCAGCTCACGAAGCTGAAGAGCACCTATTGCGAGGGTCTGCTGAAGGTTATCGCGCCGGATGGGCGTATCCACACGAATTTCAATATGACCGCTACCGCCACCGGGCGTCTGAGCTCGACCGAGCCAAATCTGCAGAATATCCCGGTGCGCACCCAGCTCGGCAGCGAGCTGCGCAAGATGTTCGTGGCGCGTCCCGGGTGTGTGCTCGTCGATGCTGACTACTCGCAGATAGAGCTCCGGGTGCTTGCACACATAGCGGGAGACCGGAACATGATAGATGCGTTTTGCAGTGGTAAGGATATACACACCGCGACCGCTGCGCAGGTGTTTGGGATTTCCGAGCATGAGGTGACCGCCGAGCAGCGCAGGCGTGCAAAGGCAGTGAACTTCGGAATAGTATATGGGATAAGTGACTTTTCGCTTGCCGAAGATATTGGCGTGAGCCGGGCGGAGGCGAAAAGCTATATCGACAGCTACTTTGCGCTGTACTCCGGGATACATGAGTACATGCTGCGGACGGTAGAGCGCGCGAAGAAGGACGGATTTGTTACTACCATTCTCGGGCGCAGACGGTGGATACCCGAGATATCTGCGAAGAATTTCAACGTCCGCTCGTTCGGCGAGAGAGCTGCCATGAACAGCCCGATACAGGGGTCTGCGGCGGATATAATCAAGCTCGCGATGCTGCGGGTGGACGAGCGGCTTGCCCGAGAAGGGATGCGCTCGAAGCTCGTTTTGCAGGTACACGACGAGCTCATAATCGAGGCGCCGGAGGACGAAGCGGAGCATGCCGCACAGCTTGTGCGTGAGGAGATGGAGGGCGTGATGGACCTTGCCGCGCCGCTCGTTGCGGATACGTCGGTGGGCAGAAGCTGGTATGACGCAAAGTAACGCAAAGAAGTGTGAATGACAGCGTTAAACAGCGTTCAGGAGATGTTTAAAGTGGTAGAGATTCTTTTTGTTTGTACTGGGAACACTTGCCGCAGCCCGATGGCGGAGGGGTTATTCAACGTCTACGCTGAAAAGCACGGCATAGACGCGCACGCCTTTTCACGTGGACTGTTTGCGGAGGGTGGTCCCGCGAGTAAAAATGCGGTGACCGCCGCGGCAGAGTTCGGGGCGGATATTTCAGGTCATGTTTCACGGAGCCTTGAGCGTGCGGATATTGAACGGGCTGCCAGGGTGTACTGTATGGGGGCATCCCACCTCGCGACAATACGCGAGATGTTCCCGGAATTCTCGGAAAAGGTCGGGCTGCTCGCGCCGGGAGGCGGGATAGCCGACCCGTACGGCATGGATCTCGAGAGTTACCGAAAGACTGCGATGCAGATCGCGGAGAATGTCGTTCGGATCGCAAACTCGTTGAAAAACGATGCGGGGAATGAGGCTTCAGGGGACAAAAATGGCGATTGAGATATGTGAAATGTCGCCCCGACATCTTGACGGAGTGGCGGAGATAGAAAAGCAGTGTTTTTCGCTGCCGTGGAGCCGGGCAATGCTTGAGGAGGAACTCGGGCGGGATTTTGCAGTGTACCTTGTCGCTCTGGTGGACGGGGAACCGTGTGCATATGCGGGAGCGCATGTCGCGGCGGACGAGGTCTGCATAAATAACGTGGCGACACTGCCAGCGCACCGTCGCGGTGGGCTTGCTGAGCTGACGTTGCGAGAGCTCATGCGGGAGTCATACGTACGGGGCGGGCGCAGGTTTAGCCTTGAGGTGAGAAAGAGCAATGCCCCCGCGAGGGCATTGTACGAGAAACTTGGATTTACCGAGGCGGGGATTCGGAAAATGTACTACTCAAACCCCGCTGAGGACGCGATAATCATGATTAAGGAAACTGTGTAAATGCTAATTCTTGGTATAGAATCTTCCTGTGACGAGACAGCCGCCGCAGTCGTGCGCGACGGCAGAGAGGTGTTGTCCGGCGTGGTCGCCACCCAAATAGACATGCACAAGGTGTACGGCGGAGTGGTCCCGGAGATAGCTTCGCGGCGGCATGTGGAGGCGGTATGCCCGCTTCTCACCGCGGCGCTTGAGCGTGCAGGGGTGCCGCTTGCGGAGATAGATGCGGTCGCGGTCACGTTTGCGCCCGGTTTAATAGGTGCTTTGCTTGTCGGGCTGAATTTTGCAAAAGGGCTCGCTTTTGCGGCTGGAAAGCCGCTCGTGCCGGTGCACCATCATCGTGGGCATGTCGCGGCGAACTACCTAGCATACCCTGAACTTGAGCCGCCGTTTCTTGCGCTTGTGGCGTCCGGCGGTCACACACTCATTGTGGGGGTGGACGGATACACGAAATACCGGCTGATTGGTTCTACGAGGGACGACGCCGCTGGGGAGGCATTTGACAAGGTCTCGAGGGTGCTCGGTATGGGGTATCCGGGCGGAAAGGTCATCGATGAGCTCGCTGCGAATGGGGACAGTGGAAGGTATTCGCTGCCCCGTGCGAAGGTCGCAAACCATCCGTATGACATGAGCTTTTCCGGGCTGAAGACCGCGATGATTAACTTGATACATACCGCGCAGCAGCGCGGTGAGGAGCTTGAGCTTCCGTCGCTTGCGGCGTCTTTCCAGCTTGCGGTCTGCGACGAGATAGTGCCGCGTGTGAACGCAGCGGCAATGGAGTACGGGTACTCGAAAATCGTTATGGCGGGTGGAGTAGCGGCAAATTCCGCGCTGCGCGCCGCAATGATCGAGAGCTGCCGGAGCAGTGGAATAGAACTCTTCCTTCCGCCGGTGTCTCTGTGTGGTGACAATGCGGCGATGATCGCATGCCAGGGTTATTATGAGTACGTCGGTGGAGGTGCCGCAGGAATGGAACTCAATGCTTTTGCGAGCCTTCCTGCAGATTACACCGAGATACCAAAGATGTGAAACACTAAAGGAGAACGGCGGTATACGGTATGAAAAAGGAAAGGACCCGCGTGCGGTTCAGAGAACTTCCGCGCGAAAAAAAGCGGTTGTATATTGTATACATCGCGCTCTTTACAATAGTGCTCGGGGTGATGGTGGCGCAGGCATTCAATCGGAACTATAACAACGTGTTCCTCTGCCTGCTCACACTGCTGCTGTTTATGATGCCATCCTTTGTCGAAAAGAAGATACGTCTTGACGTCCCGGACACGCTGGAGGTTATAATACTTCTCTTTATATTCAGCGCTGAGATCCTCGGTGAGATCCGTGAGTTTTACACGACCTTCCAGTATTGGGACATAATACTTCACACACTTAACGGGTTTCTCATGGGCGCGATAGGTGTATCGCTAATTAACATTCTGAACGGTTCGAAGCGGTTCGCGATTTCGCTTTCACCGGTGTTTGTAGCGCTGATGGCGTTCTGCTTTTCGATGACGGTCGGGGTCGTGTGGGAATTTTTCGAGTTCGGAATGGACCAGTTTTTTGGCAAGGATATGCAGAAGGACACCTTTGTCGATGTGGTAAATACGGTGCTTCTGAATCCGGAAGGACGCAATATTGTGGTAAGCATACCTATAGAGAGTGTATATGTCAACGGACAGCAGTGGCCAGGGTATGTAGACATAGGTCTTATCGACACAATGGAGGATCTCTTCGTAAACTTCATTGGTGCGGTCGTGTTCTCGCTTTTGGGGTATTTCTACGCAAAGGGACGATTCCGGGTGGTCGAGAAACTGCTTCTCACGCGCATTGATGACATGAGCGGTGCTGGAGCATCCAATATGGTATCAACAAGCAAAAAAACAGATGACGGGACATAAGTTCCGTCATCTGTTTTTATGTTACTGGGCAGGGATCTGCCTTCCTTCGTGGTCTATCGTATACTCGCCATCGAGCAGCAGCTCGCTTGCCGGGACGAGCGTATAACCGTCTGCCTGTAATTTCTCTATTATGCCGGGCAACGCCTCTGGAGTGTGTTTTGCGGCGTTGTGGAAGAGCACTATCGAACCGGGTTTTACACGTTCGAGCACGCGGAAGGTGATCTCGGTCGCAGAGAGTTCTTTCCAGTCAAGACTGTCCACGTCCCACTGCACCGTTGTCATACCTATGCTCTCGGCGGTGGCGACCACCTTATCGTCGTACTCCCCATAGGGTGCGCGGAATAAGGTAGGGGACACGCCGGTTATCTCCGAGACCTTCTTGTTGCAGGCTTGGAGGTCGCTTATGATGTCCTCCTTGCTTAGCTGAGTCATATGCTTGTGCTTGTTTGAGTGGTTCATGACCTCGTGACCGGCGTCGCTCAGGGCCTTGACCGATTCGGGGTACTTTTCTGCCCAGTCTCCGACAACAAAGAAAGTGGCTTTCACGTTGTATTTGCCGAGGATGTCTATGAGCATCTGTGTATCCTCGTTTCCCCAGGCGGCGTCAAAGGTGAGCGATGCCCGCTTTTCCTCCGACTGCACGCAGTAAACCGGTAGCTTTCTGGTGGTGGCGGATGCTCCCACGACTGCGGGGCTTGAGAAGAGCGCATAGATCAGTAGTGCCGATACCACGAGCACGCCGGCAACTATCCACGTCCTGCCTATGATAAGGGTTCGGAAGCGGCGCCGCTGCTGTGGCGCGGAGCCCCTTTTAATGGGCAGTTTAGGCAGAAATTTGCCCATATTTAGGGTGAATTTTCGCATACTCTAACCACCTTTTGCTTTAGTATCATACTCGCTGGTCCTGTTAATAGATATGCTCCGTCCGCGAAAAAATGCGGCAAAGCGTGCGGAACTTGCAAGTTCGGCATTGGTATTTTGGGTTGGGGTGCCGAATACAAATGGAGCAGTATGACACTAAAGGAGGGTTTAAGTTGACTGGAGGAGAATTTCTTTACAGGGCAACGTATGAGGGCAAGCGTGCCAAGCGGCGCGGGACGGTAAAAAAGGACCAGCACGGTGGGTCGCTCATGGTAAGAACGATGATATGTATGGTCCTCGGCGCTGCGCTATGGGCTGCCGGGACGTTTATACCTGGAGTGAAAGAGACTGCCGCAAAGTACATAGGAGGAAGCCTTGATTACAGGGCGGCATTTTCGGCGGCGGGCGAGGCGATAGCTGGCGAGCGGAGAGCGAAGGAGGTCTGGAGCGCGCTTGTTGGGGAGGACGAAACAGTGGACACATATGTCGGCGAAATTGCCGCGTCCGGGGATATTACATACTCCGTCACAACTCTTGACGACGAACAGACCGCCGAGCAGATGAACGAGAAGGCGCGAGAGGAGTATGCCGGAATAGGTATGGTCCCTCCGGAGGAGTACTCGGAGCAGCTTCTGCCATTTCCTGCTGGAGAGAACGCAGGCGAGGAGGATGCCCCGGACACGGTTAGCTACGATTACCTCGTTTTTGAGTTCGACTACGAGCAGCCGCTTGAGGGCACGGTCACCTCCGGATTCGGCTACCGCATACATCCGGTCACAAAAAAGCTGAGCTTCCACTACGGCATCGATATAGGCGCGCCGATGGGCAGTGACATAACCGCGTTTGCCGACGGAACTGTCGAACTTGTGGGTTACAACTCCACTTATGGAAACTACCTGTTTATCCGGCATCGCGACGGGATAATATCGTTCTACGGTCATTGCAGCAGCATCGATGTGTGCGAGGGACAGCTCGTGAAGATGGGGGAGGCGGTGGCAGCCGTCGGTTCGACGGGAATATCCACCGGACCGCATCTGCATTTTGAGGTACGCAGCGGGGACACGATCCTTGACCCTTCGCTCTATGTCTATTCGGGTGAGGTGTGATAGGACACATAGAAATTGCGCCGTCTTTCTTCATTGCCGCGGGCGTGGTGCTAATGCTTGATGTAGACGGGATACTGCCGGCGGCATTTATTGCGGGTGCGTTTCATGAGCTTGGACATATTACTGCAATACATCTCTGCGGTGGACAGTTCGAGCGGTTGCGTGTCTCGGCAGCGGGAGCCGAGATACACGCTAATATGCGGCTTTGCAGCTACCTGCGTGAGGCGGTCATATGTATGGCGGGACCTGTAGCAAGCGCGCTTTTTGCGGTCGTGGCGGCGGCTGGTGCGGCGGCGAGCGGGTGGGAGGCGCTGTATCTGCTTGCGGGTGTGAGTGCGGCGCTAGGGCTGTTCAACCTCCTGCCAATACCGGCGCTCGACGGAGGAATGGCGCTGCGGGCGCTGTGTATGCGTGTATTTGGACGAGAGCCGGTCGTGCTGAAAGTGGTGTACTTGATTTTCGGGACAGCGCTTCTAGGGCTTGGCTTGTATGCGGCGTCGGTCGGCGGGTTCAGCCTGCCGCTAATAATTTTTGCGGCGGGAGCTCTTGCGGGTGAGCATTTGCAGGATTGCGGAAAAACAGAATGCAGTGTATAATGAATGAGATAACACCTAAAAGGACGGAATTGTAATGGATAGTCGTCTCGACAGAATACTGCGCCGCGTGGAGAAACCGGCAAGATATACCGGTGGAGAATACGGTGCGATCATAAAGAACCGAGCGGAGGTGGATACGAGGGTTGCTTTCTGTTTTCCCGACGTGTATGAGGTCGGGATGTCGAACCTCGGAATGCAGATTCTTTACGGACTGAAAAACTCGATGCCTGGCGTGTGGTGTGAGCGGTGCTTTGCGCCATGGCCGGATATGGAACGTGAAATGAGGCAGGCGGGTATCCCGCTCTACGCCCTTGAGAGTGGAGACCCTATACGTGAGTTTGATGCAGTCTGTTTCACGCTCCAATACGAAATGAGCTATACAAATATACTCAACATGCTCGACCTCGCCGGGCTTGAACTGCGTGCGGAGCGGCGCGAAGGGTTCCCGGTGGTGTTTGCGGGCGGTTCGTGCGCGTACAACGGAGAGCCGCTCGCACCATTTGTTGACTTCTTTGTCCTTGGCGAGGGCGAGGAGATGAACGTCGAGGTGGTGCGCGAGATACAGCGGGCAAAGCGGGATGGCATTTCGAAACAGGACTTCCTGCGCCGCGTGTCCGCGATCCCGGGGGTGTATGTGCCGTCGTTCTATGACGTGGAGTACCATACGGATGGGCGGGTCGCGTCGATAACCCCTAAAAACGGTGTCCCCGAGAAGGTGGTCAAACGGATAGTCAAGGACCTCGACCAGATGTATTTCCCGGAAAAGACGGTCGTGCCGTCCACCGAAGTAATTCACGACCGGGTGACCGTCGAGCTGTTCCGTGGATGTATACGCGGGTGCAGGTTCTGCCAGGCGGGGCAGATTTATCGCCCGGTCCGTTCAAAGTCGTGCGAGACGGTAGTAAAGCAGGCGAAAGCGCTGTTGGAACACACTGGATGCGAGGAGATATCGCTGAGCTCGCTGAGTACAAGCGATTATCGTCCGCTCGGTCAGCTCTGCGATTTGCTTCTCGAATTCTGCGAGCCGCGCCGAACAAACTTGTCCTTGCCCTCGCTTCGGGCGGACAATTTCTCATTTGAACTTATGGAGAGGGTGCAGAAGGTACGCAAGAGCGGATTGACCTTCGCCCCGGAGGCGGGAAGCCAGCGGCTGCGCGATGCGATAAACAAGAATGTGCGGGAGGAGGACCTCGCGCGGACCTGCCGCATTGCGTTTGAGGGCGGTTACTCGACGCTCAAGCTCTACTTTATGATTGGTCTTCCGACCGAGACTGACGAGGACGTCCTTGCAATAGCGGGTCTCGCGTACCGCATGATGAAGCTCGCAAAGGAGACCGCCACTTCCAAGCGCGGGGTGCGGATAACGGTGTCGGTCGCGTGTTTTGTGCCGAAGCCGCACACTCCGTTCCAATGGGAAGCACAGAACTCGATGGAGGAGTTTAAGCGAAAGATAGACCTGCTGAAGGGAAAGATGCCGCGTGCGATCGCGTACAACTGGCACGACCCGTCCACAAGCTACCTGGAAGCCGTTTTTGCACGCGGCGACCGGCGGCTGGGAGACGTGCTCGAGCAGGCGTGGCGAGACGGATGCAAGTTCGACGGCTGGAACGAATATTTCGACTTCGAAAAGTGGATGGGCGCGTTTAAAAAAGTGGGGCTTGATCCGGACTTCTATGCGCTTCGCGAGCGCGGGGAGGACGAGATCCTACCTTGGAACCATATAAGCGTCGGAGTGGACCCGGAATATCTGAAGCGGGAGCGCGCGGCGGCTTACCGCTCTGAGATAACTCCGGATTGCCGCGCGGGATGTTCCGGCTGCGGTGCGTCCGACTTCCTTGAGGGGGGCGTGTGTGATGCCTAAGTACAGACTTGTTTTTCAAAAAACGGGCAGCGCGAAGTGGCTGTCGCATCTCGATGTGATGCACACCTTTGCACGGGCGTTTCTTCGTGCAGGGATTCCGCTGAAGCACTCGGAGGGGTTCAACCCGCACCCCAAAATATCGATCGCGCACCCTCTCCCGGTCGGGGTAGAGGGATACGGTGAGCTCCTAGATTTTGAGGCGGATTGCCCCTCGCTCGAGAGAGTTCCGGAACTTCTGAACGCGGCGCTGCCGGTGGGACTTCGTGCTATCCGGGCGTATCCGCCGCAGGCGGCGGCAAGCGAAATAGCGCTTGCGCTTTATCGCCTTACTTTCGAATACGATAACGGTGCTCCCGCGCCGGAGCGGCTCGCAGACTTTTTTGCACAGGAAACCATACCGGTGGTAAAGCGTTCAAAAAAGGGCGAGACCGAAATAAATCTCCGTGATGCATATCTCTCGTTTGTCGCGCGGGACGCGGGTGAGGGGCGGATAGAGGCTGAGGTCGTGTTAGACGCAGCGCGTGCCCCGGTCAATCCAAAATATTTTGAAAGTGCACTTGCAGAAACCTCGCTCAAACCGAACTATATGGCGGCGACTCGTGAAAAATTCCTCGATTCAACCGAAAAAGATTTTGAATAGCGGCGCAGATGTTGTATAAACTGGCAGTTTGTGTTATAATGAATCTGCTGTATATTGTGTGACTGGTATAAAACAGATGTTCCATGAAATTTCTACCTATATTTATCTGGCTGCAGCGGCAATGATATGCATTCCGCTGCACGAGTGCAGCCACGGCTGGGTGGCGTACAAGCTTGGTGACCCGACAGCAAAGCAGCTAGGGCGGCTCACGCTGAACCCGGTGCGGCATTTTGACCCGGTCGGTTTTATAATGATGGTGCTGGTCGGATTCGGATGGGCAAAGCCGGTGCCGGTCGATATGAGGTATTTCAGGAAACCGAAGCGTGATATGGCGATAGTGGGTCTTGCGGGTCCGGTGTCAAACCTACTTCTCAGTCTCGTTTGCCTTATTGTCACAAGCGCGATGGAGGCGTTTGTGAGGTACAGTGATGTGGCGCAGGCGGTGTACAGCTTTTTCTATTTTACGGCGCTGCTGAGCGCCGGACTTGGAGTTTTTAATCTCATACCCATCTCCCCGCTGGACGGTTCGAAAATTGTGGGCGCGCTGCTTCCGGAAAGAGCGTACTACACGATGCTCCGGTATGAGAGGTATGGTACGATAATACTGCTCGTTCTCGTGCTTGCGGGAAATTTCCTGCCTCAATTCGATATTTTGGGGACGGTGCTTTCGGGTGCAAGGGGAGCGGTGATGTCTTTTCTGTCATATCTGGCGCATATGCCGTTCAGATTACTTGGTTTAATTTGAGGAGGAAGGATGGAGGAACTCAGTTTCCACCTTGAGAGGGTCGTGCGTAGTCGCGAGGAGTATGAGGACTTTTCCGGACCGCTCGATCTCATATTGTACCTGCTGTCAAAGAATAAAATCGAGATAAAGGACATTCAGATCTCGCTTATTCTCGACCAGTATCTTGAGTGGATGCGTGTGCGGGAGGAGCTTGATCTGGAGGTCGCAAGCGATTTTGTTGCAATGGCGGCGCACCTTGTCTGGCTGAAGACGCGAATGCTTCTTTCCATCGACGATGCGGAGACGCGGGAAGAGATGGAAAAGCTGATTAAGTCGCTCGAGGAGCGCAGCCAGATGGAGGAGTACAAGAACATGCAGCTCGGGGCGGCGTATCTCGGCGAGCGCTCCAAAATAGGCTCGGACATATACGTAAAGGCTGCGGAGCAGCTCGGCAAGGATAACACATACCGCTACCGGCACCTTGCAGGTGAACTTTTGAGCGCGCTTGAGGATGTGTCGCGCAGGCGCGGCGAGAAAGCCCCGCCGCCGATTTCTGCATTCAGCGGGATAGTCGGTAGGGAGGAGTACCCAGTGGCGCAGAAGCTCGTGTCGCTTGCGCAGATACTGATTTTTAAGCCGACGATCAGATTTATGGAATTGCTGCACGGGTGCAGCGGTCGCTCGGAGGTTATAGCAACATTCCTTGCGGTACTTGAATACTGCCGCGAGGGACGTGCGGAAATTGAAGATTCACCGGATGGCGCGTTGGTTCGCGCAGCCTCCGGGAGCTCGGAGTGAAGGTCATGGACATTAACGAACTGCCGGCTGCACTTGAAAGTATTCTCTTCGCGTCCGGTTCTCCCATTAGCACGGCAAGGATAGCGGACGCGCTCGAGTTGCCTGAGGAGATAGTGGAGCGGGCGCTTTCCGATCTTTCCGACAAGTACAGCTTTGAACGGCGCGGTATGCGCATAATAAAGCTGGAAGAAGAGTGGCAGATGACGACGTCTGGAGAGTTTGCGGTGCAGGTGCGCCGCGCCCTCGAACTAAGAAAGCCGCCTCCGCTCAGCCGTGCCGCGCTCGAGGTGCTTTCTATAATTGCTTACTATCAGCCGGTGACCCGAGCGTATATCGAACAGATCCGAGGAGTTGACAGTTCAAACACGGTGGGCATGCTCGCGGAGCGCGGGCTTATTGAGGACTGTGGGTGCCTTGAACTGCCGGGTAGACCGCGCATATTTCGTACCACGCCTGCGTTCCTGCGCGCGTTCGGGCTGGAGTCGATAAGCGAGTTGCCGAGCGTGGCGGATACTCTCGACGCGGAACAGCCGGACGGTCAGCTGAGCATAGACATGCCGGGTTCGGAGGACTCCGGCGTGGAAAACGTTGGGGAGCAGTGATTGTAAGATGGAGTTGCTGGTGACCATTCTCAAAGTGGCGGGGATAGTGCTTGCGTCGGCGGCAGGGCTTGGATTGATAATAGCCGTTCTCATCCTTGTCACGAGGGTGGATCTCGTTGCCAGCTATGCAAGATCACGCTTTGAGCTTACGGTTAAAATCTGGGGCTTTAAAATAGAGCTGTACCCTCACCGCAAGACGATGGATGGAACACGCAAAAAGAGTGTAAAGGCTGAAACTGCTACAAAAGGCAAAAAGGAAAAGAAACAAAAAAAGAAAACGAAGAGACGTGAAGGCAAAGAGCTTACAGAATATCTTGATTTCGTGGAGCCGGCGCTGGATGCGCTGAAGCGGGTAGTAAGCTCAATTTTTGTAAAGCGTTTTGCATTTACGTTTGTGGCTGCCGGAGAGGATGATCCTGCGGGAGCCGCGCTGCAATATGGGAAGGTCTGGTCTATTGCCGGAGCGGCGATACCGATCATGGAGAACTGCCCCAATGTGAAAAGCTATTCGATTGACATACGTGTGGATTTCGACGCAAACAAACCAACAATAGAGTTTTTTACGCGGTTGCGCGCCGTTATGTGGCGGTTTGTTTTGATCGCTGTTATATTCCTACGGGATATAAATAGAATAAAACATGAAAAGAGGAAGCAAAAATGAAAGTTACAGCGTGTACAAGAGTAGGTAACATGGGATGGGAGGCGTATGCCTTCGTAGTTGGGGCAAAGGTCCCGGATGCGTCCGAGCTCACGCTTAAAGGAACCAGACGTGGTGAAGCTTTCACCGGAAAGGTTACGGCAGTGACGTCGGTGGATGGCGATTACCGCATAGAGGTCGAGCCCTTCTCGTACATGGGCGACTTCACTCTGTCTGGCGGCGGTATCAGCTTTTCGAAGGCGGATGTCGGCGACATGCATATAGACTGGGTGGATAAGTTCGAGGCTATCCGTGAGAGAGGCGTAAACTACCGCCTTTACAGTCCTGAGGCGCACGGTCCGCGCCCGCTTGTGCTCTTCCTGCACGGCGGCGGAGAGTGCGGAGATGACAACCTGCTTCAGATGGTTGGCACTATCGGGGCGGCGAAGATTGCCGAGGACTATCCGGACGTGTATGTAATGGCTCCGCAGGCGCCGGGCGGTCACATTGACTTTTCGAAGGGCGCGCCGGTCATGCCTGCGCGTTTTGCGGACAGCGACCAGAAGGGTGAGCGCGGCTGGCACAGGAAGTACCTGGCGGCGGTGTGCGACATAATCCGCGAGATGATAGATGATGGGAAGGTTGACCCGAACCGTGTGTATGTCACCGGAATGTCGATGGGCGGCGCAGGAACTTTGCGTATGCTCTCGGTGGGGAGCGGTCTGTTTGCCGCTGCAGCGCCGATTTGCCCGTCAATGACCCCTGAGACCTTTGGGATACTTTGTGGTCTTACCGAGACGAAGCTCTGGATAAGCTGCGCGTATGTTGACCATACTATATACAGGCACAAGTATATTGTGGATGGTATTCTTGCGCTGCGCGATGCGGGCAACCCGGATGCGCGCCTTACGATCTACTCGCCAGAGGAGCTTGAGGCGTATGGTCTTGCGACCGACCCGAACATGTCGCTGCAGGCGAAGTTCAGCGCCAACCATTCCTGCTGGATACTTACCTACAATAACGAGTACGGAATTATGGACTGGCTGATGAGCCAGACAAAGTAAAATTTAACAGGAGGTATGCGCCGGTATCTGGCGTGAAGTTGCTATGGACAAGTCGATAAGCGAGATGGTGGATGCGTCTCTGAAACGCATAAGAGAAATGACCGATGTCAGTATGATAATCGGTGAAAAGATAGTCGCTGAGGATGGGACGACCATTATACCGGTCTCCAAAGTGTCGGTCGGTTTTGCATCGGGAGGAAGCGATTTCGGAAAAAAGAACGACGGTGTCGCGCCTAACTTCGGCGGTGGTGTCGGTTCGGCTATGAGGATAACCCCGGTTGCATTTCTCGTTGTTTCGAATGGCAACGTCCGCATACTGCCGGTCACACAGAGTGAATCTGGTCCTCTTGACCGCGCGGTCGATCTGATACCGGAGATCATAGACAAGATATCCTCCGCTATCGACAAAAAGAAGAAAAAGGACGATGCGCAGGGCGATTCGGAAGAATCTGCATGCGAATGACCGAATAATGAAAATCACCCGGCGTTATACTACGCTGGGTGATTTTTTTGAGAAAAACTGCTTTTATACTTCTTTTTGCCGTTCTGCTCACCGCAAACGTCCGCGCAGAGGGGAATGTACCCTCTGTTTCTGCCGCTGCGTGGGCGGTGTGCGACGTAACAAGCGGACGTATCCTCGCGGGCGGAAACGCGGATCAAGTTCTGCCGATGGCGTCCACGACCAAAATAATGACCGCGCTTATCGCATGTGAGGAGTACCGTGCAGATACGGAAATCACAATAACTCCGGAATGCTACGCAGAGGGCTCATCGATGTACCTGCGCGATGGGGAGACGGTCAGCGTCGAGGAACTGGTTTACGGGTTGATGCTGATGAGCGGTAACGACGCCGCGCGTGCCCTTGCGTTGAACTACGAGGGCGGGTACGACGCATTTGTAGCACGAATGAATGAACGTGCGGATGAACTCGGTCTGGAGGACACATCGTTTGTCACGCCGAACGGACTTGATGCAGACGGTCACCACACCACGGCGCGGGAACTCGCACGGCTCGCGGCGTATGCGCTGTCCAACGAGACATTCAGAAAGGTTGTATCGACCACACGCGCCACGGTCGCCGGTCGCAGCATGTACAACCATAACAAGCTGCTCACATTCTGCGATGATTGCACCGGGGTAAAGACGGGGTATACAAAGAAGGCGGGGCGCTGCCTGGTGTCCTCGTTCAGCGACGGAATAAACGAGATAGTTATAGTGACGCTGAATGCGCCGGACGACTGGCGCGATCACATGAAACTGCGCGACTGGGCGTTTGAAAATTATTCCGCGCACACGCTTATCGGTCAGGGTGAGACGGCGGTCACGATAGACGTGATGGGCGGAGATGCCGATCGGATGACAACTGTTGCGGAAGCGAAGGCGGAGGTGCTGCTCAGCGAGCAGGAGGCTGCACGGGTGAACTGCGAGATACTGGCGCCGCACTTCACATATGCACCGGTGCGTGCAGGGGATCCGTGTGGGGAGCTCGTTTACAGCCTT